>DATIBJ010000204.1:0-49349 GCA_035457565.1 Pyrinomonadaceae bacterium | reverse complement strand
CCTGCCCGGCGTACAACTTAACGATCCTTCCTTCATTGACAGGCCCAATGACCGCGGTGCGGTCTTCCGGCACGAGGATCCTTCCGCTTGCCACAACTACTCCGGCGATCGGCGCGGCTGAGACTATTTCCGTTTCGATCGCCTTGTCTGAGGCAGACTGGGCTGTTGCACTCGACGGCGCGGGCGTAGGTGAGGCAGGAGAGTTAGCAGTCCGGCGACAGGCTCCGCATAACGACGCCACGGCGATTAGCGTAATTACTAAAATTCTTTGTTCAGCCATATCTGAAATCCTTTCACGTTCGCTTACTTGCTCAGCGGCGTTGCGGTTGCGAGCTCAAGATCGAGCAGCGAGGACTGGTAGTCGAAGAGAGTCTGGTAAAAGTTGGCAAGTGTTTCGCGGCGCGTGCGAATCGCATCCAGCAATTCAAGAATCGTGCTTTCCCCGGCCTTCATCGAATACTCTGTCAGGTTTTGAATGTTGTTGACCTTGGCAAGCACGCCGCTGCGGTAGAGATCGACGCGACGCTTCTCAATCTCAAACGCGACCAGGGCCTTGTCTACGTCGCTCAGTATCTGGTTGGTGATGAACTGTTCCTGGTTCTGGGCTTTCTGCTTTTCGATGAGGGCCTTGGCGCGTTCACCCTGGTTGCGATCAGATGTGGGCAGGCTGATGCCGACGCCGAAGATGAAAGTGCTGAGACCAGATGGAACCTGCTCGATGCCTGGTCCGATGGTGAGATCGGGAATGCGCTGAGCGTTTTGCAAGCGAATGTTGACGTCGGCGGCACGCTCAAATAACTTTGCCGCCTTCAAGTCAGGCCGGGCAGCGAGCGCCTTCTCGCGGAGATCTACGAATGAAAACTGATAAGGCTGATAGTCGATCGTGCCCGAGACTTCAATATCCATCACTCGATAATCGCCGCCGAGCGCGAACCGCAAGTCACGCAACGCGACCTCATAATCCCTCTCGGCATTGGCGACGTCCGTGTCAAACTTGAGTTTTTCGACTTCGAGCCTTTCCAAATCAAGACCGGAAATCTCGCCGGCATTCAACAGCTCAGTGGTGTGCTTTACTATCTCGGCAAAACTCGTCTGGTTTTCCTTGGCGAGATTGAGCAGCGATTGGTTCAGTAATACCGTATAGAACTTGCGCTTTAGATCATTTGTTAGTTGCCAGACGACCATCTCGAATTGGCCACGAGCAACATCTGCATTTGCGTTCGCGACAGCGATGCGCTTGGCGCGTTTGCCACCTAGTTCAAACGTTGTCGAGATGGAATAGTCGTAGGTTTGCTCTCTAAGAACTGGTCCACTGAGATTCAGCGGCGCCCCCGACAAACCAACGCTCAGCTGTGGGTTCGGACGTAGCCGAGCCGTAAGTTTCTCGGCCTCAGCTGTATCGACATCATAGCGGGCCGCAACCAACTCGAGATTCTGTTGCAAGAAAATCGACACTGCCTCATCGAGGGTAATAGACCGTTTCGCAGCAACTGGTAACGGTTGCTGAGCGAAAATCGTGGCACACATAACGAACGTGACCGCAAATGAACACGCAAGTCTCAAGAGTCTTTTCTGAAACATCCTGCTTGCCTCTCTGGAAAAGTGAAATGAAGAAGTCAGGCGCCCACCACAAACGCTCATCACAATGAATGAAGCGGTGGCGTTTGTTTGGTAGTTGAGCGGTTCAGTTAGATTTGAGCGGAAGCGGCGGTGCTCGGCCGTGCTGAGGACTGTTCGCTATCGAGAAGTAAGTTGGAATCACCGACGAAGATTGCACGAGCTCGGCTGACTCCGGAATCGGCGCCGAAAGCACTTTGTGAAGAGCGCTGCTAAAAAGTTGCTGCTGAAGCAGACAGATAACACACTCATGCCGCGTTGAATGGCTCCGAGACGGAAGCTTGGCCGAAACGCTAAGTTTCCCTCTTGAATTCGCCGCTTCCTTTGGATATCCCTGTGAGACGAGTCGGTGGCTATGTGCGGAGCCTAACGTGACCGGATAAATGATGCTAATGAGCAGCGTGCAAGCCAGTACACGCGCGAGCGGTGCGCGACGACGACATGATGCTGGTCGGTCAGCCATATTCACCTAAATGAGTGGTTACGACGGATGAACGATTCGCACTATAGGCACTTGCAGTTAACGCTGTCAAACAATCAGGTTCTGGAAGTGGCGCTGTTGACGCACATTTCTGTTTAGCATGCCCTTGAGGAAACTTGAGAAAAAAAGAGAACGCCTTGAGGACTTTTCAACGTGCGTCGGTATAAACCGGCAAGCCAGTCGCGCCTTTAAAAAAAATGGCGGACAACCGACTTTACCAAGCTTTGGTTCTACTCGGATGTTGTGTTGAACCGCGCCGGGGTAACCCTTCAATAGGTGATGTTGCGGGTGGATGTGGACGTTCCCCGCGGCAGTCAACCTTTTGGCTCCTTAGTGATTTACAACACGGCCAACAGCGTGCTCGGAGAGGACATTATTAGTTTACCGGAGGCAGAGGTTATCGATTTTCGGTCAACTGATTACCAATGAGCGTTGGCAATAAACGGAGGAACGTCATGCATTCTAGAGCTACAAATAAACGAACAACGTCCGATGCAAGCGGACTTTCTCCATTAAGCATAATTCGAGGATGCTTTCAAAAAGTGCCCGCAGCGTGCAGACTCATCAATGACTAGAAACGCGTCTGCCCGGAAGTCACTTCGCCTTGTAGCCAGCCGTTACCTCGTCCTTATGTGCTGCGAACGCGGAGAGAACTTCTGCCTTTTCACGGGCAGGCACTTTAGCGAAGTCAAGCGAGCGCCCTAGCTCTGCCGCGACCTCGTCGAATTCCGCTGGCGAAATATTTAGATCACGATGCGCCTCTTCAAGGCCCAAATGAGTTTTACCCGGCTTTGTTGGAGAGAATTTGAACGGCCCGCCTGTGACCTCGCAGACCCAAAGGGTTCTCATGAACTTGAGTCCGGGCAACCTGTCCAAGTTCTGCGTGTGCCATTTCCTGAGGGCTGGGTTCTTCGAATTCTTTCCCACAATCGGGTTCTGCACAATCGCGTCGCTAAAGTGGTCAACTACCGCGGCGATGGCGAAGACGCCGCCAAGTCGTTCGTAAAGACTCTTCTCGGTCTGCGGGACGGCTTGCACGGAAATCGCGACTAGTAGGGCCGTTAGAGTCATTGTTATCGCGAGTGATTTAATGATTGAAATTTGTGTTTTCATCATTATTTTTCCTCCTGTTTTGCTTTTGTGTTATCCGCCCGCCATCCTCCATTTTCGATTCTGCGATGAGTCGTGTCACTTCGGCTATCAATTGGTTGCCGTCTGCGGGCTTAACCAAGTATCCCTGAGCACCCGAAACGCGAGCTGCTTCCCGGTCAGTATCGTATGCCGCTCCTGAGTAGAAGAGAACGGGGGTCTTTAGATCGAACTGGCGTAACTTTTCGGTAAGCTCCGTACCGGAAAGACCAGGCATCCAGTTGTCCACCAGATACAGATCAAAGTTTTGGGTTTTTGCTAGATCAATAGCCTCAACATTGCTTGCCGGGCAGACTACTTCATAGCCATATTGGGTTAGGACAAAATCAATCAGCTCGCGAGTATCAACATCATCCTCAGTACAGAGGATACGTCCTTTTGTGGACTGCATAGGGGAAGCCTTTCAGTGTTGCTCATATAAGACGGTGGCCCTTGGGAATGGAAGGGCCAGAATACTCGCTTTTGTTGCTGGGTCTGTGCGTTAGGACACACAGCAACTGGGCAGAAAACAATGAAAAAGTAGCTGGGCGACTCCTGTTTTCATCAAAATGTTTCCGCACTAAAAAATAAGGTCCCGAAATATCCCACCCCTTCAGCACCACCGGTTGTCCTGTCATTCCTTCCCCGTGCCTTCTGCTCTGTGTGCTGACGCACAGACCGCCAATCTGTTGAGTCGTAACCTTATTTGTAGGATGTAGCGACGCGGTTCAAGTTTAGGTCAACCAGACCACGATGCTCTTAGTAACGTAAGTCGAGGAGTAGTACAAAAACTGGAGGCAGGTAATGAACATGTCAACATTAGGCCCAACAGAACTGGCCTTAATTATTGGTCTCGCCGTGATTGTGATTGCAGGCATCGCCGCGTGGCTTTTTTTCCGAAGGCGCCGCACTGGAAGGCTGCGCACTCAGTTTGGTGGCGCCGAATATGATCGCGCTGTGAAGGAAGACGGCAGCCGGCGGCGTGCCGAAGAGGAGCTCAAAGAGCGCACCGAACGAGTAGAAAGTTTGAACATCCGACCACTCGCTGCAGGTGATCGTGCGCGCTTCGTAGAGTCGTGGCGCAGGGTCCAGGCGCGGTTCGTTGACGGTCCCGGAGGTGCGGTCACAGAAGCCGATCAACTGCTACGCGATGTGATGTCCACACGCGGCTATCCGGTAACTGACTTTGAACAGCGGGCGGCAGATGTTTCGGTGGACCATCCACTGGTAATGGAAAATTATCGGACTGCCCACGCGATCGCTGTTCGTCAGACGCGGGGGCAGGCAAATACCGAAGACTTGCGCCAGGCAATGATCCATTACCGGACGCTTTTTGAGGAACTAGTTGGCGAGCCAGAGGTGGCTCGTGCGAAGACTGCGGTCTGAACTTGAGTTGCACAAAAAGCGAGAAGCATGTTGGAGCGCTGAGAGCGCAGGCGTCAATTACCAAGTGCTTTCACCCGCATGGACTGTTGTGGCCCAAGTTAGGAATTCCCTATGCTGAATACCTTAAACCGAACATTACCTTGAGGTGTTTCGTCAAACGCAAATCGGGAAAAGCAGATGTGGGCGACACGAGGTTGGAGAATCAGCGGGTGGCGATGGAAGACGTTCGCTAAGCATCTCTGGACGAAAGTCAACACGGACGACGTGCTTAACCGTGCCGCGATTCTGTCCTTCTACTTCCTGCTCGCGCTCTTTCCGCTACTGCTGTTCCTTACGGCTCTCTTGGGTTACTTCGCCGACCCTGGAACGGAGTTGCGCCGCAATCTGCTGACTTATCTGGGCGCAATTGTGCCCGTCTCAGCTTTTGATCTGATCAACACGACAGTTGACGAGATCAGTCAAAAAAGCAGCGGCGGGAAACTGTGGTTCGGTCTGCTGACTTCACTGTGGTTCGCTTCCTCCGGCATGGGCGCGATCATCGAGGGGTTGAACGTCGCCTACGACGTGAAAGAGACGCGCGCGTGGTGGAGAAGAACTCTCCTCGCCATTTTGCTGACGATTGCTCTCGCTGTGTTGATTATCACCGCGCTCGCGCTGATGTTTTACGGCAGCCGGATTGCTGAAGCGATTGCGAACCACTACGGTTTCGGCGCAGCGTTTACAATAGTGTGGAAAGTCTTGCGGTGGGTGTTCGTAGTCGTATTCGTCTTTCTAGCCTTTGAGTTGATCTACTACTTTGCGCCCGACCTGAATACACAACAACTACGCTGGCTCTCCCCTGGGGCAATGACCGGCGTCGTGCTCTGGTTGCTCGTCTCCTTTCTGTTCGGCTCATACCTCAACTTTTATAACAACTACAGCGTGGTCTATGGCTCACTGGGGGCGGTCATCATTCTGATGCTGTGGTTTTACTTGACTGGCGTGACGATTCTCATCGGTGGCGAGGTTAACGCCATTATCGAGCAAGCCGCAGCTCGAACCGGAGACCCTGAGGCAAAAGCGTCAAGGGAAAGGTTCGTAGGAGAAAAGAAGTTAGTGGCGCCCAAACTCTAAAGGCGAAAGTAGCTTGAGTAATTGGAACAGGTGAAGGTGTGAGAACCTCCACCCGCTCCATGGCTTTCAGAGTGCCATTCCATTCTTCTGCTTTTGTTCTTAGGACTTAGCGGGAATGGTCAACTGCTGTCCGACCTGAATCATGTCTGGGTCTTTTAACTTGTCGCGGTTGGCGTAAAAGATACCCATGTATTCGTTCGAGTCGCCATACAGTTCCTTGCTGATCTTCGAAAGTGTATCGCCGGATTTGACTGTATATGTCTGACCGCTACTAACACCGCCGACTGCTGCTCCCCGAGCGCGGCTCGAATCAACGGTGATATCCGCCGTTATGTCATCTTGACTCGGGCTCACGAGCTTCACCTGATCCCAGAACTTATTCTTCGCCTCTTCCGTGGGCGCCGTGCCTTTGATGAAAAGTTTGTTGTCCTGCACATGCAGGTTCTGGAACTGAACGTGCTGCTGATCGGCGGTTATTAGTACGCTCTGGTACTTCTGCTTCAACTCGGTGAAGCGTTTCTGCGCATCGGGCTGTTGGCTGGCTGATTCGGCACCTTGTCCGAACATCTTATCGAATAATCCCATCGTGTAATCTCCTTGGAAATTGAGCTGTTGATGTCAGATATTCCAGATGATTCCAGAAGGGCTGAGAATAGAGTTAAGCTGGGACTCGGTTCTCCGCTACCTTACACCTTAAACTCGTATATAGCAAGTACAGAATATATTTCCTATGCAGCATAGCCTGGATGTGATAGATATGTGACACGTACGTGATGCCTGGGGCCTAGCGAGTTGTATCGTGGCGAGGCAGCCCTGCCTAATTCCATTGACATGTTTTCTGGTTGATTGCACTAGTCGGTCATACTCGTCCCTGCCGAAACTATTGCCGAGGAGAATTAAGCCGATGGTTGTGGTGGATTTATGATTTTCAAAACACGAGCGAAATAAGCGCGTGGAATCCTGCCTTCTCACTTCGCTCGTGGTCCCTATCGATCTAACGACGCGGTTCCAAAACGATCTCGCGTGCCACTCGGGTATCTAGAACTTCACGGATTTGCAGACGATCCCGATAACCCTGCATTTGTTTTTCATCATTGCCGATTACCGTTTGCGCAAGATTGTCGGCTTTGGCTTCGTTCGCTTCCATCGTTGCGAGATCCTTGTATTCACTCATCAGCATGATGTTCCAATCGTTCGAGCCATGCGCCTCTGTCGTAATCACTTTGTAGGAAATGATCTGACCGTCTTTTTTCAGCGCTTCTTGCTCACGCTTCCAATCCCCGGCGATGTAGTTTAGATAAGCCGTTTCCATGCCCGGCTTCATTTTGATAAGGCTTATGGACCAGACTGACCCGTTGCGAAACGGACGATTAACCTGGGCCACGACAACGACGCTAACCATTAAGAGCAAAACGATCAGCGAGCTAACTAACATGCGATTGCGTTTCATGATTCTTCTCCTCTTGGGTTGGGAAGTAAGGACGACTCATATTCGTCCGATGCTGCATGGGTTTCGAGTGATAGACGCTGGAGCCGACTGAATTCTTATGTCGTTCACTGTTAACGCGTGCGTGAGCTAGTCCTGTGAGTCGTCAGTATGACTTAAACGAAGACTTGTATTCTCCGCTGGGGGAAACCGATTTAAGCTAACCTTTCTCATTATTCGTTCTCCTTTGGTCGATTTGTTTTAAACCTACCGATGCCTGTTGTTCAGCGTTATCGTCTGGGCCTTCTCCAGAAAGGTTCTTTTGACTCGACCAAATATCGAAATCTGATTGCTCTACCTGACTACACGAGATTCGGGGCAAGAAAGTGTCATCGTTCGTAAAGAGTTTTTTCGGCCGTGGTGTATAATCCTCCCAACTTCTCGACCCAGAATGACGCCAGACAGCAACTCGCATCAGATTTCGCTTCTGTTGATTGATTGGAGTAAGGGCGATGCGTATGCGCTTGAACAGCTCATGCCGCTGGTCTACGACGAGCTGCGCCGCATGGCGAGAAATTACATGCGCCGCCAACCTTCGGGGCACACATTTCAGACTACCGATTTGATTCACGAAACCTATCTGAAACTTGCGGGTGGCGAAGAGCGGAACTGGCAAAGCCGCAACCATTTTTTCGGCGTTGCGGCGAAAGCGATGCGGCACATTCTGGTTGATTACGCGCGTTCCAAGAACAACCAAAAACGCGGTGGTTGGCAGGAAAGAGTGACGCTGGCGGAGAATATGCGGACGACAAACCAGTCGTCGGACGAGATCGTCGCGCTGGATGAGGCTTTGAACCGATTGGCGAACTTAGATGAACGAAAAGTTCGCGTCGTCGAAATGAAATTTTTTGCCGGATTAAATGTCGCAGAGATCGCCGGAGTCCTGGACGTTTCGCCCGAAACTGTCAAACGCGATTGGAGTTTTGCCCAGACCTGGTTGTTGCGTGAACTTCAGTAGCCCCAGCCCCACTGTCAGGACGGCTTGCCGCCTTAATGGTTGCCCTCCCTGACAAGTCGGAGTACTGCACCAGGCCCTGCACCATTCGCCTATCTTTACTGCCCTATAGGAAGCTGATTGCGCTCAACAACCCTTTAAATGAATTCTGAACGACTTAGACAAATAGAAGAACTCTATCACGCAGCGTTGGAGCTCCCGCTCGACAAACGTGACTCCTTTTTTAAAGAGAGCTGCGGCGACGACGAAGAGTTGCACCGTGAACTTGAAACTCTACTTGCCGTCAGAAGAACTCCAAATGATTTCTTTGAGAATCCACCCTTGTCGCTAGCCGCCCAGATGTTTGCAGACAGAGAAAAGAAGTCGAACCTCGCTGGGAAAGAGATTAGTCATTACAAGATCATAAGACTATTGGGCGCAGGAGGAATGGGTGAGGTCTATCTGGCCGAAGACACAAAACTCCACCGACGGATCGCGCTCAAAATTGTGACAGCGCAGTTTGAAAGCGATGTTGAGCGCATCGAACGTTTCAAGAAGGAAGCGCGCGCCGTTTCTGCACTCAACCATCCGAATATCATCACCATTTACTCGATCGAAGAAACCGAAGCAGGTAATTTTATCGCGACCGAATTCATTGAGGGCCAAACTCTACGTGAGCGAATTGCTGAAAAACCACTTCCATGGCGGGAAGCCGTCAAGATTGCCATTCAAATTACTGATGCTCTTAAGACAGCACATTCAGTTGGCATCATTCACCGTGACATCAAGCCCGCGAATATCATGATTCGTCGCGACGGGATCGTTAAAGTTTTGGATTTCGGATTGGCAAAACTGACCGCACGTGATTCTGGCGATATTGAAACTCGCGAACACACCGCCCCGAACCGCCTGATGGGCACGATAAATTATATGTCGCCCGAACAGGTTCTCGGTGAACCGGTTGATGCGCGAACCGATATTTTCAGCTTCGGCGTTGTCATGTACGAAATGTTATCGGGCGTAATGCCGTTTAAGGGTGCAAGCGACGCCGCAATCTATAACGCTACGATTAACAAGATCCAGCCGTCCCTTTGCGAATTAAATGATGGGATTCCTCTTGCCCTGGACCAGATCGTCAAATGCGCGATGGAAAAGGATCGTGAACGGCGTTACCAGAGCTTTTCGGAATTGCGCGCCGATCTGAAAAATATTTTGCGCGATTCTCAAACAGGCTCATTCGACAATGCCGCTACGAAGATAAATCTACGACCCGCCACAACGAGGGATGTACCTGTAAGCAAATCAAGAAAAGCGCCAGTTTGGTTAATCGCACCGCTTTTGATCCTGGGATTGGTTGCTGGTGCTTACTGGAAATACTCTTCCGTTCCGAGGGCCGCAGTCACCAACTTTCAATCGATCAAACTGGATGTTCTGACTGCGCATGGATTGGTTAGAGCCGTTGCTATTTCTCCAGATGGAAAGATTATCGCCTACGCCAAAGATGAAGAGGACGGACGACAGAGTTTGTGGCTTCGTCAAACCGCTAGCGCGGGGGACACGCAGATTATTCCTCCCGGTCAAACGAAATACGATTACCTGAGGTTTTCACACGATGGAAATTTTCTTTACTTTGTCGGCGTCGAAGACGTAGGTCAGCCGTCTTCACTTTTTCAAATTACGACGCTCGGACGCAATCAGCGCAAATTGATTACTGGCGTTGACAGTCAGATCTCATTTTCACCCGACGGAACAAACATAGCATTCATCAGAATTTCGGAAGCCGACAATTCCATAATCATTGCCGGTGAACAAGGCGGGAACGAACGCATCCTGGTAACTCGCAAATATCCCAAAGTGTATGGGGACGAAGTTTCGTGGTCGCCCGACGCGAAATTGATCGCGGTTCCGACGCTAACTCGAGGAGCAACGTACGCAGGTGGAATGGCGGTGGTTGATGTTGCCACGGGTAACGAAACGCCGATTCCTTTGAAGGAAGAGAAACTGCTTCGCATCAGCCAGATTGCGTGGATGAATGATGGGAAAGGTTTGATCTACACGCCATACGCGGCGGACATGGGACAGCGTTACCAAATACGATACGCCGCTTATCCAAGCGGCGAAGTTCAAAACGTAACAAATGATCTTTCGAGTTATGAGGATTTCAGTTTGGCAGCTGATTCTCAAACAATGGTTGCGATTCAACGTCAGTATTCGATGGGCATCTGGCTTACAGCGGCAGATGACTTTTCAACTACGATCAGTATTAATTCAAAAACTGCAGCAGACGATGGAGAGCGCGGGGTCACCTGGACCAGGGACGGCAAGATTGTTTTTGTTTCGAGCGAAGGTGGCGCGCAGAATATATGGCGAGTGGATGGGGACGGAAGCAATCCAACGCCATTAACCAACGACTATACATACGGAAAGATGTTGCCTTCGCTTTCAATTGGCGGTAGCTCGATAACTTTCTTCAGTCGAGCAGTCAATCTCGCCACGAAAGAATTACTTCCCGGTAACACGTTTTTTCAAATGGACTCTGACGGACAAAATGTTCGTCGAGTTGTTGAGAACAGCGACGCAGCCTTTGCCGCAGCATCGGCTAATGCCGATTGGGTGGTTTACACAAGTAGGGCTGATGGTAAGTTTCGAATCTGGAAAGTTCCCCTCAAAGGCGGATCTGCCGTCCAATTAACAGATGTTGAATCGATCTCTCCGGTAATTTCCCGCGACGGTAAATTTGTCGCTTTTTTTATCCGTGAAAAAGCTAAGCCACTGAAGCTCGGCATCATCTCGATTGACGGCGGCCCTCCGCTAAAAACTCTTGATTTACCCGCTACCACTAATAGCGACGCCGGCATCGCATGGAACAAGGCGGGCAACGGAATCCTCTTCGTAAACACGCTCGGCACGACGTCAAACATCTGGACACAACCCATACTCGGAGGGAAGCCCACACCTTTGACAGCTTTCAAAGAATTTCAGATCGCCTCATTCGCATTAAACGCAGAAGGAAACCGTCTGGCCGTCGCACGCGGCTCGCGCAACAGTGACGTGGTGTTGATCAAGAGCGTTCAGAAATAGATCTGATCGGGGCATGGAGACCGCGAAGCTCTTCAACAGGTGATCTCCGTGTTCTGAGTCCCTCCATGTTGAGTCTTTAGATCTGCACTCGTTTTTTTTCGTGTGAGTTCGTGGATCGTCTATGGCCCGTGTTCAATCTTTCGTACACGTATGCTAAACAAAACGTCGTGCGTGTCGTCTATATTTTTGCGTAAAAATCTTTCTTCTTAAACCTCATCCGAATTCCTCAACGCGTTCACGAGTCCGCAGAAGATCGCGCCTCATTGTTTTCAGAACTCTTTTTCTCATTCAGATAGCTGGCATGTCCTTTGCGACTTCAAGGCGCGCCTTTTGTGTCGCTCCCCGTTAGCCATCAATGAAAGCAGAAACGATGGCTCGAAAAATCCACTTATTCGGAGATGTTCCTTTGCGCCTACCCAAGGAGACTTACATGCGTAACAAACTATTCATCGCGTTCGCAATCACCTTACTGCAGGCATCTTTACTCTTCGCACAAAACACGACGGGAAAAATTGTCGGCACTGTTTCAGCGCCGGATGGAGCAGTCGCTGGTGCGACTATTGTAGTAACTGACGATCAGACAAAAAAGGAACGAACAGTTACCTCAAATGGCGACGGGACCTTTGAAGTTCCGCAACTTGAATTCGGCACTTATTCGGTAAGAATCGAAGCGAGTGGTTTCAAGACCTTTGTCGTCACGAAGGTCAAAATCGATACCGGACGCGAATACCAGATGAATGCGCAACTTGAGGTCGGCCAAATTGTCGAGCAAGTAGTAGTCACCTCAGGCGCCGAACCGATCAACGCCTCTAATGGTGAACTCAGCATGACCATCAGCCGAGAGCAGATCCGTGAGCTTCCTTTGAACGGACGCAATCCACTTGGCCTGATAAGTTTGTCGCCAGGCGCTGGTCCGACGACGAGCTCGATCAACGGACAACGCTCATCGTCAACGGCGATCACCCGCGATGGACTCAACGTTCAGGATAATTTTATTCGCACTGGCGCGTTTGTAGATGATCGGCCAACAGTTGACGACACTGCCGAGTTTACGATCACGACTCAGAACGCTGGCGCCGAACAAGGTGGCGGTGCATCGCTAGTCCAGATAGCGACGCCGCGCGGCGGTTCAGACTTTCATGGGAACTTGTTTGCCTTTAACCGCAATTCAAAGTTTGCCGCAAATTCATTCTTCAACAATGCAACCCCTGACGCACAGGGAAACCCGATTCCAAAATCATTCTTGAATCGCAACCAGTTCGGCGGCAGCATCAGTGGGCCATCGCCAATCCTCAAATTCGGTGAAGGCGGCCCCATGTTCGTCAAGAACAAAGCGTTTTTCTTTTTCAATTACGAAGGCTTCCGTCTTGCGCAGCAAGTTAGCGCCGCGGCAACCACTCTTCTGCCACAAGCGCGAACCGGAAATTTCTCGTTCATTGATACCGTCACCGGACAAACTCGCACCGTTAACGTATTAACAGGCGCCGGTTTTGCGAATCCGCTGACATCAGCGCAGGGGGGCGTCCTCGGTGTCGACCCGGTTGTCCAGTCTCGCATCTTGAATCTGTTGCCGAACAGCGGCAACGGTCTGACAACCGGGATCAACTTAACTCAAGTAATAAACTTTAACCGCTCTAATCCTGTCACTCGCGATCAGTGGATCCTCCGCTACGACGTTGTACCGAACGATCGCAATTCAATTAACCTCGTCTACAAACGAAAGACAGAAACCAATTCACGAACGGATATTGCTTCAGGGTTTTCGTTAGTTCCGTTTGTCAATCAGATCGACCCGACACATTTTTTGAGCGCCTCTTACGCTTGGACGGGCTCGACCAGGTTTTCAAATGAAGCCCGCGGTGGATTTCAGTTCACGACTCCGTTCTTTAACGAGAGCAACATTCCACCAGACTTCTTTATCGGTGGATTGCCATTAGGGATTACTCATCCGGAAGGCTCTTTCACGGACCAGGGGCGCGATACGAAGTACTACAACCTCCAGGACAATGCCGTTTATTCATTCGGTAACCACTCGCTGCGTTTTGGCGGACAGATTGAATGGCAAGATCTGACCTCCTTAGTCAATTTCGGCGTGCTTCCGACCTACACCATTTCAACGACCGGAAATGCGTTTACGCCGGGTCTGACCGCTACTCAGATTGGCGGTATCAATACGACTGATTTGGCGCGCGCTAATTCTTTAAGGTATTTGCTCGGAGGAATAATCGGTAGCGCTAGCCAGACCTTTAATCTCATCGATCCGCAAACGGGATATGCTTCGACGTCTGATATTCAGCCGCTGGACTACCGAATCTACTCGGGGTATGTCTCGGATCAATGGAGACTGAAACCAAACTTCACCTTGAATCTCGGTGTAAGATACGAGTACTACACTCCGCTGCATAGCCCTGTTGGTAACTATCTGGAACCGGTCATCAGGAATGGTGATCTAGTTGGAAGTATTCTCGATCCGAACGGCAATCTGGATATTATCGGTGGTAACTCGGGGAGAGCTGGCACGTTCACTAAACCTGACCGGAACAATTTTGGACCGAATATTAGCTTTGCGTATTCTCCCACCGTAAGGGAGGGGTTCTTTTCGCGGATCCTCAGTGACAGCTTCGTCATCCGTGGCGGATTGCGGACAAACTATGTCAACGATGAATACGTGAAATCAACCAGCACATTGCTGGGCGCTAATCCTGGACTGCGCTCCTTTACTAGCAGCACGGTTAACGGACTGGCAACTTTCAGAGCGGCTTTAACACCACGCGGAATTTTTGGTCCAATTCCGACGTTTACCGCGCCGCCATTCACGCCACCGCCACTTTCGTTCGAACAAAACAATATCAATCAGGGTGGAGCACAGGTCTTCGGAGTCGATCCGAATCTGCAAGTACAGAGAGAGTACGAGTACAATATTGGTATTCAACGTAATCTCGGATTCAATACCGTGCTCGAGATCAGGTATGTAGGCGGCTACAGTAACGACCTGATTCAAACTACGACGTTCAATCAGCTGGACATTCGTTCGACCGGCTTCTTATCCGATTTCCAGAAAGCGCAGCAGAACTGCAGACTGCAGGGTGCAACTCGTCCCGGTGCCGCTACGGCATTTGACACAATGTTCCTCTGTACCGATGCGCGGTTCAATCCCGCAATTCCGGGTAGTCAGCAGCTGACCGTCTTCAATAATCTAGTGGGTGGCGGATTCTTGAATGATACGGGAACGATTCTGCCGCTGATTCAAGCAGGTCGAGTCGGATCGCTGGCCCAGTTCTATTTCTTAAATAGATTGAACGGTACTGTTCCGATCGTCAGCAATCCGAATATCTTTGTCGATGAAATTCTCACCAATTCCGGCCGCTTCCGTTACAACTCGCTGCAAGCGGAAGTGCGCCGTCGTTTCAACAATGGTGTTTCCTTCCAGGCGAATTACACTTTCCAGAAAACTCTTACAGATATTCCGTTCGAAGATCAAAATCGCCAGGGAGAGATACAAGACAATAACAATCCCAACCTGAATTATTCGCGTCCGGATTACGATCGAACTCATACGTTTAATTTCAATGCGATTTATGAGTTGCCGTTCGGACGAGGAAAACATTACTTGAATGACGGTGGGTGGGCACAGGCGATCTTAGGTGGTTTCCAAGTCACGTCGATTGTGAATCTGGTGACTGGACCACCCATTGGAGTAATTGACCCACGTTCGACCTCAACGATCACATTCCAATCGGGGAGACAATCGGCAACCACTTCGTTGACGATACCCGAATTGAAAAAATTGACCGGAAGGTTTGACACGCCAAACGGCATTTACTTCTTTGATCCAAAGATACTGTGCGCGACAGCAACTGCCCCGGGTCGGCCGACGTTAAGTTGTTTTGATTTGAACCAACAGCTTCCGGCTGGTTACACGCTCGCTAGCGTCAGAGCCGCAAGCCCCTTGGGCCAAGCTCCGTTTCCGGGGCAGGTCTTCTTCTTTAATGAAGCCGGATCGGTTGGGAACATGCCGCGGAACGCTTTGAACGGCATGCCTTATCTGAACTGGGATGCGGGTGTAGCCAAAAACATTCGACTGGGCGAGACGCGTCGGTTGCAGATTCGGATGGAAGCCTTCAACGTGCTTAATAGCCAGGTTCCGTTTTTCGGGACGAGCTCGGCGTACACGGCCGCCCGACTGGACATTAACAGCAACAATTTCGGACGTGTTACACAAAGCTATAACACTCCGCGAATTATCCAGTTCGGCGCTCGGTTCGATTTCTAGGTGATTCCAGCGGAAGGATGGCCTGCAGTGAGCGGATTGGATTGATTCGCGCTGCTCGTCATCCTTTCATCTTTATCATAGTCATAGCTGGCAAGCTGTTAATCAGCGAGTGCAAGGCTATACAAGCCAACAGGTTTCGCTTACGGGCGTAAAGGGTTCCGAGAATCAGCCCCGCAGGTACACCCTGGCCCAACGACAGCGCCAGCGCCGCCTTCCAGTTTCCATGCGATGGCCATCTTGGGTTTAGATATGCATACGGCAGATGATAAATTCCGAAGAGAAAGGAACTAAGTAAGACAGCTACAATCTTCGATCGTAAAAGGCCTTCGAGTCGGCCCTGCAAAAATCCGCGGAAGAAGAACTCCTCCGTTAGGCCCGCGGTCAGAAGCATCAGCAATACACTGATAGGAAACAAATACAACGCCTTGCCGGTACGAATGAGTTCTATGATCTGTTGACTGTATCGTGACAGCGAAAACTGCAAAATGCTGAGCCCCAGCCCTAGCACGACACCCCAAAGCAATCCATTGGTCAAATTGCCTTTTGACAATCCAAACGATTCCAGAGTTGAGCAAAAACTCGGCGCGACTGAAGTCAATCTGCGACATCCATAGACCAGAAGCAACGGGACGATTAACAACGACAGCCAATGGCCGAGTTCGCCTTCGAGGTGTATGAATAAGTAGCCGAGATAGGCGAAAAAATAGGCAAGTGCTAGCCAGGCCTCATTTCGAAGGGACAATTTCTCTTGATTAGTTTCATCATCCACGGCGTGCGTCTCCATGCTTCGGTTTTAAATGCCAATCATTAAGAGTACGTAACTTCTCTAGCCAAAGAACCATCGAAAGGTTTAAGGGCCTACTTTCTATGAGTCGCCTGGTGATATTGAGCAAAACTTAGCTGTACATAATTTTCCCATGTTAAGCTCACATCCCTAACTACGATTCGATATCAAATCCCGGAGTGCATATGAAAACAATCCTTGCTCTCGTTCTGTTCGTCTTTCCTCTCACTACTATTAACGCTCAGAACTGGTCTTCATTTCGTGGCAACAATGCGTCGGGTGTCAGCGAGGGCGGAAAGACTCCCGTCACGTGGAGTGTTGATAACTCGCAGAACATTCGTTGGAAGACTGCGATTCCGGGTTTTTCACACGCCAGTCCGATCGTTTGGGGAAATCGAGTGTTCGTTATCACAGCAGTCAGCAGCGACGCGAAGGCTGGCTTTATTGCCAAAGATCGCGGAATCGATCTGGCCAACGATAGCGTGAGGCACACCTGGCGGATTTATGGTCTCGACAAAAATTCAGGTCGCATTATCTGGTCCAACACAGCGTACGAAGGCGTTCCCAAAGCCAAACGACACCTGAAAGCGTCACAGGCCAATTCGACTCCAGTCACTGATGGAAGATATGTCGTGGCTTTGTTCGGTTCAGAGGGACTCGACTGCTACGACCTAAACGGCAAACTGATCTGGAAGAAAGATCTTGGAGTATTGAATCCCGGCTTGTGGGACGACCCGAATTCGTCGTGGGGCCATTCGAGCAGCCCGATCATCTACAAAGATCTAGTGATCGTTCAGGCAGATGGACATAAACAATCCTTCATCGCGGCATTTAATCTAAAAGACGGCAAACAAGTGTGGCGTGTTGAGCGTGGCGAGATAACGTCGTGGACGACACCGACAATAAACACAGCATCGCCACGTCCGGAGTTGATCGTAAACGGCGGACGATTCATCAGAGGTTACAATCCGCTCACCGGCAACGAACTTTGGCGATTCGCTGATAACGACACGCAAGTGAAGATGCAGGCACCGCTGGTCGCGCATGGCCTGATCTACATTACAGGTGGCTACCCTCCAGGACGTCCGATGTACGTATTCAAACCAGGTGCAACAGGGGATATCTCGCTGAAGCCCGGTCAGGATACCAACGAGTTCATTGCGTGGAAATCAGCAAAGGGCAGTCCCTATACACCCACTCCAATTATCTATGGTGACCTGCTCTACACCGTTGCAGACAACGGAGTGTTGAGTGCTTACGAAGCAAAAACGGGAACGATGATTTATCAACAACGACTTCCGAGCTCATTCAGTGCATCACCTGTCGCGGCTGACGGCAAACTTTACCTCTCGAGTGAGGATGGCGATGTGTTTGTAGTTCGTGCTGGTCCAAAGTTTGAATTGCTGGCAACGAACGTGATGGGTCAACCGCTAATGGCGACTCCAGCGATATCCGACGGTTTACTAATCCTTAGAACGAAAGATTTCGTTTATGCGGTCGCCGAACGATGATGCTAAGGCTATGTTAACATTTGATATTCAGCACCGTGCGCGGTAGCGGATGGTCAAGACTCAACTCCAGGTATCACTGTGTTGAGGCGTGGCCATCCGCTACCGCGCATGGTACTGAATAGCGCGCGTAGATCACTTGATCAGAGTTCCCGCCGTTCTAAAAACGGAGGTCACAACAGCTTACGCAGTCCGCGTCGCGTAAACTCTGCCGTCAATCCATAAACAAGATGCGCGGAAAGCGCGTAGGCGTGAGTTGATATCGGAATCTCTGTCGGTCCTTTTGACAAGCCCAAAAGTGGTACGGTGATTTCATCTGCAATCGCCCAAAACACCACACCGAATGGGAGTCCAGCTTTCGTAGAAATCGCGGGCGCGAATTCTGCAACGGCACCGTAGAAGCCACCGGCGGCAGCGGAAAATCCATAATGAACCAGGGCTCCGGCGTTTTCCTTTTCGCTTTCTTTTAGTTCACGTCCAAATACATTTTCGGAAATTATCTCGGCAACTTCTACAGTTGCGTCATCATGCTGTCCGTTATTGGCAGTTGAAGAGGAGTCGTCACTCGGCTGCATCGATTGCGCACCGTGCGACTTTTCAAAACCTTTCGCCAGTTTCGTCCACGTCTTTTGAAATTGATTCATGGTCCAGCCGGCGAATAATCCGCCAACCAGACCGGCAGCGAAGCCCTTCCAAATGTTTGCTTCCTCTTTACCATTCATTTCCGAATGCGAGACTTCCATTTCCACACCCCAGCAATCGCAATTCCCAATCCTGCAATCAACGAGCCGGCCACGAATGGATGTAACACGGCTTTTGTGTACACGCTCGATTCCGCAACGTGACCCGGATAGTGGCCCCGCTCGTGTCCGTCGACAGACGCCGCATGCAAACTATCTGCGCGGTCATTGCGCCGGGGCTCGTCGGATTTCTGAAAGTTGAACATCGTGGCCTCCATCCACTTGTCCATCACACGCGGCAGATGATGAGCAAATTCAGAAAGTGCCCTTCCACCAGCGCCTACAAAAACGTCTCGCGCCGAATGTTCAGCACAATGCAAGATCGCCTCAGCGACTGTTTCTGGCGAATAGACTGGCGGAGGGTTCAGTGGCTCCATCGACAAAAGGTTCTTTGCATGCTGGATGTACGGCGTGTCAATCGCAGCGGGCTTTATCAGTGTCACAGAAACTGGAGCGCCCTCTCTCTCAAGCTCCATCCGCAACGCGTCAGTGTAGCCTTTAACTGCGTGTTTCGAAGCAGAGTACGTTCCTTGCACTGGTATTGCCCGATCCGACAACGCGCTTCCCACATTGATCAATGCTCCGCCGGCCCTTCGTAGATGCTCACAAGCTACTATTGAACCGTGGACCACACCCCAATAGTTCGTCTCGAACAGTCGTCGATGATCTCCCAGAGATTGCTGCAACACTGGACCATAAATCGACACACCAGCGTTATTAATCCAAGTGTCGAAGCCCCCGAATCGCTGCACAGCCTGGTCGCCGATGCGCTTCACATCCTCGAGTTGACCAACGTCTCCAGCAACATAGGCAGCGCTTCCACCGGATTCATTGATTTCATCGACCACCGTTTTTAAAGCCTCTTCATTTCGGGCATTCAACACGACACGCGCACCTCGCTTCGCAGCCAGGCGCGCCGTGACCAGTCCAATTCCAGAAGACGCACCAGTGATCACTATCGTTTGATCCTGGAGCTTCTTTAGTCTGACTTTCACAACGAACTTCCTCCTCGATCAGCGCAACACTAAGCCTCCCGTTCTTCGTGCCGGCTCAGCCGATCAACTACTTGTTTACCCGACGTGTTACACAAACTTGTTCGGAAACTGCTTCACAATTCCCATTGTTAGCATGTCGGCCATTTTTAAGATTTGTTCGTGCACTGCATCGTAAGCTTTAACATCAGCGGCCCAATCTCCATGCAAACGCGCTACCGCCTCATTGGTTGTGAGGTTTAGATGTTCGCGCATCATAGATTTCATCTCAGCCGCCGGCCAATTCTTCGGGTTAGCACTGCTGAGGAAGTCGGCGATTTGATCTGCATTGGCAAACCAACGTTTGTTCGCGTCGTCGAGCTTGGCTTTATCGTTAGCCTTGGCCGCAGCAACAACTTCAGCAGCCGTGGTGATATGTTCCTTGAGAAGGGTGGTTAACTTATTACCGGCCTCATCGCCGTAATACGACTTTATTGCATTTCCAATGTCCACTTGATTTTGCAGCAACCGTTCCGTTGCAGCTGCTTTGTCTGGCGAATCAGCAGCAGCACTAATGATGAACACACGAGTCCAGGTGATGTGATCTTCCCAGAGCTTTCGCATTGCATCATGAAGTGCAGCTTCCTTAGCTCCATTGGATGGAGTTGAAACAGTATGAGTGAGAACATCGGATGGTTTCGCAACTGCAAGTAACCCGATCAACAAAACAACTGACGCGACTATCAGGGATGATAAAACTCTCTGTCGCATGACTCTCTCCTTTCAATACGGCTAACGAACACCGTGATCTGCGCGGAGTTCTATTTCAATACTGGAGGCTCGAGTTGCTTTGGAGGAGTTTGATTAACTGATACGCGGATTAACCGGCGGCCGCTTAAAAAGCGCGGCCGCCGTGAAACAGCCGGGATGAGATTTCGATCATTCGGGTTCAGGAAGCGATTTTAGGTACTCCACAACATCACTCTTCTCTTGCGCTGTCAGACCTAAACTAAACCGCGTGTTGTAATGGTTGACGACATCGAGCAAGGTCGCGAATCGTCCATCGTGGTAGTAGCGACCTTTGTTCTCTGGCTTCATGAATATCCCATTCTCGCGTATGAAAATGCCCGCGAGATTCATCGTCTTGTAAACACCATCTGGCGCGCGATCGGCCTGGAAGCTATCGACGCCAATCTCTGCCGGCGTGTGAAGGTTCCAACCCGGCTCCGTCCATAAAGGCTCAACGTGGCAGTTGTTGCAACCCGCCTTACCGCTGAAGAGCTCATCACCTCGTTCGGCCGCAGCTACATTGAAGTCAACTCCAGGTTCAGGTGCCGGCGCCGGAATCGCCAGTTGATAGAAGTGTAATGATGGAAGTTTTTTGGTGATCCGATCTTGTTCGGGTGGTATGTGCGGCAAATCAGCAAATCCGTTAGCTGCTGCTATGGGAAACTTGGCTGCGTTGTTTAAGCGCGGATCAAAGAACCTGCCAATGCCGCGCATCTCGAGAGCCGCAACGAAGGCATTCCAATAGCTCACCGTTCCCCATGCGCCTGTCCAGGTGTGTTGATTGAATCCTGCTAAGCCAAATGCGTTCGGTAACAGCGTGGCGCCGGGGACATTCGTGCCCGTCACTACACCGTCGGTCACCTGTTGTGGGTTGAACGCCTTGCCATCCAGGATAAGTTCTGCGTCAAACTTACCTGGGCCCCAGCTATTCAACACCGCTCGCACGGTCGCTTGACTAACGCCAAGCAGATTCGCGAATGCACTAAGATCAGGAGCAGCGGCGACTATCTTTCCAACATCGAGATCTCTATTGGCCCAACCATCGAGGCGATGCCCGATACCAAACGTCAGCGAATTGTCGACCGTCGAGTGGCAAATCGCACAGGTGATGCCGATTGAATTCAGATTGTCACCTTGAAAGAATCCTTTTAGGCCAACGACGGCATCCAGTTTCAATAAAGCGACCGTCGTAACCGGATCATCAAGATTGACCTTGCCTTGCTTGAGTTGATTTATAAGTGGGTGTGGAAGCGCATCGATGTCGACCTTGAGTCCGAGGTTCAGCGCAGTGGTAGGGCTGATACCTGGTCCAACTCCCCCAAGGCTTGCACCTTTAATTGCATTGTGAAGTTGCAGCGAGCCGCCCCAAAAGGCTTCGTCACCAAAAGTATCGGAGCGAAATGTGTTCCGACCCTCGTCCAGGAATTCAATTGCATTCGCCGCTATTTCCGCGTCGAAGTTCCGCAGCTTATCTCTTTTGCCGTAGATTCTAACCGAAGGTCCCTGCGCGCTAGTCCTACTCGCTTTTGCAGGAAGTCGTTGCGCCTTACCACTACTTACGATCGGTAGAAGGACGGCGACGCTCGCTAAGACAACGATAATCAGGTACAAGAACCTCAGGCGGTTGATCCACGCCCATTTAGTTCTCGGGTGTTGCATTGGTGACTGAATCCTTAACTCGGTGACCCGATCCAATTGAGTTTTTGTATTCGACATTTTTTCTCCCTTCGAACGAAACCCGGACAGCAGTTAGCTCAAAGTCCAGGACTTGAACGATCGGCAAACGCCTGATCAACGCAGCTTTTGAATGAAAATCGACAACGATTCAACAATCCGCTGTGGCACTACACATTTGGGGAATTCTTAAGAGAAAGGGGGCTTTTAGGCTCGGCCCTAAAACTCGTATTGTAAGTCGAAAGGGATTTATGTCTAACTTCAAACATCTACGATTTCCTTGCGAATGTGTGTCTGGTGCAAGTGGCGGTTTTAGCGATCCGTGGGCGGATATCGCGAAACATAAGTTGCTGCCAAATGGGACGAAAGAGGAGATATTGAACCTCGTTGCGGAAGAACCGAAGACGATTTCACAGCTCGCTGAGGCGCTACGGTTGTCGGCGCCCAGTGTTCATACCCATATCAATGACCTGATGAAGAGTGAACTCTTGCGAGAATCAGTCGAGTGGGAAAAGAAACATCCATCCGAGCGATATTACGAACCAAACTTTCCGGTTTTTAAAGCAGACGACTGTAAGGAGTTCATGTCGTTGTGTGACGAGATGGCGGAACAACTAGCGTCTTTCTTCGAACAAAGGAAATCGCAGATTGAAATTGCGTTCGAACGTACAGCGCTGAAGGATCAGGGCTGGAACTTTACTGACGTCACGCAGTGTCTGTTCGCAAACATGCAGCGCGGCGCTCGCACGCTGCTTGAGAATCGGGGCTTGTTGATGCCACGTAAGCAACATGCCAACGGGGCTGAATGGATTTTTTGGGCCGAAGAGCCACCACCGGTCGCGTAATCACTCGGATCACGACGCTCGGTTCTCAATCAGACATCTCGCTAGCGCACCGCCGTAGTAACTGGCGCCCGAACAGGACGTCCCGGATAAACGTCAGGTTCAAGCTGGCCGTCCTTAACGACCACGACTCCATTCACCAGAACATACTTGATGCCTTCAGAATACTTCGCAGGTTCATCGTAGGTGGATTTATCAATAACGCGTGCGGTGTCGAAGACGACCAAATCCGCGTCCGCTCCAACCCGGATTCTTCCCTTGTTCTTCATTGAAGGAACGCGACGTTCGAGTCGTTGCGCCGGCATCAGCGTCATCTTTCGCAAAGCATCCATCAAACTTAATGTTCCTCGGTCTCGCACATACCTGCCCAGAACGCGTGTGTAAGTACCGGCAGTTCGCGGATGTCCCTTTCCGTTTGCCAGAATTCCGTCACTGGCAATCATCGTCAACGGATTCTTTAAAGCGGTCTCAACTATCTCCTCCGTCATCGAGAACACTGCGACCATACCTCCCTGCTTTCGATAACGTTCGAAGCTGTCCTTCGTTAATCGTTCACCGGTCGCCGCCCATTGCAAATCGCCGTATTCGATTCCGAAGACTTCTTGCCAGCCCTCATTGAAGATAGCTGACTTAATGTCGGTCATACCGGCAATATAGGGATAACACTCAGTCGTGACGTCGAGATGTTTGGATCGCGCTTCGGCGATCATTTGCAGTAGTTGTGGCGTGGCTTTGCCACCAGTACTTTGAATGTGGACCACATGGAGCGGAGCACCGGTGATTGCCGTCGCTGCGATTACTTCTTCAAGGGCCTGAGTACTACTCGCCGGTTCCTTCAAGCCCGCATTCCGCAAATGAACATGACACGACGCTCCGAACAGGGCAGCAACACGAAACATCTCAAGGACTTCCCAACTTGAAGCTCTTGGAACGTATTGAATACCAAACCCAACGGCAACCGCTCCACGGCGAAGACCACGCTCGATTTGCTTTTTCATCTCGCCTATTTCTGCATCGGTCGCGGCCCGGCGTGCAGCCTCTCCGCTCGGGAGAAACTCAATCGGATCGCCCATCGCAGCCATTCTCGCCGCCAGATGCCCGATGCTGACGCCGTAATTGATCGCGACTTTTCCAGCACGCTCGTCGTACCAACGGTCCACATCGCCCGTCCCGACCTCCAATTCGAGGGCTGTTGTTACACCATCCATTACTTTGTAATCATAGTTCTCGCGGTCCTGCCCATGCTGATGTAAGTCGATGAAACCGGGCGTAACTACCAGTCCCTTGGCATCAATTACCGTTCGGCCACTCAGGCGCTCCGAAGTGATTGCTTTGATGATGCCAGCCGAGATCCCGACATTGCGCACGGCATCGAGTCGTGATTCCGGATCAATCACGCGACCGTTGAGGATAACGACGTCGTAGACCTCTCTCGCGCTGGACTTGAAGAGTGAAGATGCACTGACAACGGCGAGCAATGAACATACAACTAATGTCTTGCACAATCGGCTCTTGGTAATCACTGTACCTTTCCTCTACCAGCAACTTCCCAAACTGTTTCTACTCGATCGCCGCGGACACCATAGATCTGATTGTGCATGTTAACGGTGCTACAGACATGATTTGGGATAACTGTGAGTCGTTGACCAACGCGGTACTTGTGCATCGAGCGACTGATGTTCAAGTGACCATGCTCTTCAGATAATTGTTCCAGTTCTGCGTCTGAATCTGATTTGATCAAACCGAACCCTTTTCCAACACCAGTCGGATATCGATCGGATGAAAGCGTCTTTGATCCTGCATCGATGATTGCGCGACCTGAAACACTGGTGCTGACAACAGTCGTCACCACAGAGAGTGCACAATCTTCTTCCTGCGCCACGCCAATGCCAACCATCGTGCGATCATTGAAAATGTACATGCCGGGTCGAGTTTCGTTGACTCCGACAAACAAATGACTTTCAAGCGCCGTCGGAGTTGAACCTCCGCTGATGGTTATTAGCGGCAAAGTTGTCTGTTGGAGTTTACTCTGTATGCGACTGAGGAAGTCGTTTACACCCACTCGCATCGCAGCGCGTTCCTGTTCCGGAACCTGAAAATGACCTGGAAAGAACATCAGCCCGTTGAATTCTAGCTTTGGTAAGCCGTCAACCTTTTGAGCGAGAGCCAACACGTCGTCTTCATTCGCGATCCCGCAACGACGAAAGCCGACGTCTATCTCCACTAGAACTCTGACTATCGCATTTTTTCTCTTCGCTTCCCTCGAGATCGCCTCGGCGACTTCCAGCGAATCCAGCGCTACCGTGAGATTGGCGCGCGTCGCCAGCTCGGCAAGTTTCGCAGCCTTCGCTCCGCCAAAGACTGGATACGCGATCAGAATATCGGTGATGCCTGCCTCGAGCATCACTTCCGCTTCACCGACTTTCGCGACGGTTATGCCTCGTGCTCCTTTTTCGAGCTGCCATTTGGCCAACGCCGGTATCTTGTGGGTTTTGGTATGTGGACGCAGTCGGATGTTATTGGCGCGGCAGTAGTCCGCCATTCGCGACAGGTTGCGTTCCACCACGTCTAAGTCAACGATAACCGCCGGCGTCTCTAGTTCTGCGACGAGCAAAAAGCCTCCAGTTCTAATCTCACATGAAATCTCGAGGTCCTCTTCTACAGCAATATACAGTGCGTTAAGACTCCCGGCACAACGATCGCCCGGCCCAGGCACCTCCATTTTCTTTCGCTTCAATTATGAAAACTTCGGAACTTTTTCCGGCCGAATGCGTCTTAGATGACTGGAATTCGAATCTGGTCAGCAGTCAAAGTAGGCAAAATGGCCGCAATTGCCCCAAAAGAGGCTGTAAGAGACGCAATACTGGACGCTACCGACCGCCTTTTGGCGCGTTATGGCTATCGGAAAATGACCGTCGAAGACATCGCCGCGGAAGCCGGTATAGGTAAAGGCACGATCTATCTCCACTTCGCCAGTAAAGAAGAAGTGGTTCTCTCGCACGTCGACCGCGTCGTGGATCGCTTGAAGGAGCGGTTGAGAGAGATTGCCGCATCGGATGTCTCCGCCCGGGAACGCCTCCGGTCAATGCTCTTAACACGCGTGTTGTTTCGCTTCGACAGCGTTCAACACTACACACAGAGTCTCAATGATCTTCTCGCCGCGTTGCGTCCCGGGTTGCTTGCGCGACGCGCCGTGTACTTCGAAGAGGAGGCGCAAATCTTCGCCGAAGTATTAACGGCAGGACGCAACGCAGGTGAATTCGACTTTGACGACGCCCGAGTCTCAGCGCTCGCACTCTTAGAAGCGACTAATGGCCTGCTGCCCTACAGTCTCAGCACAACTGAACTGGGCGCACGTGAAGACGTTGAACAGCGAGCTGTAGCAGTCGCTAACTTGATGTTGAGTGGCGTGCTAAGTCGAAAGAATTTGTAGGGGTGGCCGCCATCGTCTGGTCACCGCTCTCTCGCATGATCATAAAGTCGGCAACGGGGGCCGCCCCTACAAAGCAGAAATCACGAACTAAGGAGTTTCTCAATGCTTAAAACAACTCTAGTCCGCCTGGCTGTGATTTGTCTTCTAACAATTGCAGCTCTGAATATTGCGGTCGCACAGCCGGAACAACCTGATCTCACCATCGATGCGGCAACGCGAACTCAAGTGATCGACACAATTCTAAAGCGACTTAATGATTCTTATGTGTTTCCGGAAGTCGCGAAGAAGATGGAGCAGTCGATTCGCGAACGCGTGGCTAAGAAGGAGTACGACCAGATCATAAGCGCTAAAGAGTTTGCGACGAAGCTGACGAATGATCTTCAAGCCGTCAGCAACGACAAACACCTTCGTGTGCGGTATTCCAACCAAGCAATACCTGAACGAGGACCACAGCGTGAGCCTACCGCGGAGGAACGTGAACAAAGAAAGCGGGATTTGACCTGGATGAATCATGGGTTCGCCAAGGTCGAACGATTACCGGGTAACATCGGCTATATCGAATTCTTCAACTTTATGGATGAAGAACTTGGTGCCGACACAGTCGCCGCCGCTATGAACTTCATTAACGGCACTGACTCGCTCATCATTGACATGAGAAAGAACGGCGGCGGAAACCCGGCGATGGTTGCCTTAGTGTGTTCTTACTTGTTTGGTCCTGAACCCGTCCATCTAAACGATCTCTATTGGCGCGAAGGTAACCGCACCGACGAGTTCTGGACGCGAAAGGAAGTGTCGGGAAAACGTTATCTGAATAAGGACGTGTACGTGCTGACCAGTAAACGGACGTTCTCCGGCGCCGAGGAATTCACTTACAACTTGAAGAACTTGAAGCGCGCCACCATCGTGGGTGAAACAACAGGTGGTGGGGCACATCCCGGAGGTATGTTCCGTCTGAATGAGCACTTTGGAGCATTTGTTCCGACCGGACGCGCGATCAGTCCAATCACCAAGACAAATTGGGAAGGAACGGGTGTAACTCCTGACGTCAACGTGCCGGCCGACCAGGCGTTGCTGACTGCTCGCTTGATGGCACTAAAGAAGTCGCTGCCCACTATCAAGCCTGACATCAAACCAATGGCGCAGGAAGAGATTGACAAGCTCGAGAAGGAACTTGCTGCGTTAAAGACGAAGAGCGACTAAGGCGAACCGCCACTCTGGGACTCAGCCTCGAATCTCTATTAGGTTCGAGGCTGAGTTTATTTCTTTCGAGTGGCGGCCGCTTTCTTAGCGGAGCGTGATCGCGCGGCTGCTGATCTTTTTGCAGCCGCTTTGCGGGCTTGGCGCGACAGAGCGCCTGTTGAAGCCGCACTGTGACCTTCCCGTTTCAAAGCTTTTGAAGTCGCGCGTGATCGCGTTACCGATTTCGTGGCCTTCCGGCCACTTCGACTTTTCCGAATATCCCGAGCGGCCTGCTTCCGAGTCGTTTTCGATCCCGTTTTTGGTGGCGATAGCTCTACCCCGGCACGCCGTGCCTTCGATAGTCCAATAGCGATCGCCTGTTTGGTAGAACGAGCACCGTGCTTGCCCTCGCGTATGTGTTCAATTTCTTCACGGACGAACTCACCAGCCTGCGTGCTCGGCGCTTTTCCTTCAGCCTTATCCCTGGCTGCGCGTTCAAGAGTTTCTTTTTCAGGCATTTCATTCCTTTCCGCAATGCAATGACACTGGGCTTCTACTCCGCTGGCTTTTTCTTACCGAACAGGTGCATCGCGATTGGAATAGTGCTCGCCAATCCAGACAAAAATAATGTCCAACCGAGTGCTTTCCTTCGTTCACGTTTGAACTTATTTGCGAGCAGAAGACCTGCCCCAAAGCCAATAGCTCCACGCGTCGCGGCAATCAGCGCGATTTCCGGAACTGTAATACTCTTTGCGTCTGCGATACCCATAATGTACTCCTGATGTTCATAGAAATACTGCTAAGCTATCTCATCCAGGACCTTTACTGAACCTGAACTGTTAAGGGATGCTTTTTTTCGAGACAATTAATGTGCCTGAAAGACGGTCGATAAATCTTCTTTGGACGTCGGCCGGGTGTACCGATTGTTTTCGGAGAGTTGTTGCAATTTAAGACAGCCGAGAGGGTTCGAAGCATGAAACCTCCCTCACAGTCGCGCTACTGCTGGATCTGACACCGTCGTTGCGATTCGATCTCACCGTCAGCGTTCAGCGGGCAATCGAATGGGCGTATCAGAATTCGCGCGACATGGATCACTTGCTGATTCAGACCTTCGCCGCGCGGCGCGTACGTTTGGAGCCAATGTTCGTTCGTCAAGTTTCGCCAGTGCGCACTCGTGGTCTACCACCCGCTCCTGCAGCACCTGGAGTTCTGAACGTAATAGAGCTAAATCGTTTTGACTGGCACCACGAGGATCGGTGATTCGCGACTGCTGCTCGATGCTGCGCAACCGATTTTCGATAAAATTCAATCGTGTTTCCAATTGATTGAAGCGGCTCTCTAAACGGATAACGTCTTGTTGTGAAATTGGCGCATCAACACTCCGAGCAGCGAAGGTAATCCTGAAAACAGCTGCCGAACCTAAACCCAAGACCAATACCAACACGACAGCCCGCCATCGCCAAGATGCGCGGTCACTTTTGTATTGCATAAACTCACCCCTTTGAACTGATCTTTGGAAGAACGCGCACGGCACCTACCCTACGCGAGTGGGTATAGATTCGCCTTTTAACCACTTAATGATCAACTCGTCTACCAGTAAGGGAAAATGTCGTTGTAGACAGAGTGCGTCAGTAACTCACGCGCATCGTTAATCAGCTTCGGTTTTTGATCAGTAGTTGCTATGCGTTGATATCGCAAAGACAGCTCAGTTCGCGCAGCATCTATTCTTGACCGGACGTCGTTGTACCTGGACGGATTGATCGGAAGTGCCGTGGGACTTGCTTGGGACCGTTTCGCATTTAATGCCTGTCGTTCCTTGGTCGTCTTGCTGCGACGCGCGCTGTTACCACATCCCGTGGTTACGGATGCAACTGCCAATATCAACAAAAGGGGCCGTCGTTTTATCGTCATAACTGAAGTCGGACTCTGCTGCATCACTTCTACCGTAATGCAGTTGGTTTTGTCCTCAGGCGTTTCCACACCAGTGGTCCCGTGGTAGACCCAGTTATTTTTCGCATGCCTTCAAAGCCTCCCTTAATTTCCGCTTCAGACTACGCCCAGCCACTTGATCCGGTTTTTCGTACGTAGGAATACGTTTCTGGATTACCGGTCGTTGCTAGTCAGCCACTCCTATTGACACTCGATAGGAGCACCGATATGCTGCCATTCCTATCGGATGTCTATAGGAAGACTATGAAGAAACAAAAGGCCGATTTGTTGCAAGGGACACTCGAGCTGCTGGTGCTTCGGTTGCTAAGTTCCGGGGCTTTAAATGGGTGGGACATTATGCAGCGGATTCAACTGGTGTCTGGCGAAGTTCTTAGCGTGACACCCGGAGCCTTGTATCCCGCGTTGCACCGTCTAGAAGAACGTGGCCTCATCTCGGCTATCTGGGATACGTCTGAAAACAACCGCAGGGCCAAGTATTACCAGTTAACGACGAGCGGTCGTAAACAACTTGAGTCACAACGCAAGCAGTGGGAGCGTTTTTCAAATGCTGTCGCTTTGATCTTGCGCGATGCGTAGGAGTAGTTATGAATTTCAGTACGCTAAAGCGACGATGGCGCGCACTAATTCACAGAGATCAATTAGAACAAGAACTGGATGACGAGCTGCAATTCCATCTCGAACAGGATATTGCACAAAACATCAAGAGCGGTATGACGCCGGACGAGGCGCGATCCGCGGCCCTAAGAGAGTTCGGCAACCTGGTCTTATCGAAAGAGGAGTCGCGGGACGCACGCGGTGTTAGATGGGTCGAAAACATCTTGCAGGACGTGCGTTACAGCGGACGACTCTTATTAAAAAACCCCGCCTTCACTTTAGTGGTCGTGTTAACTCTCGCACTCGGCATCAGTGCTAACACAGCCATCTTCAGTTTTGCCAACGGCATTCTGTTGCGACCGCTGCCATACCCTGATTCGGATCGATTGGCAGTCATCGATGAGACCGCATTCAAACGCGGCATTAATTCGATGAGTGTGTCGTATCCGAATTTTCTCGATTGGCGAGAACGCAATACTGTCTTCGAAGGTATTGGCCTTCACTTCGGCACTACCCGATTCGCACTGAGTGGAAATGGACAAGCCGAGGAACTCCGCGGGTCCTACATCTCTTACGGACTATTTGAGGTCCTGCGCGTTTCGCCGGTGCTCGGCCGGACGTTCACAAAGGCTGAAGACACGCCGGACACAGATGATGTCGTTATCCTCGGATATGAGCTATGGCAGAGACGCTTTGGCGGAGACACGAAGATAATCGGTCAGAGAATCGCCGTAAACACCTATTCACGTACGGTTATTGGAGTGATGCCTCCAGGGTTCAAGTTTCCCGAAGAGTCTGAACTTTGGGCGCCACTAGGACTTACTCCGAAGACTTTCACGCGCACTGATCATGGCCTAAGTGCAATTGCTCGATTGAAAAATGGAGTGACTTTCGAACAGGCGCAAGCCGAGATGAATCGCATTGCTGCACAGATCGAGCAAGAGAATCCGGTAACCAACGAAGGCTTGGGAGTTGCCGTGACAAGTCTCCACAAGAACCTTTCGGGTGATTATCGTACGGCTCTTTTCATTTTGTTAGGAGTTGTCGGTTGCGTCTTGCTGGTTGCCTGCGTGAATGTCGCCAATCTAATGCTGGCGCGAGCCTCTGCACGCCAAAAAGAAGTCGCACTACGAGCAGCGTTGGGCGCTAGTCGCTTGCGAGTTATTCAGCAACTCCTGACTGAAAGTCTCATGCTCGCTGCGGCTGGAGGTGTTTTAGGTCTCTTGCTGTCGGTATGGGCCCTGCGTCTGCTGCTGGCATCAATACCAATCAAACTCCCGTTTTGGATGAACTTCGGGATCGATCTTCGCGTGCTCGCATTCACTGTCGGTGTAACAGTGCTGACCGGTTTAGTTTTTGGCTCTATCCCTGCGTTACAGACATCGCGCGTCAACCTCAATGACACATTAAAAGAAGGCGGCCGTGGATCGTTGACCTCAATCCGCACTTTCTCTCGCAGCGTGTTGGTTGTTGCGGAAATCGCGCTGTCGTTAGTTTTGTTGGTTGGCGCCGGCTTGATGATTCAAAGCTTCCTTCGTCTCCGAAGCGTTGATGTGGGACTCGATCCGAAAGGAGTGGCAACAGCTTCGGTGACTGTACCCAGACTGAAGTATCCGGAAGCGCCGCAGCGCGCTGCCTTCTTCAAGCAGTTGCTGGAGCAAGTGACCGCGCTTCCCGGTGTTGAGGCTGCGGCTGCTACGACAACAGTCCCACTAAGTGGAGGCGGTTGGGGACGCAGCTTGACGGTCGAAGGCCATCCCGTTTTGTCCGTGGGCCAGGCGCCGATGATTCAACACACAGTAGTTACTCCAAATTACTTCCGAACGATGGGAATAACTTTGCTATCGGGCCGCGACTTTACCGCTGCGGATACTGGCGATGCTCCGTTAGTAACAATCATTGACGAACGTCTGGCACGTGAGTACTGGCCTAATGAGAGTCCAATCGGGAAGCGCGTGCGCTTTGGACCACCTGAAGATAACGAACCGTGGCACACAGTAATCGGTGTAGTCAGAGCAGTACGCCACGAACGGATGCAGGAAGATACGCGCAAGAGTGTCTACTTGCCGCATCAGCAAATGCCTGTCAATGGGATGGCAGTTGTGACAAGAACTTCTGGGGATCCCCGAACCCTCGCACCTGCTATCCGGCGTGTGGTGAATCAGATGGATCCAGACATTCCAGTGAGTAAGACGCCCACTATGGAAGAAGTAATGGCCGAATCTGTTTGGCAACCTCGACTGTATACGACCTTGTTTGCCGTCTTCGGAGTCGGTGCTATGGTGCTCGCCCTAATCGGCATCTACGGCGTAATGGCTTATCTCGTAGTAACGCGCACGCATGAGATCGGTGTGCGAATGGCTTTGGGCGCGACGGCCCAAGACGTCTTTGGGTTGATCGTGGGACGGGGAATGAAGTTGACCATCATTGGAGTGTTGCTTGGCATAGTCGGGGCCTATGGCCTGACACGTCTGATTCGTGGCTTGCTCTTCAATGTCAGTACTACTGACCCTGTTACGTTCACGTTGATTTCGTTATTACTGGTCCTGGCCGCTTTCGTCGCTTGTTATATTCCAGCGCGACGTGCAACAAAGGTCAACCCGCTCGTCGCCTTGCGATACCAGTAGACCATTCAATTGGCTTTTGCGCTGATCGAGAAACAACGGCTCGTGTAACTCAAACCCGATCTTTACGGCGCAGTTCATGAGTTTCATTTGAGGAATCCAGACGGCGCTCCGCCAAGCGATCCGCAGCTACGTATGTTGGAATACCGTCAGTTGCTGCTTTGTCGAAGATCTTGAGGACAGTGTCGTAGATCTGATCAACTTTCGCAGCTGCTTTGCCAGCATCCCAGCCGAGCAGATCCCGACAACCATTAATCACTCCACCCGCATTAGCGGCATAGTCGGGCACATAAAGAATACCCAGCGCGGTCAATTCATCGCCGTGACGTCGCTCAAGCAATTGATTGTTCGCGGCTCCAACGATTACTTCAGTTTTCGAGGCGAGTCGCGGAATCGTTTGATCGTTAAGCACACCGCCGAGAGCACACGGTGCAAAAATATCAGCGCCGGTTTTGTAGATATCCTCAGTTGCTACAGGTGACGCATTGAATTCCTGAACTACCCTATCAATCTTCCCCTCATCGACATCGGTTGCTATCAAACGCGCGCCCGCTCGGTGCAGATAAGAAGCAAGGTAATAGCCCACGCTTCCGCAGCCTTGCAGCGCGACGGTGTGGTGGGCCAACGAGTCGGAACCCCAACGATGGTTCGCTGCTGCTTGCATGGCCCGAAAGACGCCGCGAGCGGTTACCGGCGAGGGATCGCCGGAACCCGACATCAAACCTCCAACATGCCTTGTTTCCCTTCGCACAAACTCCATGTCAGCAGGTGTCGTTCCGACATCTTCCGCGGTGATATACCGGCCTTCAAATGTTTCAACGAATTTTCCGTGCGTCCGAAAAATCTTTTCTCGATCGGTTAATCGCTCGGTCTTTAAGATGATCGACTTCCCGCCTCCGAATGGAATATCAGCGAGAGCATTCTTATACGTCATGCCACGCGCGAGTCGCAGTACGTCGTCAACTGCTTCCTGTTCGTTTCTATACTGCCAGAATCTCGTCCCTCCGATCGCTGGGCCAAGCTTTGTACTATGGATCGCTATAAAGCCGTGATAACCATTTTCGTCGCTGCACGAAGTCAGGCTTTCGAAATCAGTAACTGGTAGATTCCGTATGTCCATGTTGTCCAATTTTCCGGATGAAAGACTTAGTTGTGTACTGTCCTTCCAACGTATACGCGGCGATTGCTTGATAAGTTGCTCTCTGCGTGTGCTCGGGTGCTCCGCGTCTCAGCGGTGTAATTTAGTTCTGCACAAACTAACAAATCCGTGGATCGAGTATCTCACTTTCTCGCTTGTTGAAAATTCCAGACTGTCCAAGCTTTGCCTCAAAAGTCGATTTCGGTGGAAGGAGTTTCGTGTCGGTTCGTGTGACTTCGTGGATCGTCCTTTTTTTCGCGACAAACGGAACGATCCACGAAATCACACGAACTAAAGACGAACCAAAATACTTCCGACTCACGCTAGGCATGACTTTTGAGGCAAAGCCGACTGTCCAGGAAATCACCGAGACGCTGATACCCCAGAGGACGCGCAGAGAGTTGAGTGATTCGGAACCGCAGATTAGGACACTCCAAGACCACCTTCACCGCTTGGTGAAATCATCTACAGTCGTGTAACTTCTTGTTTTCCCTAAAACCCCAACCACGTTCTTAAGGAGTAAAACAAATGAATCGACCGAAGAGTTCTCTCCTCTTATTGGCTTGCGTAGCTCTGCTGGTTGCAACGTCGCTTTCATGGCTTGTCGCCGGTGCACAGGATAAGCCGGCGGGTGTTACTTTTGAACCTATCACCGCGGGAGATTACCGAATAGATCCAAGCCACAGCGTAATAGGGTTTTCGATCCGACACTTTGAGCTCTCGTTAGTTAGAGGACGCTTCAAGGACTTTACCGGAACCATTCACTACGACGCCGACGTAACCAAATCGTCGGTTGAATTCACTGCAAAAGTTGAGAGTATCGATACCGGAGTAACAGGGCGTGACAACCATTTACGCACAGCCGACTTCTTCGACGTAGCCAAGTTTCCTGAAATGACGTTCAAGAGCACGAAAGTAGAAAAGAAAGGTAACGGCTACGTGCTGCACGGCGATTTCACGTTGAAGGGCGTCACGAAGCAGATCTCATTGCCGTTTCATGTGACTGGCGCGATCAAAGATAATCGCGGCAACACGCGCTTTGGAGTGGCTGCAGAGACGAAGATTAACCGGCGTGATTATGGAATCACATGGGGCGCAAAGATGCCGAATGGCGGCCTGAACGTCGGCGACGAAGTCGTGATCGATCTACAGCTTGAAGCAACAAAAGCTGCTGCCCCGGCTACGCAAGGACAATAGCTGGGCGAATGTCGTAATTCCGAGGGGCGGCTTACATGGCCGCCCTTTGTGGTTTTTACTTTAGATTCGTTCGGATCATCGCGTTTTGAACGTCGCCTTACCCCTTCAATAATCCTCTTCTTACAACGCACTCCTCTTGATCAGCGTCTTCTTTAGAATTCTTAAGAGTTCCGTCAGGACATTTAGCGGTTACTAATGCGATCTTTCTGGCCTCGCACACTTGCGGAGTGGTCGTCAGAAAGGAGCAACAATGAAGTACCCGACTTTTCTTCTAACGCTGGTAATTCTAATCGCCGGTTTCGCAGCTACCGCGAATTCTCAAACTGCTGTACAGGCGTCGATGGACGAATACAGGAAGGGACGCGCGTATCTTGAGGCAAAGGATTACACGCGAGCGGTTGAACACCTCAACAGGTCGATCGCGATCATGCCCTCAGGCGGCGCGTACATGGATTTGGGAATCAGTTACTCCCGTTTAAAGAAACATCAGGATGCGATTGTGGCTTTCAAACAAGTGGTGCGCACGGCGCCAAACAATCCGCAAGTCCACTATTGGCTGAGTTGGTCTTATCTCAGCCTGGCTACAGAAGTGGCCGTGGCGACCAAATCTAAAGATTTGACTCTCTTAGGGAACGCGGAAGCTGAAGCACGTGAAGCCATTCGTCTGCAGCCGGTTTATGGCGGGGCGTACTACGTATTAGGAGACGTGCTCTATATACAAGGAAAACATCTTGAGGCCGTTTCAGCCTTACAACAATCGCTGCGGATGCAGCCTGACGATCAAGCGACAATGTACGTCCTCTCGTTAGCCTACGCAAAACTGGGCCGCAAAAACGAAGCGATGCAGCTCTATAACAGACTTGCGCTACTTGATAAAGACTATGCAGCGGATTTGCTTACGAGGCTTAATGCGATCAGCACCCCCTCAAGCAACACCCAACCAAACTCAAACGCAACAACTGCGCGCCCAGGTTCTGCCGAATACTTTTTCAACGAAGGGTACAAGTACCAACAGGCAGAAAATTACGGGCAAGCTATCGCCTCTTATAAACGTTCCATCGGGCTGAACCCTTCGCTACCTGATACGCACTACAACCTTGGTTACTGCCATTACCGACTCAAACAGTACGCACTCGCATTACCAGCTTTTCAGCAGGCGACAAAAATTAAACCAAACGATAGCACACGTCATTACTGGCTAGGTGCGACCTACCATCAGCTCAAACGTTATCAACAGGCGTTAGCGTCGCTGCAAGAGGCTCTTCGGCTGAATCCTGACGACGCTTACAGTCATCATTGGTTGGGTGATGTTTATGCTGAAGGGTTCCAACAATATGAGAAGGCCATACCCGAATACCGTGAGTCGATACGACTCGATCCGAAATACGCCATACCACGGAATCAGCTTGGTCTGGCATTAACAGAGATCGACGAGCTCGATGCTGCGATAACAGCTTTTCAAGGAGCTATTCAGCTAAAGCCCGCCGAGCCACTGTATTACTCAAACTTGGGATATACCTATTTGTATCTCGGTAGAAGAGAAGATGCTGTTGCCGTTCAACGAAAACTGCAGACGCTCGACGCAGCCAAAGCAAAGGCGCTGGCCGAGAGTATTGAGGCTACATTTCCTGCGGACAAAAACGACCCTGAGTTTTTGATAATACTGGCGTCGGTTGTCAGCGATCGTCCAAGTACGGCGCTTACCATTTACCGGCGTGTTCTCTTGATAAGCACAAAGCCGGATGAGAAAGCTGCAGCTCTTCGTGGAATGGGAGAAATGTACAAAGCCAAGAACAACGAGCGCAAAGCACTCGAGGCGTACCAACAGGCTGTTACCATTTATCAACAACTCGTCCGGCTGAAACCGAATGAAGGTTATTACCTTCTCGGACTGGGCCAAGCATACCTGGGATTAGGACAAAAAGAGCAAGCGACACGGGTCTACAGACGGCTCCAGACCGTGGCTCCTAATCTCGCGAAAGATTTGTTGACGGAAATTAATAAGGCGAACTAGGCTTTTGGTCTTTATAGCTTGGCCTCAAAAGTCGATTCGGTTGTAACGAGTTTGGTGTTTAGTTCGAACCAAAATACTTCCGACTCGAGCTAGATGTGGCTCTTGAGCCAAGCGGTCTTTATCAAGTAGATCAAGGTCGAAGAGCAAAGACCACTATCTTCTATCGCGCTGCGCAAGGAAATTGTTCTGACATTGCATTCCTGCGTTACGAATCTCAGCAAACTCAGGTTGTGTTCTGATGGTTGCGAAGAAGGGATCCATGTCCATCGATGGGTACGAACAATAGTTTCCTTTAATCGCCGCGCGAAGTATTTCAAGCGCCGCGCGAGTTTCACCAACATACGCAAGATGTGCGGCCGCGAAGTAATTAGTTTCCGGATCCTCATCCGCCTTCACCGCTTCCGCCATGCGATGAATCTCATCTGGCGACTTCTGCTGAAGTTTGGCCACTAACAAGTCAAAGCCTCCCCACTTCGGACTGTAAGAAGCTATCTGTTGTAGCGCTTCCTCACGTTTTCCTTGTCTCACAAACATCTCGAGCTTGAGCGACTTTGCCAGGTCAGAATCTGGATCGACATTGATGTAATTCAACGCGCCCGGATAATCCTGACGGAGCAGGAAAACTACTGCGCACGATCGCACCCCCGAGTTTTGAGTTTGCCCATCGATTAGGAGTGCCTTATCACATTCAGGGGCAGCCTCATCTAGTAGACCGCCGTATCGGAGTACGTAGCTGAGCACAAAATGAGCATCTGCATTGTCAGGCCGTCGGCGAACAAGATCTTGTGCAGCCTTATACGCTTCGACAAGATCGCCGCGTTCGACCTGTCCCAACACAAGAGCCGCCCAAGCACCCACGTAATCAGGATCGATAGCCAGCGCCTTTTTCACCGTCGCGCTGTATAACTCCATCTCACCGCGGTTTTGTCCGGTGTAATGACTCTCCGCATAGTAGCGACGAGCCAGTGCTAACCAGGCCGGGGCATAACCAGGGTCTAAAGCAACGGCGCGTTCCAACATCACGATTCCGTCTTTGTTTGTAATTTGTTGGAGTGGAACTGCGATGCTTCGCAGGTAGAGCTCGTATGCTTCTTCATTCTTTGGTTGAGTGCCTACGTCGTTTGCGGCTGCTCCAAGTGCCGGTGCAAGACCACCCTTAACGCGTAAAGCAATCTGAACCTGCATTGCGATCATGCTGGGAGCCATGGCGTCGATCTGGTCACGCCAGACAACACTGTTCGTCTCGACGTCGATCGCTTCGAGCGTGATGTGTAGCTGTTGTCCCTGCTTGATGAAGTGACCGGTGACAATCGTCGCTGCTCCCATCTGTTTGCCGGCAGTTTTTAAATCGACGTCGGGTGCAGTGTATTTGCTTGTCGTTGAAGAAGGACGAACAACCAACCCACGGATGTGACCTAAGGTCGTGGCAACTTCATCCGATAACGCCAGCCTCAGGTACTCAACTGACGGATCGGCACTAACATTTCGGAAAGGAAGAATCGCCACTGTCTTGAGTTTTGGAGCGGTTACGGATGAACGACTATTCTGGAATTTGAAGGTTGCAATTAAAACCAGGAGTACGATGGCAATCGGAATTACAACGCGGAGGTAGCGGCGACGTTTCATTTGAAACTCACGCGTCGCCTCCAGCTGTTCAAGATCACGACGACGTGACTCAAGATTTGAGAGCCGCTCGGCGAGTTGCGCTGCAGTTTTCATCCGACGCGCCGGATCGCCACACGCTGCTTCTTCGATATCTTTCCTGATTAAAGGATCGTCGACCTCAGCTTCCCATCCTGGCGCGAGAGGTTTCCGAAAATCCCCCGTTACCATTTGGTAAAGCAGGACACCGAGGGCGTAAACATCAGAAGTGGCCGTTGGCGATTGTCCGGAGAGCACTTCCGGCGCGATGTATATGACTGTGCCAGTGAGGGATTCATTGTCGCCATTCGTGCCTTGAGTAAAACCCAGGTTGGTAATTCGCAATGCGCCTAATCTGCCCGGCGATAACAATGCCGCGCTTCCAAAATCCGCGACTTTGATTTCGTTGTCGTCACTTGAACTGTTAGAGACCAGAATGTTGCCCGGTTTCAAATCTTTGTGTAATACGTCTAACGAATGAGCTGCCGCGACAGCCGCTGCAACTCTAATCAATAATTGAAGTCTTCGCTGAAGCGGGATTGCCTTGAGCCCGCCCTGTTGCTCGGCCCATTCGTTCAAACTTAGACCAGCGAACTCGCTCTCTAAAAAGTAAGGTGCTTCATCGAAATTCCACTCAAGCACGCGCACAAAGTCACAACGTTCGCCGAGTGATGTGCGCAACAGGCGCGCCAGCGTCACCTCACGCTTCAAACCCTTCAATCGCTCCTCATCTGCGGCGAACTTGAAAACCCGAGTCTCATGCGTCTTGGGGTGTTCGGCCAGCCAAACCTCGCTTGACGGTGACCGACCCAGTCGCCGGACGAGGAACCATTGCTCACGTCTTGGTACCCGCTGGCCAGGGGTGAAATGTAGCTCTCGAGAAATAAAAGGCGCTGTCGGAGTGATTTGAACGGGAACGGCAAGACGATAGCCAATGCGAGGAACCGTCACGATCATTGACTCATCGCCCAGCGCCTTACGCAGTTTTGAGACGGCGGTGGCTAGTGAACCATCGACTACGTTCGTGCCTGGCCACACAGCTTCCAATAACTCTTCTTTAGTGACGACCTCACCGGCATGCAGTAGAAGCTGATGCAGAACTTCCCACGGCTTGGACTCGAGATTGACTTCGACGCTTTGTACCTTCAGTTCGCGTTTTCGTTCATCAACCTCACAAGCGCCAAAACTCCAGAGATGACCCGTGGATTCTGGTACAGCACCGGCTGTCGGAATTGAAGCCATTGGGATTTACTTTCTTTAGAGTTCTTAAGAGTTCCGTCAGGACAAGAACCGACGAAATGATGCAGGCTACGCTTCAGCGAGTCTGGGCGTTGGGGCGGATTCTACTACAAGTGACTGAATAGAGATAAAGAAAGGTGTTCAATTCTGTCTTACACCTAACGCGCGAAATGGAGTGAAGATGAAAATCTCACATGTTTACCGCGACGGCCAAGCGCAGAAGTTTCTTCTCACAAACAGTCGCCGGTTAATAACGGCAATGTCTCTGGGTTTGGCCTTTACTACGGCATTGCTGATGTCTTCGGTCGGCAATTCTGCTTCGCAACTCGCCCCCAACTACGAAGTTCTTCACTCCTTCACCGGCAACGACAACCACGGATTCACCGGGGACACAGATGGAGCCAACCCTTGGGGGCCACTGCTTCAAGCTCCAGATGGAAACTTTTATGGGACGACATTGAATGGGAGTTCAACCGCCACTGCTCCTACTGGAACTGTCTTTAAGATGGATCCGGCCGGCAAGATTACCATCCTCCATCACTTCCTCTTGTCTACGAGTGACGGTGTGAATCCGTATGGCGGTCTCCTTTTGGCAAGAGACGGAAACTTTTACGGCACAACTTACTCCGCCGCTGGGGTCACCGGGTCCGGTTCTAACGGTGGCGTCATCTTTAGAATCACACCCAGCGGTTCCTATACAAAGCTCTGGACATTTACCGGAGGCGAAGGAGGTCTGCCAAAGGCGGGTTTGATGCAAGCGAAGGATGGTTACATCTACGGCACCTCTGTTAAAGGCGGCTATCTCGCCGGAGCTGTATATCGAACTTCGACGAATGGAACGCCAACATTAGTTCACGGGTTCAAAGGCACAACTGATGGCGTACAACCTACGTGCGTTCTACTGCAAGCGACTGACGGTAATCTGTACGGCACAACTTACGCAGGTGGCGCCAGCGGAGTTGGCACCGTATTCAAGCTGACAACCAACGGCGGTTTTTCCGTGATTCACACATTCAAAGGACCCGCGGTACAAGATGGATCAAACCCCGTCGGCGGACTAATTCAGGCAAGTGACGGAAACCTTTACGGCACGACTGCAACTGGAGGCCAATACAACCTCGGAACGATTTTCAAAATAGATGGCACGGGAACTTACAGCGTCTTCCATTCCTTCACAGTCACCGAGGGTGCCAGTCCGTTCGGCAATCTTCTTCAAGCAACCGATGGCAACCTGTACGGAACAACTTACGCGGGCGGCCGAAACTACGGAACGGTTTTTAAGATAACCTTAAACGGTGAGCTGACGGTTTTGCACACATTCGCCGCGTTCAGAGGCGATGGAGCCGCAGCCGCGGCTGGTTTGGTTCAAGGAACAGACGGGAAACTTTACGGCACGACTTACTACGGCGGAACTCAAAACAAGGGCATTGTTTTCCGTCTCGATGCAGGCCTCCCTCGCATTCCAGCTCCCTTACCGTCTCCGTCTCCGACATCAACACCAACATCTTCGCCAACTCCCACAACTTCACCTACTCCTGGTCCATCGCCGTCCCCGGGTTCATCGCCAGGTCCTCGTCCTGGTCCTGAGTGTGCTGCCAACACCTGTGGACGTGTGCATGGAAACGGCAAGATTAGCGACGTGGCAGGTGCCCCGGATTTCAAACTCAATGTGCAGTCGAACAATCGTCGGCAGAGTCCGCGGGGTAATTTCGATTACTCGGATAGGAACGCGGGTATGCGGCTTCGCTCGATTTCAATTTCGTGTCTTGTTATTACAGGAGACCACGCCACGATTTCGGGAATCGGTGAGATGAACGGAAGCCCAGTCAATTTCCGTGTCGATGTCGATCAGGGTCGAGGAGCCGATGTTGGTTTCTCACTTCAGCTCTCGAATGGCTACAACCGCAACGGAGTCTTTCGAAATGGTCACGTGGAGGTCGAGAGTTGTACACAGGCGCATGCACAGATCAACGGCACTGTTGCAGAGCCATTGGCATATGCACACGCTCGTCATCAGTTCTTCACTTATAAGGACGGGTCGTACGACTTTCACTATTACTACGATGTTGAGCAGAAGCCACCGCCACGTCGGAAGAAGGCATAGAGAGAATGGATTTAAATCACCCAGAGATCATTCAGGCTCTGTTGGCGGCACGATCGGGCAATCTTCAGGTGAACATTCTCGTGTCGCTAATCCTCGATCTTTTCATGGAGGTGGAAGCGCTGCGTGAGGCCCTGATTAAGATCGACGGTAGTCTACTCGAACCGGCGGCCGATGAGGCTAAGGGAGGATCAGTTCTGAATTTAGCAAAATCAACTTACCAGAGGGCGTATCTCGACGCAGCCTTCGAAACCCACAATAACGAAGGCGAGTATGGAGGGTTAGACAGATTACTGGCTAGATTCTATCCATCGTCGGCAGATGATCTCGGACGCACGTGGCGCGAGTGTCTGCTCCTGGAGCGCCTGGGTTTTTCGGCTAATGAGATCGACGAATATAAGACCATGGCCCAAGCAGCAGAGATGTCGAGTTGAATCTTCAGACTTAACGCCCAGCGCGTTCTGTAATGGGCGTCAAATGAGTGGCAAACAGTCAGTACCGAAACGCGGTAGCGTCGGGTGTTTTAACTATCACGCAACTCAGAGGCGAATACGAACGTTGACCCGACGCCACCGCGTTTCGGTACTGACTGTTCGACCACCCACCTGACTGTATTACTGCAATGACGTCTCAGCTTGAGTTATGCCACTGAGGCTGACCGCTGACGTTTTGCACCTCGAACATTACTCCTCCCCACTTTATTCAGAGCTTCCTGAAGTTTATCGGACATTAGAGGACTCATTTTCTGTGAGGTTGAGTGGCGGCGAATCACGTCGACAAGCTGAAGCGTATCGGACATTCGTTGAAAGTATCGAGGATTGGGCGGCTCAGTAGGGCTTGAGCGTTACGAATGTCAACGACGAGCGTCAATCACCAATGACTTCACTTCGCTATTTCAGGAATCAAATAAAACATCAACGCAATGATCGCGTAAACCGTCATCAGTTGCACGCCTTTGTACCAGTTTGATTGACCGTCGGCGCAGACCATTGAGCCAATCAGCACTCCGATCAACAGTGATCCGATCTCTGCCCGGTTAAATGCCAATTCCAGTGGCTGCGGTGCCAGGAAGTAGCTCGAAATTACTAGTAACGGCGCAACAAACAGTGCGATCTGAATACAGCTTCCGAGTGCGATACCAACTGACAAGTCCATTTTGTTTTTTCGCGCCATCGCCACTGCGGACCCGCTCTCAGCAGCACCTCCGACAATCGCAACAAACACGATTCCGATAAACACCTGCGACATGCCTAGTGCCTTGCCGGTTTCTTCCGCAGCACCCACAAGAATCTCACTCATCCATGCCGCCAGAACCGACGCACCCAGTAAGCTGATGACTGCGCGGCCAATGCTCCACGGAGGTCCGTGGTGCTCTGCATTGTCATCCGTTTCCAGACTCGCAAACGCGCTTGAGTGTGTCCTCAATGAAAACACAATGTATAACGCATAGGCGATTAACAACAGAATAGCGATACCGATGTTGAGCAGTTGTTCCTGGCGAATCACTTCATTCGGCGCGAAGACGCGGCTAAACGCACTTGGAACGATCATGCTTACTGCTGCCAAAAACATCATCGTGCTGTATGCACGCGCCGCAGTCGGATTGAAGCGTTGATCGTGATAACGAATGCCTCCAGTAAAAAAGCCCACGCCGAGAGCTAGTAACAGGTTGGCGAGTATTGCGCCCACCAGTGATGCCCTGACCATATCTAGCAGGCCTGCTTTCAATGCAACGAGAGCAATGATCAATTCGGGCGCGTTGCCGAACGTGGCGTTCAAAAGGCCACCGACTGCATCGCCCGTGCGCGTTGCGATCTGCTCGGTCGAATGCACGATCAGAGCGGCGATCGGAATGATAGCGACTGCCGCCATAAAAAAGAGCACTGGAGCTGATACATGGCCCAGAAGCTCCAACGCGACAGTTAGTGGAATGAAAATGAATAACCAGTTGATCGGGCTTCGAATAAATTCGCTGAACGCCGAACGGTGGATCGCCGGTGCGACGTGGCCCGATACACTAGACATGTTCTCCTCTGGTTGCTGCGGCCGCTTCGCTGAATCCACTCGCCTGCCGATGCTGACGAATGATGGCAATCGCTTCATCAGCATTTGCAACGCAGATTGGTATGTCGACATCTTCAGCATTAATAAGCGGTGTCTCAAACGAGAGCATCGATTCGCGCACCCATTCAATAAGCGGAGGCCAAAGCTTTCCGACCAGGATGAGCGGCGTTTTATCGAGATGACGAACTTGCAGTAACTGCCAGATCATCATCGTTTCCAATACGGTGCCGATACCGCCGGGCGCAACGATGAACGCGTCTGATGCGAGCACGAAGTGATGCAATCGCGTGAAGAATGTGCGATGTTCGAATGCAAGCTCCACGAACGGATTTACTTCCTGCTCGAACGGGAGATCGACTCGAATACCTACCGACTTCGCGCCATCCGCATCGTTTACACCTTCGTTTGCAGCTTGCATTAAGCCTGGACCACCGCCGGTGATAATGTCACAGCCCAGCGCTGCCAGCAGCTTGGCCGCGCGCTTTGTTTCATCGTAAGCCACGGTGCCGGGTTTCGCGCGCGCCGATCCAAAAATCGTCACCCGATATCGTTCACGTTTGGTCGGCTTCAGCCGCGTCAGGTTATTGACTACGTCCCACAAACCCAAGACGGAATTCAACAGGACCTTCTTTACTTCTTCTTCATTAGCCAGGCTTATTGCGTTCGTTCCTTGAGGGGTCGCTTCCGTTGCACTCATGTTTCGTTCCTCTCTATCTTCAGTAAAATCGCGGCTCAGATTTCAATCACATCGCCCAACGCAGGCCGCTCTGACTTCATTCCAAATCTCGAATGGATTAAATCGCTAAATGCTTTTCTCGCACGGTCTTCTCCATGCGTGATGATTGTGCGAGGTCGGGACGGCACCAGAGTGCTATACCAGTCGAGTAAGCCACTCTGATCAGCATGAGCGCTGAAGCCGCCCATCGTGTGAATTGAGGCGCGCACCGGAACTTCTTCACCAAACATCATCACTGACTTCGCACCATCAACGAGTTTCCGACCGAGCGTGCCCTGCGATTGGAAACCGACAATCAAGACGGCTGTCTCAGGTATCGGCAGGTTGTGACGCAGGTGGTGCATGATTCTGCCGCCAGTGCACATTCCGCTTCCGGCCATGATCAAGCAGGGACCCTTAACCGTGTTCAGGGCCCTCGACTCGCCTGGGCTTGTACATGGACGAGCGGTTCTGAGGCTGCGCAACAATTCGCCCGACTTCGCCATCTCCAATGCCTCAGCGTCGAACAGTTCATTATTTCTGCCATAGATCCTTGTGGCCTGAATTGCCATCGGACTGTCGAGAAAGATTGGAAACGATGGCAGCGTCTTTCGCTTAAAAGCACCGGCGAGTAAATAAAGAAGTAACTGAGTGCGACCAACTGCGAATACGGGCACTAACACCTTGGCTTTGTTATCGATCGCTTTCGCGATGATCTCTCTTCCTTCCATCGCAGTGTCGTGCATGTTGCGGTGATTCCGATCGCCATAGGTCGATTCCATTATCACCGCGTCAGCCTCTTTAAACGGCTCCGGATCGTTGAGCAATGGCGCGCCCCGCGGCCCGAGATCACCTGAGAACACAACGACCTTCTTATGGCCGTTTTCAGAGACCGTCAGCTCCACACTCGCCGAGCCGATGACGTGACCCGCATCAACGAGGCGCGCTTCGATGCCGGGAGCGACTTGAAAACGTTTGTTGTATTTAACCGGAGTTGCCAGCGGTTTTAGTTTGCGGACGTCGGGCTCCTCAAAGAGAGGCTCGAGTGGAGGTAACTTCTTTAGCGCACGTTTTTGGTTCTGCCGCTTGAGATCCTGCTTTTGTAAGGCAAGCGAATCTTTCAAAATGAGTGTAGCAATGTCTAACGTTGGCTGCGTCGCATAGATTGGTCCGTGGTAACCTTTACGGGTCAACAACGGTAAGCGACCGATGTGATCAAGGTGCCCATGCGTCAGAAGCACGGCATCGAGCTTTCCGCCTTCAAGTTTTGCGTCGCGCCGGTTTTTCGCGCTCTCCTCTTTTCGGCCTTGAAAGAACCCACAGTCGACAAGAATACTCGCGTCGTTCGTGACAACGTGGTAAGCAGAGCCGGTTACGTCACCCGCTGCGCCATGGAAATGAATCTTCATTTTTTCTCCCCAAACGAAACTAAAGAGGCCAACGCCACGCGAGTACATCCGGCCGATCGGTTCCGAACTCGTGGGCATACCGCCGGCAATCGAGCTGCATGTTGCGGAATTTCTCTTTCGCATGTGCTCCGATCAACTGAAGCTTTCCGACGCGATCGATGACGTCGATCGCAAGTGTGAAGCGATCGATTTCGTTCTCAATCGCCAGTTCCATCGGCGTGTTTATGTTGCCGCGCTCCTTATATCCACGCACGTGCAGGTTGGGATGATTTGTTCGGTTGTAAGCGAGTTTATGAATTAGCCAGGGATAGCCGTGGAAGTTGAAGACTATCGGCTTGTCGACAGTAAACAAACTGTCGAAATCTCGATGCGATAAACCATGCGGATGCTCGCGATCTGATTGCAACTTGAATAAGTCAACTACGTTGATGAAACGAATCTTGAGATCTTCAAATTCCGTTCGCAGCAAGGCCGTGGCTGCCAGGGCTTCCTGAGTTGGGATATCACCCGCGCACGCGATTACAACGTCAGGTTCATGTCCTTGATCGTTACTGGCCTGTGCCCAGATGCTGATCCCCTTTGTGCAGTGGGTGATTGCGGCGTCGATATCGAGATACTGCAGGTGCAGCTGCTTATCGCTGACAATCACGTTGATATAGTTTTCGCTGCGCAGACAATGGTCAGCCACAGACAGAAGGCTGTTAACATCCGGCGGCAGGTAAATGCGGGTAACTTCGGCGCGCTTGTTCACGACGACATCGAGGAAACCGGGATCCTGGTGAGTGAATCCATTGTGATCCTGGCGCCAAACAGTTGACGTGATTAGCAGATTCAGTGAAGCGATTCTCCGCCGCCAGGGTAGTTCGTTACAGATTGACAACCACTTGGCGTGTTGGTTGAACATCGAATCAATGACATGTGCAAATGCTTCATACGTCGAAAGAAACCCATGACGGCCGGTGAGAAGATATCCTTCAAGCATCCCTTCGAGTGTGTGCTCGCTGAGCATTTCAATGACGCGTCCGTCCGTTGAGAGCTCTCCGCCATCACTGTCTTCAGGGAAATACTCGGCGAGCCAAAGTTTCTTGCTTACTTCATAGATAGCGTCGAGTTTGTTCGAAGTGTTTTCGTCGGGGCCAAAAACCCTGAACGAATCCATGTTCAACTTCATCACATCGCGCAGAAACTTTCCGAGCGGCTTAGTGTTTCCGGCTTCAACGCTACCCGGCCTATCAAACTTTTCAGCATAAGCCTTGAAGTCAGGCATCCGTAGATTCTTCTTGAGCTGACCGCCATTTGCGTGAGGATTAGCGCCCATGCGGCGATTCCCCGTTGGAGTTAACTGCTGGAGTTCAGCATTTAAGCGGCCATCTTCATCAAACAACTTCTCCGGTTTGTAACTGCGCATCCATTGTTCGAGTAGCTTCAGATGAGCCGGATTCGTTTTGACACCAGCGAGCGGCACCTGATGCGCGCGCCACAAACCTTCAACTTTTTTGCCATCAACTTCAGCAGGCGCGGTCCAGCCCTTCGGTGAACGAAGAACAATCATCGGCCAGCGCGGCCGTATCGTTGTTCCAGACGCTCTTGCTTGTTGTTGTAGGGCTCGAATTGAGCTAATGCAGTGATCCAAGGTGGCGGCCATCGCCTGATGCATGCTGTCCGCGTCAGATCCTTCAACGAAGTAAGGCTCATAGCCATAACCCTTGAAGAGGTCTTCCAACTCTTCATGACTGATACGAGCGAGGAGTGTTGGATTATTAATCTTGTAACCGTTTAGATTGAGGACTGGTAACACTGCTCCATCTCGAATCGGGTTGAGAAACTTGTTGATGTGCCATGAAGTAGCAAGCGGTCCAGTCTCAGCTTCACCATCACCGACCACGGCTGCGACGATCAAATTGGGATTGTCGAACGCCGCACCGCATGCGTGCGACAGCACGTAGCCCAATTCCCCGCCCTCATGGATTGATCCGGGAGTTTCAGGAGTGCAGTGACTGCCAACCCCACCTGGAAAAGAGAAATCTTTGAAGAGTCGCAGAAGTCCTTCCTCGTCCTGACACTTGTCAGGATAGATTTCAGAATAAGCGCCCTCCAGATAAACCGGCCCCAAAACGCCGGGAGCGCCATGCCCCGGACCGGCCATGAAAATCATGTCGAGATCAAACGACTTAATGACGCGGTTCAGGTGGGTATATATAAAGGACAGACCCGGACTCGCCCCCCAGTGTCCGAGCATCCGATTCTTGATGTGTTCAGCCTTCAAAGGCTCACGCAGCAGTGGGTTCGCTTGGAGGTAGATCATTCCCAAGGCGAGATAATTGCAGGCAGACCAGAAAGCCTGGGTCTTGCGCGCTTGGTCTTCGTTGAGCGGCGTCCCCTTAATTGTCGAACGTGCGACGCCGTAAGCACTGAGATCATTAACCACTGATTTAGTAGGAATCATCGCGTTCTCCAAAGTTGACCTGCGCGGATCGCACTAAGCACACCGGAACAATGGCGCCGGGCAGCCGCAACAGGCAGACGCATCGCTTGTCGACCTGAGGCACAAATCGACTACTGTCGTAGCGACCTCATGTAATCCAGTAATGCTTTCGCTTGTTCGGCGTTTATACCTTTCGATTCGTAGCCGGGCATGTGAGGCGGCTTTTCCATCTTCTTACCCTTCAGGATGATTTGGACGTGTGTATCATCTGAGTTGGCTGGATCAAACTTCTTCTCCGCTTTCGCTCCATGACACGCGACGCACTGTTTGTATGTTGCGGCCACGTCGAATTGTTGCGCGGTACTCGTACGCGCTCCTGCTGAAATGACAAGCGCTAATGCCAGCGTAATTGCTGTTGCGAACACCAGCGATATCTTTTGCAACCTGTTCATATGAATTGCTCCTTTTGTATAAGTGCTAGTCGGTTTGACTACCTCGCTATTCCTTCCGACCGATATAGACGCGCTGTTGGGGTACCCGGCGAAGAATCGAGGAAAGCGGAGGCGGGCGGCGGGCTCATTGAGTCGAGCCACATGAACTGCCACTGCCAAGCCGCAAAGAAATAGTTTCTTGACCAATCTGGCCAATTTCATCGCGAGCTTCCTCCCTGACCCGCTTGATTTGGTGGAGTTATGGGTGATTTTGGGGTAGGGACCGGCTCAGCGACACTGGTAATTCATACAGGGGGAAACCATTGCCAATTTCCAGCGATTTCACAGATTTTGATTTGGGATTTCGGAATCCGGATTTCAGATTTCG
>DATIBJ010000203.1:0-18895 GCA_035457565.1 Pyrinomonadaceae bacterium | reverse complement strand
ATTGTGAATGAGACGGTTGGAGTTCGCGGTTTGTCTGGCGGTGGACCATAAACGCGCACCCCGTCGAGGGACTTCAATGCTATCCACAGTTTTCGCGTGAGTATTTCATTGCGGACGTGCATTTCCGCAAATGCTTCGCTTAGCCGCTCGCGTCTTGTGGTGCCTGTGCTGAGGGACGCAAGAAAGTCGACGGCAGCGGCAGCGCCAACCATTCCTTCCTGATTTTGCGTGCCCGTTTCGACGTTTTCTGGCGCGTAGTCGGGCGCCGGCACGAGTCTCGGAAAATCGATCTTTTCGAGCAACCGCCGTTTGCCGAACAGTACTCCAGTATGCGGACCGTAGAACTTGTACGCAGACATAGCGAGGAAATCGCAGTCAATACTCTGGACATCGATCAATGCGTGAGGCGCGTAGTGAACAGCATCAACGAACGCGAGTGCGTCCACCTGATGGGCCAGACGCACGGTCTGTTCGACATCATTGATTGTTCCGAGAGCATTTGAGGCAGCGCCAATCGCGACAAGTTTGGTTTTCGGTGTTATTAGACGTTCCAGATCGCCCCACTCGAGCTCACCAGTCTCAACATTCATTCTCGCCAAACGCACTGTAACGCCACGTTCGCGTTCCAGCCGTAACCAGGGATCGATGTTGGCATGGTGATCCAATTCGGTAACTACAATCTCGTCCCCGCGTCCCCACTGAAGACCGAGCGCCCGCGACAAGTGCATAGTGAGCGTCGTCATATTGTTACCAAACGCGATCTCCGTAGGAGACGCATTTAAAAACTCAGCGCAGACCTCGCGTGAGCGCTCGATTGCCGCGTCTGTTTCTGCGCTGGTTGGATAGTTCCAATGCGTGTTCGCGTTATGGTGATAGAGGTAATCACTCATGCTCTCGACCACGGCGCGTGGTACTTGAGTTCCGCCTGGACCGTCGAAGTAGGCCACGGGAAAACCGTTGTAGACGCGTTCGAGAGCTGGAAACTGTTTCCTGATTTCGTTGACGGATGAGATTTGCGTGCTTGTTTCGCGGGAAGTTGTGGGCATTTGATTAGAGGTCTGACGACGCAATCATAGTCGGACATCTGAGTTTTTTCTAGAGAGGCAGACTGATAAATTCAGCGCGAACGGTTGATGACCGGCGAGAACAGCTTGAATGGCACGGCAAGTGCCGAGTTAAACTCGCTCAAGCCCACGATCGAGGACGCATATTTGGGACTCCCCTGCATAATCGCGCAGAACTCGAGTTTGCGTTCGCCGCACAACGTGTACTTAACGGGGTATTTCGCTAAGGCAGACTGCCCAGGCTGCCTGTTTCTCACCGCAGCGGGATTCCGCACCCGTTTTTGATTCTCTTTGGCCTCAGCGAACAATGCAGCGGAACGACTAACTGGTTATTCGTCTGATGAGATTGCTGGTCTCAATTTAAGGCAGGTTGTAGCGCCTGAATACATCACCCACTCAACAAACATGCTCCGTCGCAAACTGGATCAGCAGAAGGCGACGTCGTATGAACTCGAGATAATCGCGAAGAACGGTACGCGAATCCCAATGTCTGTGAACACACATCTTGTTTACAGTTCCGGAAAACCAATTGGAGTGCAAGGCATCGCGCGAATAAGTTAGAGGTGACAAGTGACAAGTGACAAGTGATAAGAACGTCTGTTGTGGTCGTTACTTATCACTTTTCACTCATCACTTATCCTCAGTGATTCATCCCGCCAGAAGTCGCTTCATTAACGCCAGACTTCCCAGGTGATAGGAGTTGTGGTCGACAATCAATAAAGCCTGGCGCAGAAGCGTTTGGCCAGTTCCGTGCGGAATCGGCGCGAATAAATCAGTGGCAGGGTCTGAGACGATCGCTACCATTTGGTTTAGGTCTTCGCGAACTTTCTCGAGAGTCGCTTTCCACAATCCTGGATTTCCATTTTCCTTCGGCCAGTAGCCTCCGGGGAACTCCGGCGAAACATAACCAGCGTTGCGTGCGAACTCCATAATGTCCCACTGAGCGATCCTCAGGTGCTCCAATACTTGCCATGCGGTGTAAGGCAAACCGTGAATCTTGTCACCACAACGGTCGACCGGAAAACCTTCATTTAAGTCATCGAAGTAGAGGTGTGCATCACCGCCGCGTAATAATTTGATGACGTGAGCGCGCAAGCTTGCGTCGTTGTTTTGGTCTGTAGTCACTCGCGATTCCTCCTCCTGCTCCGGCGTTTGCCGCTGATTGTTTGCCGCTGATTATTGGGAAATATGCTGCCATTCGCCCTTTAACTGATTGACAGCACGTTAAAAATTTATGTCCGTAATAATGGGCGACAATTATCCTGTTTCGCAACGAGACCAGTTTTTGCCTGGCGATCTAGTTGAGGTGCTGCCACAACGCGAGATTCTTGCGACGCTGGATGAAAAAGGCACTTTCGAAAAGTTACCATTCATGCCTGAGATGCTGGACTTCTGTGGCCGAACATTTCGCGTCTCGCGTCAGGCCTTCAAGACGTGCGTTGATGATACCGAAACACGCGGACTGGATAACACGGTATTCCTTGAAGACGTCAGTTGCGATGGAAGCAATCACAGCGGATGCGCGCGTTCCTGTTTGATCTTTTGGAAAACAGCTTGGTTAAAACGCGCCGATACTGGCCGGTCGGTGTCAGTTCCGTTTAAGTCTGCGGTCATTCCATTAAAGACGAAGGTTTCACGGGCAGAGCTACTTTCTATTGCCGCGCGAGATGGTCAGTTGTTCTGCCAGTCGACAGAGATCAGAAACGCGTCGAAGCCGTTGCCGTGGTGGGAGCCTCGTCAGTATCTCTGGGAACTGAAATACATCCGTGTTTCGCCTCTTCGCGGGCTACAAAACTTACCTATCGCGTGCTACAACAAAATTGCCTTGATGCTGAAGCGATTAAGACTCAGCTGGCGTGCTTGATGAATTCCTGCGTACGCGGGTCTTTTGGCGAGTTCATTACTTCTTTCGTCGGACCTTGTTCCACGACCTCACCGCCTTCCAGATACATCATGTAATCAGCGGCTGCCTCAAGAAAACCAAGTGAGTGAGAAACGATCACCAGCGTGTGACCGTGCTTGACGAACGTCCGCAACAACACACGTAGATCTGACGTGCGTTTTGGGTCCAGAGCACTCGTCGGTTCATCAAATAGCAACAAGTCGGGCCGCATTGCCAACGCCCTCGCGATCGCCACTCGCTGTTGCTCACCACCAGACAACGACTCGGGATATCGACCGGCTGCATATTGCAATCCGACTGACTGCAAGAGTTCGTTAGCCTCCGCCTCCGCCTTGCGCTTCGGGCTTCGCAATACGTGGATCGGCGCTTCGATGATGTTTGCTAGAACAGAAAGATGTGGAAACAGGTAAAAGTGCTGAAACACTGTCCCGACTTGCCGGCGCAGTTGTTTCACACGACGTCGATACTCCTTTTGTGAAAGCGATGATTCGAGTCTTACATTACCGCATTCGATCGTGCCCGAACTGATTCGCTCCAAGCCATTCAAACACCTCAAAAGAGTCGTCTTGCCGCACCCTGATCCCCCGATGATCCCGAGCACAGTTTGTGGCGCTACCTCGAACGTGATGCCACGAAGCACCTCGTTGTCACCAAATCGCTTGCGAAGGTCCGTGACGCGAATCATGCCTTGGCCTCCGACAACTTTGCTGGCTCGACACGGCGCTCTGATCGATCGCGAAGACGCCGCTCCATAAGACGTGCGAGATGCGCCATCGGTAAACTCATTGCGAGGTAGAACAAGGAGACGATTACGCCGAGTAAAAGAAACTGCCCTGAAGCGTTGGCGAGTTCGCGATAGGCCGTGGCCAATTCCCAAACCGAGATAGCAAACGCAACTGAAGTGTCTTTGAAGAGGGAAACGAAGTCGTTCGTCATCGTTGGCAACGCGATACGAAATGCCTGTGGCAGTATGATCCGGCGAAATGCTAAGACGGGACTCATGCCCAGCATGTACGCCGCCTCCCATTGTCCTTTGGGAATGGCTTCCAATGCTGCTCGATAGACCTGCGATTCATATGCGGCGTAATTCAGTCCCAGACCAACGAGCGCCGTAAGCCAGCCAGGCATCGTCACGCCAAAGACCGGCAAGCCGAAATAGAGAAAGAGAAGTTGGACCAGCACCGGTGTGCCGCGAAAGAACTCGACATATCCAGTACACAAAGCCCGCACCAGAACAGGACCTTTCCATTGACCGAGCGCGAGCGGCATTCCGAGCACAACGGCTATAACCATTGAACCAAATGCGAGCAGCACGGTGACGAGTGCGGCACGACCTAGTCGCAGTAATGCTTCGCGCCAGTTGAAAGTTGCTGTCGTTAGATCGAACGCGACCTCAGCCCTTTGATTGCCGGCTCTGATTGGTGCTTGAAATTCCACCTGCGCATCGTTCCATAGATTCCAGTTTTTCAGGATTCTCTCGAGCGTACCGTCAGCTATGATCTTGTCGATTGCCGCATCGATCTCTTTCTTCAGTGCGTCGTCGCCTTTTCGTAATCCGATGACGTAGAGACCGCGAGTGAAAGGTGGGCCAGCTTGTTTGAGTCGAGGATTCGAACGAACGTAAAAAGCTTCCGCCGGCACGTCCATCAAAACGGCATCGAGTCGTTTTAGTTCGAGATCACGATATGCACTGACGGGATCCGGATAACCGCGCATCGGAATCCCTTGTTGCTGCATGATTCTCGAAGCGGCGGTATTAGCGAGAGTGCCAACCACACGGTTCTTGCAATCGGCAAGAGACTTAATGCGGTCGTCGTCGCGCCGTACCGTGAGTTGTAGTTGAAAGATGTAGTAGGGCTTACTAAAGAGGATTTGTCGTTCGCGATCAGCGGTTGGTTCAAGACCGTTGACGATGATGTCAAACGAACCGCGTTGGAGAGCTGACACGAGCGTTTCCCAATCGCTGGGGACAAATTCCGCCTTACGACCCATGGCAGCAGCGAGCGCATCGACCATCTCCTTTTCGTAACCGATGTATCGATCTGGCGCTGAGGGATCGGTGAAGACATACGGCGCGCCACCACTCGGATCAGCTCCCCAACGAAGATTTCTCTGGGCGTGAACCAGCGGCACCTGGAGCAGAAGAGCGAAAAGGATTACGAAGAAAATAGGGGCTGGGCGTTTCAAAATTGACGCGCATGCTAAATGAAAACGGAGCAAGTGGCAACAAGCCTATTCAGTACATGGAATATGCGATACAGAACATCTTCATCGGAGAGTGCAACGTTCAATATCATCAGCACTCAAGCTCCATTGAAATCACTCAAGCTGAGCTAACTGCAGTCTGGAAGGGCGGTTTACCCCGCTCAGTTCCATAACAATCAACTGTAGTAGCATGTTCGAGGTACCGTCAGATTGCTGCAGATGACCGCACCGAAACTTAGCGGGGGTAAACCGCCCTTCCAGACTGCATCTATCTGAGGTTGAATTATTTCCGTGATGCTTGAGAGCTGATGATATTGAACGTTGCACTCTTCGACGAAGCTTGAGTGTTCTGCGACTTGAGGGGATAGACCGGGTTGATAACCACTTGAACTCCATTTTGTCCGGTAGCGCTCCTCAGGCGATAATCAACCATCTCTCCTGATCAAATCATCTCAGTTATCCCTAAATGCGTTCCTCCAGGCTAAAAGCTCATCGCGTTCTCGCAGCTCTGGCTATTTCCGTGGGACTGACGATCGCAAGTGGGTATGGGCAATCGTCTCAACGAGACAAACCGAAACTAAAAGACTTCGGATCCAGTCTCAAAAGGCTCAAGTGGGATCCAATCAAAAAGGAAGCTCGAGAGACATACGTTCCAGCTAGCCGAACAAATTCTGACGACGACGTCATTCGCTTCGAAACGACACTCGTCGCGCAAGATCTGCTGGTAACCGACAAGCAAGGCAGACCGGTTCGAGGGTTGACGGCGAACGACTTTGTTATTACTGAAGACGGAAAGCCACAGCAGGTCGGCCACTTCTTCCTTGGCGATAACGTCAACCGGCCGCGTTCCATCGTTCTCATAATCGATTACAGCCGCAGTCAGTTTCCGTTTATTAGAGAAAGCGTTGAGGCTGCCAAGTTATTTGTCGACAAACTCGGTCCTCGCGATCAGATTGCGGTTGTTACCGATGACGTGGAATTGTTGGTTGAGTTTACGAGTAACAAACAGACAGTGAAAAAGCGACTCGACTCACTAGTCGAAAGAAACCTTGGCAGCAAAGGCTTCCTTGGTCTTCGTGATAAGCGCGCTTTCTTCGGTCGCAGCGCACAGTTCAGTGCGTTGATGGCGACACTGAAAGAAGCGTTCGATGATGAAGACGAGCGGCCGATTATCGTGTTTCAAACAGACGGCGATGAACTCGAATATCTGCGCAACCCGATAATCAACCCGACGGTTCCCGCCAACCTGCCGCCGGATTTGCGTGACGAAATTCAAGGCCAGGTAGAACAAAGAAGAAAGTTGCAGGCTGCTTCAGTAACTGAATTCAGTCTAGACGATGTTTATCGAGAGATCGAGAAGTCGCGCACAACGATCTACACAATTATCCCCGGCATTCGCTTGCTGGGTCTATCGCATGAAGAGCAGTTGCGGCGGCTCAAAACAAGAGACGACAAGACTTTTGCCACCTGGGAAGAAGCCACGCCGGCAAAAACCAGGGAAGTGCTTGAGGCACGAGAAGAACAGCGCAGAATGAGACTGCTGCCTCAAATGCTGGAGGCCACACTCGACGAGGAACTAAAGGTCCAATCAACCCTGTTCGAGGTTGCGCGAACCTCGGGTGGCTGGGCCGAGTTTCTCGAAAACCAATCGCAAGCTACGGCGATCTACGCGCGCATCCTGGCAGACCTAAATGAGCGATACATCGTCGGCTACTATCCGACCAACAAGGAACGCGATGGCCGGCGGCGCCAGGTCAATATCGAGGTAAAAGGCCATCCGGAGTATGTCGTATCAGGACGCAAGTCGTATTACGCGCCCGATGACTGATTTGTGTCCTCGACATCAACTCTGATCGATGGAAGATCCAAAGCACTAAGAGCGAAGTACCAAGATCCAGGCACAAATCTCTTTCCAAAATCTGCGTAATCTGTGTAATCTGTGGACCTGCTCCTTCCTAAATTCTAAAGACAGAGAGCCCAATATGTGCACAGACAGACGAGATTTCCTGCGCGCGTCCGCCGGAATCGCCGGAGCTATGTTGCTTGGCGGTTATGCGAATCCATTACACGCCGAAGCCGAATTCGAACAACAGGGCAGCGTGCCCGAACCGATCAGTAAACTGCGACGGATGTCCGACGGAATCGTTCCGATTACGCTCGATGAAAGACGTGAGCGGATTGAGAAGGCCCGACGTCTGATGAAAGAGCAACGCATCGACGCGATCTACATCGAGCCAGGTTCCAGCATGTTTTATTACACCGGCATGCGTTGGGGTACGAGCGAGCGAATGTTCGCTCTGGTGATACCGCAGCGTGGCGACATTGGATGGGTGTGTCCGAAGTTTGAAGAAGAGCGCGCGCGGGAGTTGATTCGCATCGGAGAAGATATTCGCACATGGGAAGAGGATGAGAGTCCTTACGTTCGAGTTGCGGAGATTCTCAAAGACCGTGGCGTAAGGACAGGAACGGTCGGGATTGAAGAGCGCGTTAGGTTCTTTTTGTACGATGGGATCCGGCTTGCTGCGCCGGCACTGAAATTTGTTAGTGCCACGCCAGTCACCGCCGGTGGTCGAATGTTCAAATCCCCCGCTGAGCTTGCTCTGATGCAACGTGCGAACGACATGACTATCGCAGCTTACAAAGCCACCCGCGAGAGTATGCGCGAAGGAATGACGCAGGGTGAGTTCGCCGCAAATTGTGCCGCAGCGTTTCGTGCAGTTGGGACAAGCGGTGGGATCTTCGTTAGCTTTGGGAAGTACACCGCATTTCCACACGGCAGCAGTACTCCTCAGCGATTAAAAGAAGGAGACGTTGTTTTGATGGACGGCGGATGTAGTGTTGAAGGGTACCAGTCAGACATTACCCGGACGTTCGTCTTCGGCAAGCCCACGCAGCGACAGACTGAGATTTGGAATCTTGAGCGAAAAGCACAAGACGCCGGGTTCGCAGCGGCACGAGTTGGGGCGCCATGTGAAGCCGTGGATATTGCGGCAAGAAAAGTTATTACTGACGCCGGATTCGGACCCGGTTACAAAGTGCCGGGATTACCTCACCGGACCGGTCATGGCATCGGGTTGGACGGACACGAATGGACAAACTTTGTTCGCGGCAACAAGACGCCTATTCAACCGGGAATGTGTTTTAGTGATGAGCCGACTGTGGTGATTTATGGAGAGTTTGGTATTCGACTCGAAGATTGTTTGTACATCACTGAAGACGGACCGAAATTCTTCACCGAGCAGAGTAAGTCGATCGATGAACCGTTTTAGTTTGGAGTGCGGATGTTCGATAACCTTGAGTTTGTCGTCAGCGTTCGGTGACAATCAATTTACATCGTAGATAGTCGCCTGGGCTCCTCGGCGACAAACTTAAAGTTTATCGAACATCCGCACTCCGAAGTCAGCGCATGAATCCCGCCAGCGTGAAGAGCAGCCACACCAGCAGAAAGCCCAACATCGCCACTAGCGCCCCGAGAAAACAGATCAGGGAAGTTTCAATCAGCTCCATCAGCTTCTTTTCGTCCGTCATAGGGAGACACCCTCCGTTAGTGCTGATCTCCCAAAAACCAGGAGATCCAGGGATGACATGAGCCAACAGCTCTCGAGTGATATTCATGTTGTGCGGATCTGACCGCCCGAATTCACCCGAAATCTTGAATTGCCCGCGATGGGTGGTTGCATTACAATCACCTCGCCACTAGCCCATTAATCAAAATTTGTTGGGTTCCGGTGCGGATCCAGCCTAATCCTAGCTGGTAGATTTCTGGCGAGTCCTCAGAAGGCGCTCAATAAACCCTCAAAGATATTTCTCAAGGCCGGTTTTGGGTGGAGCAAACGGAGAATCACAGTTACGAGTTTGGGCGATTTCAGCTAATCGGCGCTGATCGGGTCTTGCTGCGCGAAGGTGAGCCCGTCGCTCTGACGCCGAAAGTTTTCGACATTTTGCTGGCGCTGGTCGAGAACGTTGGGCGCGTCGTCGAGAAAGACGACCTGATGAAACGCGTCTGGCCCAACACGTTTGTTGAGGAAGGCAATCTCACCCAGAACATTTCGCTGCTCAGAAAAGCCCTCGGTGAGACTCCCAATGGTGTGCAGTTTATCGAGACAGTGCCACGTCGTGGTTACCGGTTCGTCGGCGCCGTTCGTGCGCGGTTTAGTGACGCTGAGTTCGAATCGGCCCTGTCTGATCGTGAGCAGGTAGTGATTGAGGACTCAACAAGCGGCCAGACGGGAGACCTTAATCGTCCACTGGTTACTGCTGAAGCTACGGCGCCGGTTTCAAGCCCCTCGTTCTTTAGAAGAAGGATTCCCGGGTTTATTGCAGTGGCAACGCTAATAGTTGTCGCGATAGCTGGAATTGTCTATGTCACCGGGATTGGGAAAGCTGGTCATGCCAGCGCCGACTCCATCCAGTCGATAGCGGTTTTGCCATTCGTTTCTGAAGTGTCCGACTCTGACACGAATTACCTCAACGACAAGATTTCCGAGAGTCTAATTAACAGCCTTTCGAAGCTCCCGCAATTACGCGTCGTGCCGCGCAGTGTAGTGGCTGGCTATCGCGATAAGGATCTTGATCCGCGGAAAATCGGGAAGGAACTTAATGTCCGTGCGGTTGTTACCGGTCGCATGCAGCGACATGGCGACATGATCAGTATTCAAGCAGACCTGATTGACCTGGATAACGTTGCGCAGCTTTGGGGACAACGTTACGACCATAAGCTGGCAGACGTAATGTTGGTCCAGGAAGACATTTCGCGCGACATCTTTGAGAACCTGCGGGTGAAGCTGAACGTCGAAGAAAAGAAACAGCTCGAATCGTATCGGCTATATCTCAAAGGACGAAACGCGTGGAACAAACGAACGGAGGATGGTCTGCTGCAGGGCATTAAGTACTTTGAGCAGGCAATCGAGATTGATCCAAACTACGCTCCTGCCTATGCCGGGCTTGCCGATTGCCACAACATGTTGGTGGTATACGGCATTCGTCAACCGAAAGAAGGTTTTCCCAAAGCGAAGGAGGCTGCCATTAAAGCTTTGGAGATCGATGAGAAGCTGGCAGAAGCGCACGCATCGTTGGCGTTTATCAAGTTTCGCTGGGACTGGGACAGAGCTGAAACGGAACGCGAGTTTCAAGAGGCAATAAAACTGAAGCCTTCCTACGGGCCGGCACATCAGTGGTACAGCTCATTTCTGGTTGCCGTGGAGCGTTTTGATGAAGCCATCGCCGAAGCTAAACGAACGGATGAATTAGATCCCCTGTCATTTGTTGCGAGTTCTCACCTTGCCTGGATCTACTATTTGTCTGGTCAAAGCGACAAAGCAATCGAGCAGGCAAAGAAGATCGTCGATCTCGACCCGACGTCGTTTCCAGCGCGGCGCTATCTCGGACTCGCGTACGAACAAAAGGGAATGTACCCCGAGGCTATTTCAGAGTTTGAGAAAGGCGTGAAGCTTTCGGGGAGTCCACTGATGCTCGCCTTGCTGGGTCACGCGTACGCAGCGTCCGGTAAGCGCGCGGAAGCTCAACAGGTGCTCACTGATCTACAACAGCTGCAGAGTCAGCGTTACATCTCACCCTACACGGTGGCTGCCATCTACGCCGGTCTTGGTGATCAGGATCAAGCTTTCAAATGGCTGGACAAGGCCGTTGACGAACGCGATATCTGGTTAATGAACCTCAAGGTCGACCCGTCGTTTGCGAAGTTACGCCAGAACCGGCGATTCACCGATCTACTCGCCAAGATCCGGCTCCGACCTTAGCCACTTCAGGACTACAGATTGGTCGCTCAATTTGTCCCTGGACAGTGCCCAATTCCAGGCGTCGGCTAGACCGCAGAATAGCAAAAGCCTCAGGTTTAGGCGGAAAACGGCCGCACTGGCTAAGTCCCGGAAAATCGGCTCCATTCGGACTCTAAGTACCCATTGACTTGTGTCCGCGACTGACGTAAAAGATTATGCCCATTGACTAACAGAATGACGCCGCTACTTGCCAGCTTCATTCAACTCTGATACCTCCCTATCGCCCGTTTTTAAAGGAGATTCATTAAATGGTTAGACTCAGAAACCTACTCATAGCAGCATGCCTTCTAACATTTCTGGTTGGCGGTTCCTTGATTCCGCTCGGGTTGGCCGATGGAGGCGCGAACCACCAGGACAGAAACCTCAACTTCGGTGTGTCTGGTGGAAATGTTAATGACTCGTCGAGACGCTTCTGCTGTAGCGGAACTCTGGGCGCGTTGGTGACTGATGGTACGACTCAGTACGTTCTCAGTAACAACCACGTTCTCGCCCGTTCTGACTCGGCAAGCCCTGGGGAAGACATCTCTCAGCCCGGCCTGATCGATAATAACTGCAGAGTCCCAACAATCGTTGCTGACTTCACAGACGCTGTGCCGCTTGGTCAAAACGTCGACGCCGCTGTCGCGCAACTACGTCCCGGCCTGATGAATTCAAACGGATCGATTGAAGATATAGGAATACCGACTAGCGCACCGGTAGCCGCCACAGTAGGACTAGGCGTGGCAAAAAGCGGGCGCACCACTGGATTCACAACCGGAACGGTTGGATCAATCAACACCAGCGTCAGTGTGCAATATCAAAAAGGATGCGGCGGAGGTAAGAAGTTTGTCGTGTCTTATACCGGCCAGATCGTCATCAACAGTAGCACGTTTAGCGCCGGCGGTGATTCTGGTTCTCTAATCGTCACCAACAACGCGAACCACAATCCAGTTGGCCTTCTGTATGCTGGCAGCAGCTCATCGACGATCGCGAACCCAATCGGAGAAGTCCTGACGAAACTTGCGACTCGACTTGGCGTCGGTTCGCTTTCCGTCGTTGGCAGCGGTGGTGGTGGAGCGTTTTCAAGTCTCGGAGGTCAGGAAACTGTGCCTTTTATTCCCGGAATTGGTAGGCAAAGGAACGGCCTACCGCAACAGGCGGCAACGCGCGCATCGGCCATCCTCGAGCGACATCGGGCAAACCTGATGATGATGGACGGAGTGATCGGTGCTGGCGTTGGTCTCGCATCGGATGACAATGACGATACTGCAGCGATCATCGTCTATGTTGACCGCACCGGAAACGGTCGACCGGTTCTGGCCTCGTCAATCGAGGGAGTACCGGTGAGAATGATCATGACCGATCCCTTCATCGCTTACTAAGTCGTTACCAATCAAGTAAACGCGCTCGCGGGGCTACTGGGTTATCAGTGGCCCCGCGTTGTTTTCACCGGAACGCGTACTCTACGCGGTCTCATTCACTTTTTTACACTCGGCGTCAGTTCCAGATTTCAAGGTCCAAAGGTTCAAACCATCAGCAACTGGGTATGCGGAGCCGGGAAGTCAACTGTCAATGAATGGCGGGAGCGGTTGTTGTGCACCTTTAACTTTGTTCCGATGCTGAGCGAATGATCTCAGCCAGTCCAGTTCTGTTGCGGTGGCTGTCTGCCAGGAAATAAGTGCGCCAACTGCTAACAAGCCGAGCGCCATGCACCAGAAGACGGTTACCACCAAACTGATTCTTCCGTTTCCAAAGCACGCCAGAAGTGCAACCATAATTAGGAGGCAGTTGAGGTACCAGCCGCGGCAAATCCGGACCTTGCTCCTGCGGAATTCAAAATCGTGCACAAGGTTCTGCACATCAGCGGACGTATAGAGCTCGTTACGCAATTGCTCATAGTTGATATTACCAAGGACGCGTTTGCGTAAATGCTGTTCTGGCCCATCGAAGATTCTATGGCTGATGTTTACAACAATGATCCCGAGTAGATAGATGACGGAAAGAACAGGAATTAGAGAGATCACCGATTCGATGGAGTTAGCCGAAAGCTTTGGAACCCAGGAAGGCTCACCGAAGAAGGCATAGAACGACAGCAAGACGAAAAGCAGCGCGCCGGTACCGACAACGACGAGCTCCGCATATAGGGTGGTGATGCTCATGCTGCTGGCCACGGATTTTAATTGAAAGGGGCGCTTTTGTACTACGCCGCGCCTAAGATAAACGATTCAACGTGTCACTGGGAGCGCGGACGTACTCGTCCGCAAACGCAAACGCAGTCGCGCAGACAGGTTCGCTTCGCTCATTGCGGACGAGGACGTCCGCGCTCCCAGTATGAAGTTGTGCTAGCTCGGGGTGACGTTCTCACCCAACCGTTTGCCAAGTGAGGTTAGGTAACTATCAATAGTTGCGGTGTGGCCGAAGACATAACGAGACAGGAAGCGAAAGATCACATTGGAGACTACACCATCCTCCGTGATCTTTACGCGCGTGCCGTCGCTTTCGGGCATGAATTCGTACGTCCATTGTCCTGAATAACCAAGATCGGTATTGAGAATACGCGTCACTAGTCGTTGTGCGGGAATATCTTCAGCAACCTCATAATCGATTGTGTCTGATCCCACCTCACGAAAATGGGTTTTCCCGTTCGACTGCGGCTGAACTTCAACAGACTTCACCCCCGAACGCCACGTGGCTGTCGAGCCGAAGTCTCGAACCACGTCGTAGACTTCCTTTGGTGGTCGATGAAGGAGAATTGATCGCGACGCCGTGTGGTTCTTCGGAAGTCTTGAACCAACAAGAGCTACGACCGCAGCTAAAACTGCGATGACGACGACGATCCCGATGCCGATTACGATAAGTGTTTTCACATCTTACTCCTTTACATTTTCTGCGTACTCAGCGTCTTCACGTCCTCTGTGTGTTTGTCTGTCTAGTAAACAACATTGACGCAGAGGACGCAGAGACCTGAGGTCGCAGAAATCAATCGGCCATCTTTTTTGCTGCGTTGGCCAACAATCGCAGACCGCGTAGCGCTTCGTGCCGTTCACTGGGCTTAAGCTTTTTCAATAGCTTCCTGACACGAGCGGCATCAAGAACTGAGGTGCCTGACATCGCCTCCGCTCCTCTCGCAGTCAATCGAATCTCGCGCCGGCGACGGTCGGACTTCTTAGTCTCATTCGTTAAGTAACCAAGCGCAGACAATCGCGCAAGGTGAGCTGAAAGCGTTGATGATGAAATGCCGAGATGTTTGGCGAGTTCACGCGGACTCATACCGTTTTCCCTATCGAGATGAACGAGGATCGCTGCGTCCTGCGAAGAGATACGCCATTTAGTCGACACGGCACGCACATGGTCCGTGTGGCATGCAAGGTAGATCTGTGGATAAAGACGCTGAAGTTCGTAGACGTCGTCGTCACTCATCGGGTGAGGATTATAGGAATGGAAGATAGTTCGTCAAATCGAACCAATCCATTGCCGAGAAAGCAGAACATCCACCGATTACACAGATTCTTACGCAAAGGCGCGACGTTGAGTATCGTTACCCAACGTACTGCAGCAAAATCTGTGGGATCTGCGTAATCGACGATACTCTTTATTCTTGAGAGCGGGTTCTCCTCAGACGTTCACAGGTGCGAGCCCATCTCGTCGGGTGCAGTTCGATCGACGCTACGGTAGAATGCAAACGTTCCCCCAACGAACATTAACTCGCACCCGAACCATGCGGTTGTTACTTACCGCTCTTGTATGGCTGTCATTCTTAGTCGAAATCAAAAACAAGTAAGACACTTCTAAAAAGAAAGGCAAATCATGGAAACAAGACCCACGCACGAGCAAGCACAACTCCATTTGCAAGTTTACGATCTGCGTCGCGAAGAGCGTCTTCGCAAGGCGCGCGATTGGTTCCAGCAGAATTACCGTGCTGAAACCATGGAAGAAGCGATGCGCATAGCCGCCCCTGGAACAGAAGCAGGAACTTTTGTCGGCATGGTCATTGGTTATTGGGAACAAGCCTGCGCCCTTTTGAATTACGGCTTGCTTCACGAGGAGCTATTCTTTGAAACGAGCGGTGAGTTTTTTTTCGTGTGGGAGACGCTAAAACCAGTGGCGGGTGAATTTCGCGAGGCATTCAAAGACAAGAACATGCTCTCGAATCTGGAGCGCGCGTCGCAGCGTTATGAGAAATGGTACGAAGGACGTGCACCTGGTCACATCGAGACGATGCGACAATATATGCAACAGGAACGCGCCAAAGCAAAAGCAGCAAACGCTTAATCGAATTGTTTTGGAGAGTGCGGCGACTTTCGCCGCACTTTCTTAATGCAATAGGTTTATTCTTATCGCCCGCTAACTCACCCATTCACCCTAACGAGTTGCAATACCCACGTATTTACGTTGCCAAAGGCCACGCTAAGCACCCTGAGTCTCGATCTGGTATGATCCCGGCCCTGGCATTTAATAAGTCCACTTTCATACGCACCAACCCAAAGGATTTCACTGATCAACTGACCTCGGCCACCACCTGCCGGTCACGGCTCAGTCACACCAGAGGTTCCCATGAGGAGTAACGGAAGAACACAGGCCGCCGCGCCGACGCGTACATTGAAGAAACGCACCGGTGCGTTAATACAAGAGAATGGAACGGCCGACGATATTTTCGAGCGCATTTTTAACCTTAGTCCTTACCGTATGGGCATCGTCCGGATGTCTGATGGGGTGGTTTGCGCTATTAACGATCGCCTGGTCGCCGAGATGGGCTACTCGCGTGAAGAAACCATCGGGCATAGCATTCTTGACTTTCAGCTGAGTGACGATCTGATAGTGCACATTAAGGAAATGCTCCATACCAAAAAGCCCATTCGTGACTTCGAGGGTCGTGTAACAACTAAGGCTGGCGAGGAACGAATGATCGTCACTTCAGTTGAATGTGTCGAATTCGACGGTGAGCCTTGTTTCCTTTGGGCTACGAACGATGTCACCGAACAGAAGCGCACTGAAGCTGCATTGCGGCGCAACGAAGAGTTGTTTCGCGCAATCGTCGAAGATCAGACGGAAATGATCGTGCGTTGGAAGCCGGACGGAACACGCACTTTTGTTAATCAGGCTTATGCGCGCGTTTTCGGCGGAAAGCCGGAAGACTATATCGGAACCAACTTCTTCCCGCTGATCCATGAGGAATTTCGCGAGCGGATTCGGCAAAAAATTCTTTCGATTACGCCCGAACAGCCCTTAGCGACAGCGATCCACCAAAGCCTCGCCGACGGTGAAATCCGATGGCAGGAATGGACCGATCGAGGGATCTTCAATCAGAAAGGGGAACTCGTTGAACTCCAATCCACTGGTAGAGACATTACTGAACGGGTGAAAGCGGAGGAAGAGTTACGCACTTCGGAGGAGAGGTTTTCTAAAGCGTTCAGCTTAGGTCCGCATCGCATGGGCATCATTCGACTGAGCGACGGCTTGATTGTAGACGTGAACGATCGGTGGGTGCAGGAAACTGGTCTTGCACGCGCCGATGTCGTCGGACACTCAATTCTGGATGTAAGCGCGCTCGTTCATGGGGACGCTAACGATCGCGTTCAAGAACTCTTGGAAGCCGGTAAACCTTTTCGAGATGTGGAGCTCACGTTTAGCCCGAAAACGGGAAAGAAGCGGATCGTGCTCTCGTCTGGAGAAGTGTTCGATCTTCACAACGAGCCCTGTTTACTATTTGCGGCCAACGACATCACGGAACGCAAACAGGTTGAGGAGAGAATCCGTCTCCTGCAAAAGATTACGATGGATGTGGCGGCGGCAGAAGATTTGTCGTCAGCACTCGGCGTTGTGCTTCGTGATGTATGCGAAATGACTGGCTGGGCTCTTGGCCAGGCATGGCTTCCGAACGAAGAAGAGAATACCCTAACACGATCTTCAGCCTGGTACGCGTCAACACCAGATTTAGCCTACTTCAGAGAAGCGACTGTCCACTTCGAGTTTCGACCGGGCGACGGACTTCTGGGTCGAGTCTGGCAATCGAAAGAGCCAGCTTGGGTGCGAGACGTCCCACCTGCTAATAATTGTCCGCGGGCACAGTTCGCCACAGACGCGGGTTTGAAAGCGGGCGTAGCCGTTCCGATCCTGTCGGGTGAAGAAGTCATTGCTGTACTTGAATTCTTTTTGCGCGAGCCGCGAGACGAAGACGAACAACTTGTGCATGCGATCACGGCAATTGCTGCGCAGTTGGGGATGGTCGTCCGCCGAAAACGAGTGGAGGATGCCTTGCGATCTTCAGAACAACAACTCCGCGCGCTGGCGGTCCGACTCCGATCTGCACGTGAAGAAGAAGGCACGCGCATCGCACGCGAGATTCATGACGAACTCGGCGGGACTCTGACAGGTTTGAAATGGGATCTCGAGCGACTGGAAAAGCTGCTAGCGAATCCTAAAGACGCATCGGTCGCGCTTGAAAAGATCCCGCCGATAATAAGTGTCGTCGATTCGACCATCGACACCGTGCGACGAATCTCCTCCGAGCTAAGACCCGGCGTCTTGGATGATCTCGGTCTGGTTCCGGCAATTGAGTGGCAAACTCAACAGTTTGAGCAACGCACCGGTATCCATTGTTCGTGTTCGGTTAAGCCATGCAGAATTGACCTGGGTGAGGCGCAGGCAACGGCTATCTTTCGTGTCTTCCAGGAGGTTCTCACCAATGTTCTGCGGCATGCTGAGGCTACAAGCATCGATGTGAACGCATTCGAAGAGGGGAAATGCTTTGTGCTTGAAGTCAAAGACAATGGTCGGGGAATTACCGGCCCGGAAAAAACTAATATCCGATCGCTTGGTTTACTGGGAATGCAGGAACGCATTCAGTTGATCGGTGGCTCCGTCCAGATCGATGGTGTACCCGGAGAGGGCACACGCGTTAAAGTCTGCGTCCCGATTGAGTAAAAAACGTCGGACGACATGTTAAGAATTCTCTGCATTGACGATCATCAGGTGGTACGCGATGGCGTAAGGAAGATCTTTGATGAGAAAGGTGTAAGAGTCGAGATTGGCGAGGCAAGTAATGCTGCCGAAGCTATTCGGCCGATTAGCCAACAGCTCTGGGACATCGTAGTCCTGGATATATCTCTGGGTGGTAAGAGCGGACTCGACCTGCTCAAAGAAATCCGAACGCTGAAACCGCGTCTTCCGGTTCTAATCTTCAGCATGCACTCAGAAGAGGTTTACGCACGTAGGGCAATCAGCGCGGGTGCCCAGGGTTACATCACAAAAGGAAGCTCATCAGACGAACTCTACGGAGCTATCAATAAGATTGCTCGTGGGGGACGATACATCTCAGCCGCACTTGCCGAAAAGATCGTATTCGCGTCTGATGGCGATCGACTTCCGCATGAATCGCTTTCACCGCGAGAGTACGAAGTGATGTTATTAATTGCGAAAGGTCTGTCGAACAAGGAAATCGCAGAACGACTTGGCATCGACAGTCGCACGGTCACCACTCATCGCCGCCGTATGCTCGACAAAATGAACATGAGAACAGACGCCGACCTCAACGAATACGCCCGCGCTAACCAACTGCTCACGTAATCGTCGTTTCCTATACTCGAAATCACTGGTGACACCGAACAGGGCTTTGCCTTCGTTGTGAGGCGAGGGCTTTGCCCCGCCATAACGTGCCGATTAGAGACTTTCGACAAAGTAACTCAACTACCGAACGGGAGGGAAGCGACCGATTTCAACTAACTAACTCTCAATGCCCGTTCAAATCGGTCGCTTCGTCTCCCGTTCTGTAGTTGAATGTTTAGTCCGACCTCCGCGATAGGATGTGACTACTAACGGCGGGGTAAAGCCCTCCCCACATCGAACGGGACAGCCGCAAGAAAGACCGAGGCTTTTGACGCAAGATAACGCCTTTGTCAGTCGCTGCCCTACAAGCAGTAATCCTTTTCCTGACAAAAAGATCCGAC
>DATIBJ010000202.1:0-7366 GCA_035457565.1 Pyrinomonadaceae bacterium | reverse complement strand
TAATACCGCCTCACGAATTCCAAGAGGGTGGCCAGGCGAACGGAAGGGCACTCAGCTACCTGGCCCATCATTATCTTGGCGACATCTTTGGCAGTGCTTACGACTTGAGCACGATTCTTATCTTGTGGTTTGCCGGTGCGTCTGCGATGGCTGGGCTTCTCAACATCGTACCTCGATATCTGCCCCGATACGGCATGGCTCCCGAATGGGCCAGGGCCACCCGGCCGTTGGTGTTGGTCTACACGTTAATCGCCTTCTCAGTGACAATTCTCTTTCGTGCGGATGTAGATGCACAGGGAGGCGCTTATGCGACAGGAGTGTTGGTACTGATAAGTTCAGCCGCTATCGCAGTGACGCTCGCGGCATATCGGGAAGGCGAAAACTGGCATGGGTTTTTGCTTATTTCACTGATTTTTGCCTATACGACGATTCAGAATATCCGCGAGCGGCCGGAAGGGATAAAGATAGCTTCGTTCTTCATTGTCACGATTGTTGTTACGTCGCTGTTCTCGCGAGTGTGGCGAACGACGGAATTGCGTGTTGATAAAGTTGTATTGGACGACCTTGCGCGCGACTTCATCCGCGAAGCTGGTCGCGGAACTATTAGAATCATCGCCAATCGTAAAGACCGCGGCGACGCACAGGAGTACGAAATCAAGGAACGTGAGAAGCGCTCGGATAATCATATTCCCGCAGGCGAGCCTACATTGTTCTTTGAAGTAACGCCGGGAGACGCTTCCGAATTTGCGGGCACGTTACGAATTCACGGCGAGAGAGTAGATGGCTTTCGCGTTCTTCGAACAGAATCTCCTGCAGTTCCAAATGCAATCGCTGCATTTCTTCTATACTTGCGCGACGAGACTGGAAAACTGCCACACGTCTATTTTGGCTGGAGCGAAGGAAATCCGATCTCGTATTTGCTTCGGTATATTGCTTTCGGCGAGGGCGACACAGCACCAGTGACTCACGAGGTGCTTCGTCAGGCTGAGAAGGATCCGGAACGGCGGCCAATCGTGCACGTTGGCGGCTAATGGGCGATCAGTAGTGAGGTGTGACTAGGCAGGAGCGGATTGTTGATCCGGCGTTCGTCCGGCGAGAAAACACGAACGACAATAAACAGGTCGGCCCTGTGATGGATAAAAAGGAACGGTTGTTTGTTGACCACACTGCGCGCACTGAACTGAGACCTCGATGCGCTGCCGAACGCCTGATGACTGAGCTGCCGCGATAGCGGCTAACCGTTCGTTTTTTGCCTGCTTGCAAGGTTTACATCGTTTGGGTTCGTTCTTCAGGCCCTTGTCGTGGAAGAAGACTTGTTCTCCGGCGGTCCAGATGAAATTCTCATTACAGTCCACGCATTTGATCGTGCGGTCTTGATACTCGCTTTCGGTATCAAGTACTGCTTCGTGAGCGGCTTCCGTCTGTGCCATGATTTACTCCCTGGGTCGTAACAGCTTGATTATGCCGGTAGGTAAAAGAATGATTGATCATGAAGGAAGCTCGTTTCTATCCTGCCGGGAAGTGTTGTGGGCCAGTGCACATTAATTGGTTGGGCAAAAGTATAACTATGGCGAAATTGTGTCAAGGATTAAACATCTCGCGGAAATGAAAATTCTTATCATCGGTTCCGGCGGTCGAGAACACGCAATTACGTGGGCAGTCCGCAACACGTCTGCCAACGAGGTAGAAGTCTATTGCGCACCTGGAAATGCGGGGATTGCGCATGACGCGACGCTGGTCCAAATAGCCGCGGAGGCTACGCGTGAACTCATCTCTTTTGCTCAATCTGAAAGGATCGATCTGACATTTGTCGGACCAGAAGCGCCGCTTGCGGCGGGAATCGTTGATGCGTTCGAGAGTGAAGGAGTTCCAATTGTCGGACCAACTGCTGCTGCGGCCCGACTCGAAGGCAGCAAGGTGTTCGCCAAAGATTTCATGGCGCGGCACGGCATTCCAACCGCACTGTACCGTACTGCTGACTCCCCGAGTCAGGCGCTCGAGTTCTTACGCAGTGGCGAATTTGGATTAGTTGATCAGCCTGTGGTGATCAAAGCTGATGGATTGGCTGCAGGAAAAGGAGTCGTTGTTGCTTCAAACCGATCCGAGGCAGAGACCGCGATCGGAAACCTGATGATCAACAAGATCGCTGGCTCAAACGCCGCAGATCGAATCGTGATTGAGGAGGCGCTCTCGGGGGTTGAGGCTTCGGTGTTGCTGTTTACTGACGGGCGTGATTACGTGTTGATGCCTCCTGCTCGCGATCACAAGCGAATCGGCGAAGGAGATGTTGGACCAAACACCGGAGGGATGGGTAGCATAACCGACAGTTCGATTCTGGACCACGAGACGACGCAGGAGGTCGTACGCAGCATCATTGAACCGACACTCGCCGGGACTCAACGGGAAGGATTTGCTTTCCGCGGTGTTTTGTTTTTGGGATTGATGTTGACAGCGAATGGTCCAAAGTTGTTGGAGTATAACGTTCGCTTTGGTGATCCGGAAACGCAGGCGATCCTCATTCGCCTGAAAACAGATTTGCTTTCAATTTTTCAGGCGATTAGGCAACAGACGTTAGCTCAACTTCGTGTAGAGTGGGCACCTGGTGCTTCGGCATGCGTGGTTGCAGCGAACCGCGGTTATCCTGGGGCATACGAGAAGGGGGCTGTGATTCGCGGACTCGATCAGGTTACCGGTGTCGAGGTATTTCATGCGGGTACATCGCGATCCGCCGACGGAAGTCTCATCGCGACCGGCGGCCGAGTTTTGGGAATCACTGCAACGGCTGAACATCTCAAGTCGGCATTAGCTCTATGTTATGACGCGCTCGATAGAATCGAATGGGAAGGAATGCAATACAGACGTGATATCGGTCGGCGTATGGCAGCAGGGTCGCCTCCATAACTTTTGATTTGATTGCAGATGGGAAAGGCAAAACACAGATTCGTAAGGCTGAAGCCAAGAGAGGCTGGCGAATCTGGGATAACAAACAAAAAAAATGGTGGGGCGAGACGTATGAAATGTTTCCTGAAGAGCTGCTTTTGGAGCTAAACGGAGACAAGAGGTCGGAGCAGCTTGTCGAACTCCTTAGACAAACGCCGCGCAAACGTATTCCCAGGAGTTAGCCGGGGTTCTGGAAGGCAGGATACTGCTGCTATACTCACAAACCCGATTCGCGCGGTCACTTGAAACCGCCTGAGCGTATACGTCGTACAGTAGAACGTGGTGGGAATTCGACTAAAAGCGGCTTAATTTCAGTATCAAACGTTCGTCGATTTCGGATCCCGGAGGAAGGCTGAGATGGGACTTTGGAGCAGAATGAAGCGTTCAATGCGCGCCCTTTTTGGAGGGGTTATCGAGAGGACTGAAGACCCCGAACTCATACTTCAGCAAACCATCCGCGATATGCGCGATCGGGTGCCTGAACTCAACAATTCCGTCGCGCAGGTAATGGCGACCGAAAAACTCCTGGCTAAGAATAAAGAGCGCCTCGAGACACAGGTTGTCGACCTCGATTCCAAGATTCGAGCGTCGGTAAAGATGGGTCGCGATGATATTGCGACTGCTTACATCGGCCAGTTGCAGCAGGCCCAGGTAGATCTGCAGAAAACCGGGCAGCAACTGGAACACGCGACCAACGCATCGAAACAAGCACTTAAGGCTCGCGACAATTACGTGTTACAGATGCAGCGCCGCACCGCCGAGGCGATGCAGTTGATAAACCAATCGAAGCAGGCAAAGCTTCAGGAACAGCTGGCGCAAACAATGGAGTCGTTCCAACTCGGGGACGATGCGTCGACGTTCAATGAAATGCGCGACAAGATCGATCGTCGCGCCGCTGCAGCGGAAGCAAAGATGCAGTTAGGCGCCGCCAACGTCGATACGCAAATGCAGGATATAGAACGCGAGGCGATGGATATGCAGTTGCAGGACAAGCTTCTAACTTACAAGCGCGAGATGGGACTACTCGGGGCAGGAACTGGAACAGCAGCGTCGCCGCAGGCATTGCCCGCTGAGGGAGAGACGACGGCTGGCAATGTGAATCAGAACGGGAGTGGCTCTTCGTAAGTTTGCATGTGGGATCAACGTTAAAGGCTTCTTACCGATGGCCGAGTTTCCAAAGTTTGATCTGAAATACCTCAAAGAGGCTTTCAAGGAGCCGATAAACTTTTGGGGCATGGCTGGGTTTGCCGTTGCTGCCGCATACGTTCAGGACGTCACCCCACTAGTTGCTGCCTTAGCCGCTGAGGGTCTCTATTTAGCCACCGTGCCTGCTACAACTCTCTATCGCCGTTTGGTCGATCGCCGCGAGAAACAACGGCTGCTGAAATTACGTGAACAACAACGAGAAGCTCTTATCAAGTTGTTCGATCCGCGTGAGCGCGAGGCAGTTGAGTACCTGCGGTGGATGAAAAACCAGATCTACTCCAACTACAAGAAGTTCACCGGCACAAAACAGATTCCTCATAACATTCAAAGTCTCGACCAGCGTTGGGAAGATTTTGTGGATCTGCTCGATGTGTATCGCCGTCGCAAACATCACTTACGTACGATCAACCGCCAAGCCGTACAGAATCAGTTGGTCCAGGCCGAGCGTTCTGTGCAAGCCGCCAAGGATGATCGCGAAAGACGGATTCAGCAGGCGAATGTCGAAATTCTAAAGCGGCGGGTTGCGGCCTTTACCGATATCGAACGTTCGGTGAAGCTTGTTGAAGGACAGTTGCAGTCGATCGAAAACTTCTTTGGTCTGGTCAACGATCAGGTTGTTACTTTACCCACCCCTGAACGCGTCTCGTCTCTTGATTTCGAGCAACTCAGCGATTCAATCGCGATGACAAAACAGATGCTCGAAGAAACCTCCGATACCTTTGCTGCTCTCGATAGCCACAACCGAGATATCGGAAACTACGAACTGCTCTTATCTAATACTGGAACGTCGAAGTAACTTCAAATCCCACCTGTATTCCGTTGATTCCAATTTCCACCGCCTCGTTCCGGAAAACTTCTCACTTCTTAGTGTTCTGGTTTGAGAGGCTCAGCGATTAACCCGCCCTCGTATGTCTTCCTGTACTCCTCCATCTCTTTGGCCAGGAATGCGTCAAGCTGTAGCAATGACCTAGCCTTTTATCCTCGGCCAAAAGACCAACGACCTAAGTCCAACCGAAGGCCCAACACTACCGCTGCGACCGCTCAACCCACCGAAATTCAGCACTTTACTTGTTCAGGTTTCCGCTGAAGAAATACACTGTATAGCATTGAAAAAAAAGATAGCCACAAGATATTGACACTCGGCACGCAAAGGAGTATATTCCGCTCCGCTTGAGACGAGGCGGGTAATTGAGGCTGAAGCAAGCCCCCCTTGCAACGGTTTCAATTGGCAAATATCGCCTCGAATAGAGCCAACCGGGGTTTCCGCTACACATCTTAGTTAATGGCTACGCGAATAATCGCGGCGCCGAACCGTTTTTGAAACCCGATGTTTACTCTTGCAGGTCTCCCGCAGGAAAGGCAAAACAATGAGCGCAGCTATCGGAAAAAACTCCCCCAAAGGTGCCGCATCCCCTTCAGTCGCACCCCGCAGAAAGTCTCAGGAACTCGGTCTAAATGCCAAGCGCGTTGTAAGCAAGCGTTATTCGTTGAAGGACTCCAAAGGCCGAGCAATTGAAGAATGGGCTGACATCGTTCGACGTGTTGTCGGACACGTTTCTGCCGCGGAGAGAGACGCCGAAAAGCGCGATCAGTTTTTTGCGGCCATGAGCCAGGTGATGCTCGACCGCGAGTTTCTGCCAAACACCCCTTGCCTTGTGAATGCGGGCAAGACTAACGGCCAACTAGCTGCGTGCTTTGTGCTGGAAGTGCCGGATTCACTCAGTGGGATCATGGATCACGCAAAAGCTGCCGCTACCATTCATCAAACAGGCGGCGGAACCGGAATGACCTACGAATTCCTGCGACCATCAGGAGCGATGGTGAGTTCAGCGACAGGTGTGGCATCCGGCCCAGTTTCGTTCATGAACATCGTCAACCAGGTCACAGACGTAGTGAAGCAGGGTGGCGTAAGGCGCGGTGCAAACATGGGTATGATGCGCGTAACGCATCCCGACGTGTTGCGCTTCATTCATGCAAAGAACGATCAGCACTCGCTCACTAATTTCAATATCTCCGTCAATGTAACGGATAAGTTTCTCAAGGCGGTCGACAACAACGAGTGGTTCCAACTGGAATTCAACGGTGAGTCGTGGACGGAATCGATTTACGATCCAGTGAGCGATGGCGACTATGTTGTCTATCGTCGTCCGGATGGTTCAACTGTCACGTTCTGTGACCGCCAGGCATTTCTAAAAGCGGATCTCTCAAGCTGTACGATTGAAGAACCGCCGAAGCCGGGCATGGTCTTCGCTCCTGATATTTGGAACCGCATCGTCGCGAGTGCACACAAATACGCCGAACCTGGTATCGCTTTCATTGACGAGGTAAATCGACACAATCACATGATGAAGTCGATGGGTCCGATTTATTCGTGCAATCCCTGCGGCGAACAGTTTCTGCACTTCTCAAACTCGTGCAACCTCGGTTCGATCGACTTAGCCAAGTTCTACGACCCGGAGAAGCGGATCGATTGGGATCGGCTTCGTGAGGTGACGCATCTTTGCACTCGCTTTCTCGATAACGTCATCGACACATGTGCGTGGCCGCTGCCTGAGATCAACGACGTCGTCCATCGGACGCGTCCCGTTGGTCTTGGCATCATGGGCTTCGCCGATCTCTGTTTGAATCTAAACATCACTTACGGCTCAACCGCTTCAATCGATTTGATGGACGAAGTAATGGGCTTCGTCAGACGCGAAGCGTGGATTGAGAGCAATCGACTGGGGGCAGAAAAAGGTGCGTTTCCGGAATTTGATCCGAACCGTGAAGCATACAGCGACTTTCTGTATAACCAGATCGGTATTCCAAAGGACGTCCCATTAACGCCGCGGAATTACGAAGTCACTACAATCGCTCCAACGGGAACAATTTCACTCGTAGCCGAAACTTCTTCAGGTATCGAGCCCAACTTTTCCTGGGCCTACGTTCGCAAAGACACTTTGGGAACGCGCACTTACGTCCACACGCTCGCAGCGCAAGCGCTTGGTATCGACGTTGATCAATCGGATCAGGACTCGATAGATGCAGCTGCGGCGTACGTCGTGGAGCACGAAAGTGAGTTGCCATCACATTTCATCTCCGCGATGAACATAAGCGCTGAGCAGCACGTTCATGTGCTCGCGGCTGCTCAGCGCAACGTGGACAACAGCGTGTCGAAGACCTGCAATGGAGCTGTTACTGACACCGTTGAGTCTGTCGATGCGTTATACCGGTTGGGTCG
>DATIBJ010000201.1:0-40685 GCA_035457565.1 Pyrinomonadaceae bacterium | reverse complement strand
TTCGCTAATTCCCCGTGGTTACTGAAAGCTGTTGTTCGTTTAGGCAAGTTGACGACAAACTAAAGTTTATCGAACATCTCTTTCTGCTTTACGGTGCTTGGTAAATTAACTCGCGCTCTCGTTTAATCGCACCAAACACCGATCCACCTGGAGCTCCTGCGCCGACACCGATCACGAATCCCATCACCGGATAGATGATGTAATCGCCTTGTGGGACACTACTACGGCCCCGAACCATCTTGACCTTGCGAACGTATTCGTAGAGACTTTGCGAGAATCACCATGGTCGTAAAACGAACCGACACAGGCGTAGTTCAGGATGTTGAGACCTTGCGGCGGCTCGGGCGCGCGCGCGAGTTTATCGATCATTGCTATGACCATCCGCTGAGTCTCGATCAGATCTCCGAAAAGGCCTGTTTCTCTCGTTATCATTTCCTGCGTTTGTTCCGCGAGGCATTCAACCAAACTCCCCACCAGTACCTCATTGAGCGCCGCATCGAAAAGGCGAAGGAGTTACTGAAAGGCGACGAACTGCGCGTCACAGACGTTTGCTTTGAAGTCGGCTTTCAGAGTCTCGGTTCGTTTAGCACGCTGTTCCAGAAACGTGTCGGCCACGCTCCCGTTACGTTCCGTGAAAAGGCGAAGGCCACTGAACGGGCGAAACGGCAAGTGCCAGGTTGTTTTTTGGTGATGTATAAACTCGAATCCGCCAGCTCAAGAACATCCACAGATTACGCAGATTACACAGATTAAGAGTTTAGACAGCTAAGTTGAGTGATCGCGCTTACCACGTTTCAACAGGGTATAGAAGCATGATTAGTCAACTTAGCTGTCTAAGCTTTTAATCTGTGTAATCTGCGTAATCTGTGGATGTTCTTCGCAATTTTCGAGAAGCGAACGACCGCAGCCTTCAGTACCATCCATTTGTCCCCGATTGGGTAACTCATCAACGGAGAGGTAACTATGATTCGGAAGATGTCTCACGCAACTATTTTCGTTAACAATCAAAATGAAGCTCTGGAGTTTTATCGCGATAAGCTCGGGTTCAAGGTACATACCGACGCAATGGTGGGCGATGATTTTCGCTGGCTGACGGTATGCGCGGATGATCAGCCCGACCTTGAGATCGTGTTGATGGAGCCGAAACCTGGAATGTTGATGGACGAGGAGACATCGAATCAGTTGCGAGCGATTATGAACAAGGGCGTGCTGGGTGCCGGCGCCTTTCACACAGACGATTGCCGCGGCACTTACGAGGAACTGAAAGCGAAGGGCGTGGAGTTTTTGTCCGAGCCTACCGAACGCTTCTACGGCATTGAAGCCGTATTCCGCGACAACTCGGGAAATTGGTTCAGTCTCACGGAGCCAGCAGAGGAACACAAATAGGTCGGATGTGGCAGCTACCCGCGGCAGTTCGACATGCTTCCGCTTGTCGTTGACTTACCGCGCACTTAAGCTCGCAGAAAATCACTCAACCAGATGTCCGATATGCTTCAGAGCCTCTTGCAAAACTAATCGTAGTGGGTCGCAGTCAGTACCACCTCGCGGTAGCAAGTGGGTGCGAAGCTTTTCTCTGTGCATCCTCCGCGTTCTTCGTCTCTGTGGTTGAGTAGTTGGGGACCATCAACACCACAGGCTTCCTTTTTTTCGTTATCATAAGGACCCACATGCGACCGCGCATCAAATGGACGGAACGTAAGTTCGACTTTAGTTTTCCTTCGGGTCTTTTTCCCGAAATGATCGAACGACTTCGTGGCTTGCCACCGCGACTTGAAGAGCACCTCAAGAACTTACCTGCTAAAGTACTAACGATGCGTCAAGACAGCCGCTGGTCGATGCAGGAAAATGCGGGGCACCTGATCGATCTCGAGAGTCTCGTACAACAAAGAATTGAAGAATACGTCGCAGGTGCATCAGTGTTGCACGCGGCCGACATGAGCAATCGGAAGACTTACGAAGCGAATTATAACGAGGTGGAAGTGGCGCAGATCGTGGCAGCGTTTCGTGAGGCACGCACCGCAACAATCAAACGCCTCGACGAACTTGACGATGACCTTTTTGCTCGAACAGCCTTGCACCCGCGCCTCAATGTTCCCATGCGATTGGTTGACTTACTGTTCTTCACCGCCGAGCATGATGATTATCATCTGACTCGAATTGCGGAGCTTCGATTGATGTTCGATAAACTTTAAGTTTGTCGATGAGATGCCGAAAGCGCGCCCGCGATGGAATTTGTGCTCGAACAGATCGACGACAAACTGAAGTCTATCGAACATCAAGGAGGACAATTCTCATGCTTCACATAGTCAATGGCGATTCGACGGCAACGACTCTTAAACGCACGAAGATCAAAGGCGAGATCTTTTCTTTCAAAGACACGCTTATCAACGGTCCTGCACCCGCAACACAAAACCGTAACGAGTGGCGCGCGGTCAGAGTCCAACATCTAACAGACACGTATGGCCTCAAGCTCAAAGAGTGCGAAAAGGAGTTCTTAAAACAGGAAGCGGCCCTGGCTTCCGCCGCAAAACATGACGAAGTTGTGTTGTGGTTTGAGTACGATTTGTTCTGCCAGTTGAATCTGTTGTATTTGCTCGACTGGTTTTATGAAGCCGACTTAAAGAAGACGTGCCTCAGTTTGATAAATATCGATTCCTTTCCCGGACGTAAAGATTTTCGTGGACTAGGCGAACTTACCGAGGACGAACTTGCGTCGCTGTTTCCGAAACGCGAGAAAGTGACCAAAGCGCAGCTCGAACTCGGCGCCAAGGCATGGCAAGCCTTTCGTTCTCCGAATCCCACGGCAATTGAACTTCTGCTTCACAGCGACACTTCAAAGCTACCTCTCCTTGCTCAAGCTTTGTCCGCGCACCTGCGTCGCTTTCCATCAACAACGAACGGGCTTGGTCAAATCGAGAAAAGTGGTTTGCAGATAATCGCCGACGGCTATGGAAAGTTCATCGATATGTTTCCGAAGTTTCTTGCTGCCGAAAAAACGTATGGACTTGGTGACTCTCAGGTATGGGCTACACTGATTAATTTGGGCGATGGTCCCAACCCACTGCTGAAGATCACGAATGCCCCGTTAGAACGTGCCGTCGACCCGAAGACGATGAAACGCGCAGGCTTCAAGCTAACTAAAGCAGGGCAATCGGTGCTGGCCGGAAAAGACGACTTCGTCAAGTTAAACGGTATGGACCAATGGCTGGGTGGGGTTCACCTTGAGAATAAAAAGGAGATGTGGCGGTGGCATGATCCCGTAGGTCGCCTCGCCCTGGTTAAGAACTGAGTCAGCCGTCGATTAAGGAGTCGGGCGATGGATCTCGAATCGATTCGCTCTTACTGTCTTTCGCTTCCCTACGTAACCGAACGCGTTCAATGGGGCAACGATTTATTGTTCTGTATTGGCGGAAAGATGTTTGCGGTCGCGACGCTGGATCCGAAGTACTCGACGAAGCTTTCATTTAAATGCACGCCGGAGAAATTTGCCGAGCTCGTTGAATGCGAAAACATTATTCCGGCACCTTACGTGGCCCGCTATCATTGGGTGGCGCTGGAAGATTGGAATGCATTGTCACAACGAGAACTAAAAGAACTCCTCAAAAACGCTTATCAACTCGTCCACGATAAACTCCCAAAGAAGATCCGATCTGGCTTAGCAAAAAAATAGAATCGGTGTCCGGCTTTACCGCTCGATGTGAGGCGTGGCTCCGCCTCGCCGCAACGAGCCTCTCTCATCACGGCTGTGCCGCTCGATGTGAGGCGTGGCTCCGCCTCGCCGTAACGGGCTTCTCTCATTTTGGGCTATGCCCTGGTTCGGGCTCCGCCCCCGTTACCATTTCAGCAAAGCACGAGGATATGGGCGGGTCGTCCGTTAGAGAACCAGCCGCCGCTGGTGGATAAAGATGTGATTCGATGGCGCCGCAGTTGGTAGCGGAGACGAGCAGAGCCCAGACCAGGGGCATAGCCCGAAATGAATCCAGCCCGTTGCGGCGAAGCAAAGCCGTCGCCTCACATCGGCAAAGCCGGACTGCGAAAATACCGCATTTTTCCCCCCGCAAGTTTGGCCTGCCAAGCCGTTCTACAGAAGGGATGGAGTTGGATAAGGGCAATTTGGCGCGGAAATCGTGACCCCCGCGTTCTAATCGCCAACTCTTTCCCGTTCTACTCAGGTAAGTCCATTCCGGAGGTTGGCATGACTAAGCAGTTGTCTTTCCTTTTGTTCGCGCTTCTCTTTGTCTTCACCACTAATTCACTTGCTAACGAGTCACGTGCGGCGCTGGCGACAAAAGCCGTGTCGGAAGATGTAAACGAGGCAGCGGCCGCGATCGCCGAATTGCGGTCGCTCGGGCCCGCAGGGCTGGAAAGCCTCCTCGAAGGCAATCGCGAGGCAATCGATCAGCACATCGAGAACCCGACACTAAAATCGACGCCTGAGTGGACCAGAATTACAGCGGCGCTCGATGGTGTCAGCCAGCAGAAAGATAGCTACCTGTCGGGCCTTTATTGGTACACGAATCTTTCCGAAGCGCGTAGGGCCGCGACCATTGCCGGCAAGCCTATCCTGTCGCTGCGATTGCTGGGCAAGCTCACTGACGAATTGAGTTGCGCGAATAGTCGTTTCTTCCGAACGGTACTTTATTCCAATGCAACGGTCGCTCAATCATTGCGCGAACGGTTCGTACTTCACTGGGAAACCGTCCGACCCGTGCCATTGATTACGATCGATTTTGGCGATGGACGAAAACTCCAGCGAACGATCACCGGCAACAGCATTCACTACATACTCGACAGTGAGGGCCGTCTGCTGGACGCGTTGCCTGGACTATATGGTCCAACCGCATTCTTGGCAGGACTGGCGGATGCCGAGACTGTTTTCCAGCAGATCCGCGCCAGCCAACCTGAGCGGCGACTCCTTTTGCTAAACACCTACCATCGGAATCGAACCAACAAGATCTCGCTTGCCTGGCTAAAAGACATTCAGCGATTTGGCGGCAAAGAGCCGGCAGGCGTTTCGATTAACCGAGGTCAGTATGGTGAAGCTCTGAGGGTCATGCCACTTGCGGTTTCAAAAGCTGTGACTGAAACGACGATGCTACGTTCGATGACGGCAGGCTCCGACGAGCTCGGGAGAATTACTGATGAAGCAGCCTGGAAAAAAATCGCTGCACTTCATCGCGACGAAACCAAACTCGACGAACGCAGCATTAGCTTGATAAGACGTCAAACACAGGCTCTACCGGATGCAGCGAACTCTTTACCCGCATTGTTGCGTCAGTTTCAGGAACTGATCGCACTCGACACTGTTCGCAACGAATATCTCATGCACACCAAGATCCACGCCTGGCTCGTTTTCGATCGTGCGCGCAGTGATGTTGCCGCATTCAACGAGAAGGTTTATGCGGAACTGTTCATTACTCCCAAGTCGGATCCATGGCTCGGATTGCTTCCGGCTGATGTTTACACCGGCTTGGAGAATGGTGGTGTTGTAAGGAAATAGTTTTTGCCGCGGAAGAGTATCCACAGATTACGCAGATTACACAGATTAAGAGCTGAGACAGCTAAGTTGAGTGCTCGCGGTTACATCTTTCAACGTGGAAGATAGAAGCACAATCAATCAACTAAGCTATCTAAGCCTTAATCTGTGTAATCTGTGGATACTCTTTTGTCTTTTCCTTGACTCCCGGCGCGGCGATGCGAAATAGTCTCACCAGCTTTTCCAAAATTTCCATCAACACAAGAGAGAATCACCATTATGCGGCTACGAGTTGTTCTGCTCACGGCACTCATGCTTCTCATCTCATTCGATCAGGCGCGAGGCCAAACTATCCAACAACAAGTCCGCGAATTTCGAAAAGCGAATGAACATCGTTTGCTGCGCGAATTCTTGAATCTTCTCTCCGTACCAAATATCGCTTCTGACAACCCAAACGTTCGCAAGAACGCGCAGATGATCATGGAGATGATGAAACAACGCGGCTTGAATCCACGATTGTTGGAAGCACAAACTCCCAACACTCCACCCGCTGTTTTTGCTGAATTGAAAACTCCCGGCGCGACGCGCACCTTGATTCTCTACGCCCACTACGACGGGCAGCCCACAGACCCAAAGCAGTGGTCAGGCAGCTTGCCGTGGCAACCAGTATTTCGTTCGGCGGCCCTCGAGTCGGGTGGTCAGACGATCACTCAACCAGGCGATACCGATTCAATTAATCCGGAGTGGCGGATCTACGGTCGGTCGGCATCGGATGATAAAGCTGGAGTGATGACTATTCTCACCGCCTTCGAAGCTTTAAAAGCCAAAGGAATCGCGTTGACATCCAACATCAAGTTCTTTCTTGAGGGAGAAGAAGAGGCCGGGTCGCCGCATCTTGGTGAAATCATCAAAGCTCATAAAGAACTGCTCGAAGCAGATGCGTGGATAATCTGCGATGGACCAGTTCATCAATCGGGAAAGAAACAGGCTGTGTTTGGCGTCCGCGGGGACCAGAACGTCGACTTAACGGTTTACGGCGCCAAGCGACCACTCCACAGCGGACATTACGGGAACTGGTCCCCAAATCCGGCATCTGCGTTGGCCCAGCTGCTCGCCTCAATGAAAGATGGAGACGGCAGAGTAACCATCGCTGGTTGGTACGATGATGTCGAACCTCTGGGTGAACTCGAACGGAAGGCAATAGCCGAAGCTCCGCAGTACGATCCGGAGCTAAAGACTCAGTTGGGTTTGGCGAAAACTGAAGGTGGAGGCAAGACGCTTCTCGAACTGCTGAATCTTCCCTCTTTGAATATAAATGGATTTGCGAGTGGCGATATCGGATCGTTAGCCCGGAATATCATTCCGACAACGGCGACAGCGGTACTCGATCTTAGATTGGTGAAGGGCAATGATCATCACCGGCAAGTGCAACGTTTGGTGGAGCACGTCCGCAAGCAGGGTTACTTCGTAATCGATCGTGAACCTACTAATGAAGAGAGGCTGCAACATGCGCGAATCGCCACCATTATCGCTCGCGCCGGTGGCTACAACGCCGAGCGAACCAGGATGGACTTGCCTGTTTCCCTCGCCGTCATCGCTGCGGTCCAGTCGACTTCTGATCAGCCGATTGTGAGGCTCCCTACATCCGGTGGTAGCCTGCCCCTTTCAATCATCACCGACAACCTGAGGACCGTGACGATCACCGTTCCGATTGCCAACTACGACAACAACCAGCACGCAGAAAATGAAAACCTGCGGATCCAGAACCTTTGGAATGGTATTGAAACGTACGCCGCGTTAATGACAATGCCGCGATAAGCAGATCTACAGATTACACAGATCAGATGAACGAAATCCGAATTCCGAAATCGGCTATCACCCTTAGGTTCCCTCATGCATGTTAGCTGCTGCATAGCTGGCGGTGGTCCAGCAGGGATGATGTTGGGATTGTTGCTGGCGCGCGCCGGTGTCGATGTGCTCGTGCTCGAAAAGCATGGCGACTTCCTGCGCGATTTCCGCGGCGACACAATTCACCCGTCCACTCTGGAACTGATGTACGAGCTTGGTGTGCTCGATGAGTTTCTGTCACGTCCACATCAGAAGCTCAAACAACTTGCCGGACAATTTGGCAACGAACTGATACCGTTTGCCGACTTTTCACATTTGCCCACTAAGTGCAAGTACATCGTGTTCATGCCGCAATGGCATTTTTTGGATTTTGTAGCCGACCTCGCTCGCCAGTATCCGACCTTTCAGTTGTGGATGGACGCCGAAGTAACAGATCTAATCGAGACAAATGGACGCATTGTCGGTGCAAAAGTAGAAACAAAGGAAGGTCCGCAGAACGTTACGTCAGATCTCGTGGTCGGCGCTGACGGTCGGACTTCACTTGTTCGTGAACGCGCTGGGCTCACGGTGCAAGAACTTGGGGCGCCAATGGATGTAATGTGGTTTCGCATCTCGCGCCAGCCAGACGATCCGAGCCAAGTGCTGGGAAGATTCGCGGGCGGCCGAGTGATGGTAATGCTGAATCGCGGTGACTACTGGCAATGCGGGTATCTAATTGCAAAAGGATCTTTGGACCAAGTGAAGCAGCGCGGCATTGAGGCTTTTCGCCAGGACATGTTAAGCGTCGCACCTTTTCTGTGCGACCGCGCCAACGAGATTCGTGATTGGGATGATATTCGATTGCTGACGGTGCGCGTTGACAGACTTCGCAAATGGTATCGAGCAGGTCTGCTTTGCATTGGCGACGCAGCGCACGCGATGTCGCCGGTGGGTGGCATAGGCATAAATGTGGCGGTACAAGATGCAGTCGCGGCGGCAAACATTCTTGCCGAATCGCTCAAGAACAAAACACTGACGGAAAAAGATCTGGAAAAGGTGCAACGCCGCAGGTTGTTTGCGACGCGCGTCACGCAGGCAGCTCAGGTGTTCATGCAGAACCGCGTTCTGAAACCGATCCTCGGTAACACGAAACAGATTTCGGTTCCTTTTGTTTTAAGACTTTTTCAATGGTTCCCTTTTTTGCGCCGCATTCCAGCGCGACTGGTGGGCGTCGGCGTGAGAGCGGAGCATGTGAGGACACCAGACGCTTTTAAAGGGGAAAAGGGGAAAAGGGGAAGAGGGGAAAAGGATTAAGAGGGAATCATTGGTCAGTTATCATTTGACATTTATCAATTGTTATTTGAGAAAAACCTGGCCGCAGGTACACGAGATCAGCGGCTGTAGAGATTACGATGCCGCAAGGCAGATCCGGTCGTGCGCGTCGCCACCGGTGTATCCGTCTCGATCCGCGCCGGCGTTCATAAATGAGAATTGATAAATTTCAAATGACATGCGACCAATGATACCGTTTTAGTTTTTGCTCCCCTCTTCCCCTTTTCCCTCTTCCCCTTTAGGATAAGTAGACCCCTTCAATAACAACACTATATTCGGGAGACGATCAACTATGAAGACATTAATCAGTCTACTGGCCGCGTTGTTTTTGCTTCCCAGTTGCACAAGTGCGCAGGACATGAGCGGGCACCACCACGGTGCGCCATCACCTGCGGCCGACGCCCCTGAAACCCAGGAATGGGCCAAGCAGCGGCTCGCGAAATCGTCTCGTCATCAGGAATGGGTCAAGATCAAATATGGAAATCGGGAAGTCAACAGCTTCGTTGTTTATCCTGAAGTAAAAACGAAGGCGACGGCTGTTTTAGTCATTCATGAGATCTTTGGTATGAGCGACTGGATACAAAGCCTGACTGATCAACTCGCCGAAGCGGGTTATGTAGCAATCGCGCCAGATTTGCTATCTGGGATGGGTCCCAATGGCGGTGGAACAACTTCGATGGATCGAAACGCAGTGGGCCAGGCGATTCGAGATCTGCCACCGGATCAAATCACCGCCGACTTGAACGCTGTTGCCGATTACGTCTCCAAGTTGCCGGCTTCGAATGGAAAGGTAGTCGTCACCGGCTATTGCTGGGGCGGTGGTCAATCGTTCCGCTTTGCCACAAACCGCCCTGACATAAAAGCCGCTTTTGTCTTCTACGGTCCACCGCCGGCTTCGGCTGATGGCACTCCTGACAAGGGTGCATTGGCAAAAATCAAAGCACCGGTTTACGGTTTCTATGCCGGTAACGATGCACGCATCAACGCCACGCTGCCGAAAACAATTGAAGCGATGACTGAGTTGTCGAAGAAATTCGATCCCGTCACGTATGAAGGGGCAGGTCACGGTTTCATGCGCGCAGGTGAGGCACCAGAGCCAACGGCGCCGAAAGCGACGGGCGACAAAGATGCCGACGACAAGGCTGCGGCTAAATACCAACAAGACCTAACCAATTACAAGGCAAATAAGAGAGCACGCGACGAAGCGTGGGAACGTTGGAAGAAACTTCTTTCGAGCGTTTAAGGTTCAACGCCGAACCAATCAAGTAGTAACCGTCTCTCCCCTGGCCACCCGAATGGAGACGAGATGATGAATTCCAGATTGTATCTCGCCGTATTAGTGTGTCTCACGCTTGCGGCGACAACTCTTGGTCAAGTTCAACAGCCCTCGCCAACACCTCGCCCAACTGCACAGGAAGACAAAGACGACATAGTTCGGATCACAACAAACCTGGTTCAGGTGGATGTTGTTGTGACCAAGAATGGCAAGGTTGTCACGGGTTTGACTGCGGACGACTTCGAGATCTTTGAAGACGGAAAGCGCCAGACAATTACTAACTTCCTGTACGTGTCGAACTTGTCAAATGCTTCGACGGCCTCAAGCGCGGCGCCGGCTCCGGCCGTGACGTCACCCAAAAGTCGTAATGTCTCCGGACCACCCCCTCCGCCTATAGAACCAAACGAAGCTCGCCGCATCATGGCCCTGGTGATCGACGATCTCGGTCTATCCGCTGACAGTATCAACCAGGTGCGAAAGCAGCTGCGGAAGTTCGTCGATGAGCAAATGCAACCAAACGATCTGGTTGCGATCATTCGCACAGGAGCAGACATCGGAGCTCTCCAGCAGTTCACGAATGATAAGCGACTGCTTCACTCCACGATCACACAAGCGCAATGGAACGTCTGTAGCCGCGTTGGGCCGACGGTGTTTCAACCAATCCGACCGGACCCTGTGCCGTTCACAATAAACCCAAATTCGACCTGTGGATGGGACTCCGTTCGTTCATCACTCAGTTCACTCCGATTCATCCTACAAGCGATGGGTGAATTGCCTGGACGGAAGTCGATGGTGTTGTTCTCGGACAGCATTCCGCGGCAGGAACAGGACATAATGGTGCGCGACGACGATCCGGCTTCGCCAGTCGGTGAGAGAGATTACTACGCCCTTTTGCAACGACTGGCGGAGATAGCAATTCGCAATTCCGTGGTCATCTACGGTGTCGACACGCAGGGCCTGCAGGTGGCTGGACCAACGGCGGCAGATTCCATTTCGAACAGCAATCCAAGAGGCGGCGTCACCCCTCAGATGATCAATGACCAGTTGAATGCCATCAGGCGCGCGAGGATGTCGGAGCTGATCAGAAGACGCGAAGGTGCCGACGTGTTATCGAAAGATACCGGAGGCTTTCTGGTAAGGAACTCCAACGATTTCAAGTTAGACCAGATAATGAACGATCAGCAAGGCTATTACTTGCTGGGTTATCGCCCGACTGGTGAAACGTTCAATCGTCGTTTTCATCACATCTCAGCAAAGGTTAAGAGATCCGGTCTGAGTATAAGGACGCGTAAGGGCTTTTACGGGTTTACTGAGGATGAAGCCAATCGGCTGCGACATGAGCTTAGCAAGACAGATGCGGCACTGACTTCCCCCTTCCGCGCACATGACATTGCGATCGATCTGGCGACGATTTTCGCCAACGATCCCGCCCTGGGCTCGGTACTAAGATCTTTTCTTTTCATTGACGCGAAAAGTCTGACGTTTCAAGACGACGGTGAAGGTTGGCATAAAGTCGCTGTCGAAATGCGAGGCATGATCTTCGGCGGTAATGGACGGCCGTTAGATGAGATCGTTGTTACACCAATTGTTCGCCTGCGGCAAAGCGCATACGAACAAGCTCTCCGTGATGGACTGTTGCTGCGTTTCGACATGACGGTAAAACGACCGGGCGCTTATCAATTGCGAGTCGCTGCACGTGATCTGGTCTCATCGCGTGTCGGGTCGGCAGGGCAGTTTGTCACTGTTCCCGACCCGAACCGGGACTTCTCGATGTCAGGTATTGTTCTTTCCGGTGCAACAGAACAAAAGATTCTGACGATTAGCGCGCCCGCTCCTTCAGAAAAGGCGACCGATGCGAACGTCGAAGCTCGCCTGAGCCCGAATCCGGTCAGTCGAAAGTTCCGGGCAGGGAGTAACCTGGTTTTCGGATTCGTGATCTACAACGCAAACACCAGCGACGGTCAACCGCAACTTACAGTCGACGCCAAGTTGTTTCGTGAGGGTAAGCTGGTCGAGTCCGCGGACGCTTTGCGTGTCAATGTAGCCAACCAGAGGGATCTAACGCGGATATCGACGAGCGGAGTTGTATATCTAAAACCGGAACTCCAGCCCGGCCGATATTTTCTCCAACTGGTCACGATTGATTCAGGAAAGAAAAAGAACAGCGCTGTGCAGTGGATTGATTTTGAGATCATCAAACCTTAAGCGTTTGCTTGTTTGTAGAACTCCACCGTTTCATTCGCCGCTTGGATAACCTTCGTACGAAGGGTTTCCGGCTCCAGTACCTCAAGTTTCGAACCAAACGATAGTGCGAACTGGCAGGCCATCTCTTCTACGTCAAAACCGACTGAGATTCGAATCCACCCGTCTGCTTCAGTTTCGTAGACGTCGCTGACGCGCGCAAACCGGCCGGCGATACGTAAGAATGGAACCATGGCACGCGCCACGCGAAATGTTGCTGTGTAGTTTGGGAGGCTCGATTTGAAGGCCGCTGCGGAAGATGTCCAGTAAGTAGCAAGATCAAAATCGGCCGGAATTGTTGCCGGCTCATTCATCACCTCAGCCTGTCTGATACGAGAAATCCGGTAGCTGCGGATGCCATCACCGACAGCTGCCACCAAATACCAAACACTTCCTTTGGCAACGAGCCCGAGTGGATCCACAACACGATCAACGGCCTCGCATTCGGGACCGCGTTCATACGTGAAAGTGACCTTACGTTCCAGCCATATCGCTTCTTGTAAGACCGGCAACAAAGGTACGGCTTCTTCTCGTCGCACCCATCCCCCAACGTCGACATAGATCCGGTTGCGCACTCGCTCGGCTGCACGCTGAAAAGTTGTCGGCAGAGCTGCCAACAGTTTCAGCATTGCTCCTTCGGCAGCTTTCTCCAGTTTTAGATCAGCCAACAACTTCGGTGGCCTAGTGACAAACAGCGTTTCGATTTCGGCTTCGCTCAAGCCTGTCAGATTCGTCCGGTACTCACCGAGAAGAGACCAGCCGCCGCGAATGCCACGTAGCGCAACCACGGGAATGCCGGCGCCACTCAGAGCTTCCATGTCGCGATGAATCGTGCGCTCAGAGACTTCAAGTCGGGAGGCAAGCTCTCGTGAAGTCAATTGGTGGTGAGCCTGCAGCAATAGAACTATCGACAACAATCGGTCGGCCCGCATGCTCGAATTTTATCCTACAAACATGACAACAGATGTCATGTTTGATGCTTTATCTTCACGTGGCCTCGAAAGGAGTGGCAATGCGTAAGGTCACATTCGGCGGTGCGAACAGTTTGGATAACTTCTTTGCGCGGAAAGACGACGCGGTCGATTGGCTGCTTTGGGATAAAGAGGTAAACCAAATCATGAAGACTTACTGGAAGACGATCGACACGGTCATAATGGGCAGGCGAACTTATGAAGTTGCTGCAAGAATGGGCGGTGGTGGAGAACAACCGGGTGTTAAGACCTTCGTTTTGTCGCGTACGTTGAAGAAGCTGCGAAACAAGAAAGTAGAGCTTGTGTCGGAAGACGCGGCCGAGTTTGTGCGCCGACTCAAACAGCAAAAGGGCAAAGACATCTGCGTGATGGGTGGCGGCAAGTTGGCGAAATCTCTGTTTGAAGCTGAACTAATCGATGAGCTTGGATTCAACGTGCATCCGGTATTACTGGGTTCGGGAATTCCTCTGTTTTACGAGATGCCGCGACAAATCGATCTGGAATTACTAAGTTGTCAACAGTTGAGTAATGGGTGCGTGGTGTTGAGGTATCGGGTAAAGCATTGAGGATCGAGTGATCTTTGGCCTTTGGTCCTTGGCAATGCTCAATCATGTGGGCGAACAGTCAGTACCATCTCGCGGTAGCGGGTGGGTACGAAGTTCGGCCGCGATTGATCAACGCCGATTGAGCTTCGCACCCACCCGCTACCGCGAGGTGGTACTGACTGTTCGCCCACATGATTGAGCGATAACCTAAGGCCAAAGACCAAATCGCGAGAGGAGCATTAACCGTGCGTAAAATCATCGTCTATATCGCAACAAGCGCTGATGGTTACATTGCGAGACCGGATGGAAATGTCGACTGGCTGAATGTTCCTCGCAAAGCGGAAGATTACGGTATGAGCGATTTCTTCAAAACGATTGACACCGTGCTTTGGGGACGAAGGACATTCGATGAAGCGATAGGCAGGACAAAAGGAAAGGGCGGGTTTAGCAAGTCCATGAAGACCTATGTGTTCACACATAACCCGCCGATTGAATCGGACTACAAGTACGCACAGTTCGTCAATGAACCGATAAGCGAATTCGCAAGTCGGTTGCGAGGAACGCCTGGCAAAGACATTTGGATGATGGGCGGTGGGGGTATTATCGGTTCATTTCTCGACGCGGGTGAGTTAGATGAATTCATCATCCACGTCATGCCCGTTTTTATTGGAGAAGGCATTCCTCTCATCCAACCTCGACACCTGCAAATCCAGCTGAAACTGTTATCAAGTAAGAGTTACGAAGATGGAGTGGTGCGTTTGCACTATGAAGTGGACAGATCCGGAAAATAATCGCCGACACCACCTGCTTCAACTTCCATTGAACGGAGCGACGTGCGAAACAAACAGCACTCAAGTTCACTGAAACAGCTCAACCTAAAATAATCGCAAGTGAAGAAGGGTGGCTTGCCCCGGCTCAATAAAGTGGCACTACCATCAACGATGAGTTATGACGAACTTGAGCGGGGGCAAGCCACCTTCTCGACCTGCGCTTTGGCACGTTGAGTTGTTACCGTGAAACTTGAGCTACTGATGTTTTGCACGTTGCATTAGAATTCCCCAAAAATATTCACCGCGGCGATAGATTTCAGAAGGCTGTAGCGCAACTCATTGCGCCTTCCGAATTCTCGAGCCCGCGGTGAAACCTTGGGTGTTTGTACTTTGAGCGTCAACCTCAGAACGGGAGCGAAGCGACCGCTTTCAATGTGCGTTTCGTGCTTCGTCAGTTCAATCGGTCGCTTCGCTCCCCTTCTTAGACCCTATTCCTTCGTCAAAACCTCGCGGAAGAATTCCACTGCCCTGGGATCGCCCGACTCCCCTAGCGAACGAATTGCCTGTTTACGTACCATTTGATTCGGATGCGTGCGCGCGATTTTGATCAGAAGCGGCACCGACTCTTCCGCACGACGCTGACTAATTGCGCGAACTGCCTGTACCTGCACTTCTGCATTCGCATCATTGCTCTGCGCTGTCGCGCTCAGAAAATCAAAACTACGCCTACTAACGCGCTCTCCTAACAACCGAATCGCTTGACGGCGCAAATCCGTCGATTCATCGGCGCGGGCTACTTCAAACAACTTGTCCTCAACACGGTTATTTTTTATTTCAGCCAGCGACTGCAATGCGGTCTTTCGCACTTCCGGCATCCGTTCGCTGTCATACAGTTTGATCAGATCATCAATCGCCGCTTCCCCACGTTCGCCCAAAACTCGGATTGCCGATCGACGCAACTCGGAATTTGTATCGCTGCGAGCGATCTCCAGGATACGGGGTTGTGCTCGCGGACTCTTGGTTTCTGCAAGCGCTCTCAATGCCGACCGCTTCACTTCCAGGTTGGTATCGGCGTTGTAGATCTTCATGATCTCATCAGCCGCGTCTTCGCGTTTGAAGTGGCCCAACTGGCGAACTGCAATGCGGCGTGACTCAAAATCCGGATCGTTCTTCGATAACCCAAGAAGAAAGGTGAATGCCTGTGGATCTTCCTCCAGGTTACCAGCAGCTGAAACCACACTGCGCCGAACGTCAAGATCCTTCACGGTTTCATAAAGATTCTGCAGCGTTGCGAGTGCACCGCGATCGTTACCTTCGCCAATCGAGTGGGCAGCTTGCCGTCGAATCTTCTTATCTTCAGCTTCATCGCGAACGAGACCAGCGAGAAACGTTTGCTCACCACCGACTTGACCGAGCCAATAAGTCGCACTCGAACGTATTCGCTGATTCTGTGACGTGGTTATGAAGTTTCTGAGCATACCGCCGACTCGCTGATCGTCATGCAAACCAATCGCGAGCACGGCACGCTCACTCAAACGATCGAGCGGCGCAGCGGCTGCCAGCGCGCGCAGGTAATTCAAACTCTCTTCGTTATTAGCGCGACCCAACCAGTAAACAGGATGGCCACTGTATTCACGCTTTCTCTCAAGATTGTAAACTTCCATTCGCGTGATTTGATTTGTCGCCGGTTCTCTCAAGAGGAAAATCGCGAGGTTTCGTGTTTCGACAGGCTGCCCATTCGACGTTGTGCCAACAAACACCGAAGTCTCGCCAATGGTGTTTATTGAGCCGTTGAACTCACGGATTCCCGGATCGACGGCTACGCCCGGGCGGACGTCAAAAGCGTATGCAGACCAAAACGGCGAAGCGCTGCTGCGAGCCTTTGCCCGGGCGGCTTCGAGCTTTGCCATCAGGTCAGCTCCCTGAACCGCAGTAAAGCTCTGCACCGTCGTGTCAGGTGATTGCACCTGCACGTCGTTCGAAATGGTGCCATTGATTTGCAGCTGCTGCGTCTGACCACTTCGAGCACACGCGATAAGTGCGAAAGAAAGGCCGATTAGGATCGATAACGTTTTGGAACGTCGCATGAACTGCCCTCCCATTGATTCAGCGAATCCGAGATTGCGAGGTGATTCTCAGTTGAGCCGAAGATTTGCACAGATAATTACAGATCAAACCAAGCGAATCTGGAACTGGTTTTGTTTGCGTTCATCTGCGAAATCTGCGGCTAGGGTTGGTGAAGTGCTCCGTGCTCCGCGATTGCGATTTCGAGCTACATGATGAAGAACCCGTCGTCAACATCACAGAGCACGGAAGTCTTAGTGCTTCACTTTAGAATGTCTTCAAGAAACTTCAATGCTTCCGGATCCTTGCTTTCGCCCAGATACCTGACAGCGACTTTCCGCATTTCCACTGACGGATCGTTCTTGGCGATAACCATCAGCTTGCGTACGGCGACCTTGTGTTTCGAGTTTCCAAAACCACGCAACAACACCATGCGCACCTGTTGGTTTTGCTCGGTGTCGTACATGGCAACGAGCTGCGTAGTGGTTTGTTCGTCGTCTTTATCTCCCAATCGACGGAGTGCGTACATCCGGAGATCCAATGCGTCGTTGCCGCGCGCTATATCAAACAACTTCGTTTCTGCACGTGGGTCCTGCGAATCGGCGAAGGCACGCAGATAAGCCTGCTTCAGCCTCACATCGGCCTCAGTATTGTAGAAACCGAACAGATCGTCGATCGAGAGTCGGCGGTTATCTGAAAGACGACGAATTGCCTCCATCCTCAATTCGGGTGTTTCACCCTGGCGGGCAATATCGAGCAACTTTGCCTTCGCTTTTGGATCGTCACGCTCCGCCAGCACGCGAATGATTTGAGCGCGAATCTCGAGTGTTTTGTCAGCGTCGTAGATCCGGATTAACTCGTCCAGGGAGTTGGCGTCTTTGAGTTCCGCCATGAAGCGAAGGGCGTACGCGCGTAATGCGATATCTTCGCCGCTGCGCGCGACTTCAATCACTTTCGCAGTACCGCGCGCACTTCGCGACTCCACCAACGATCGCAGAATCTGAGCACGTATCTCCTTCGTTCGGTCGGCGTCATACAACTTAATCAATTCGTCTGCGACCGTGTCAGTATGCTGATCACCGAGACGCCTGATGGCTGCTTGACGAAGTTTCACATCGGGATTTGAACGGGCAATCTCAAGCAACATCGGCACGGCCCGCGCGCCGCCGTGCGACCCAAGTAGCGACACAGCAGCCGATTGCAAACCCGGACATTGCTGCGGGCTTGTTTTCAGAACTTCGGTCACGAATGTGATGGCTCGTTCCTCATCCGCCTGGAACAAACTTTGAAGCGCAAGAATCTTGAGCTCACAGTTTTCGCGACTCTGAATATCGTTAACCTTGTCCTGTCGCCCAAGCACAACGAGGAGGGCGTCAGCTTCACGCCGCCACGACGAGCCCGGATAATTTTCAATCAGGCGGAGCAACGGTTTGACTGCATCATCTTTACTACCTTGCTTGTGAAGTGCGTAGGCATACCAGTAGAGAGCGGCGTCAAGATCTTTGTCTTTCGGGTAACCGGATATAAAGTCGCGAAATTTCTCGGCAGCCTTTTGCCAGTTCTGAGCCTCAATGAAGTCGCGGCCTTCACGGAAGATCTGCATTGCTGCGGTGTTAGTCTTCGTGCCTTGCACAAAGTTACTTAGTTTTTTCAGCTCCTGATCGCTGCCGTGGGCCGTGGGGGTATAAATCGTAATCGCCAGCATCGCGCCGAGCGTGACGGCGGCGATTACCGCATATTTAAGATAGTTCCAATTGAACAAGTGCATCATGGCGTTAATTCTCTTCCTTCGTATTTGATTTGGTTTAGGCTCACCGCACAGGCACAGAGAACTGAGAGCAAGCGCAGACGATCGAGCGGTGATCAATGAACGCAGAAGTCATCTCTCTGTTCCCTGTGCCTCTGAAGTGAGGCGTTAATTACGATTGGTGAATGGACTTCGATCAATCGTCGTCCAGCGCTCGCGCGAGCACAGTTGAATTCACCTGTAGTAGAGCAACGATATTCTTGCGCTCGACACGTTCGTTGATGACACGAATCTCATCTGTGCCGGCGTCTTTCGGAAGGTTCGCGATATCCAAAAGAATTGGTTCCAGATTCTCGAGCAAACTCGACACCTGTATGTCGCCAGACACATCAGCCTCACGCTTCAACATCATGTTTCGCACGATTAACTGTTGCGCCAACTTTCGTTCGTAGTCGATCTCTGCCGGACGTCCGGCTTCCGATGTACGAACATTCCGGAACGCGCGCAATAACAACTCCGACTTTTGCAGATGCATTGCGGTCAGTGCCTGCATGTCCCCGGCTTTCTCGGAGTTCGACGGTTGAGTCGTGTCAGCGTCCGGCTGAACCTGAGCGATGTTGCTTCCGTCTCTTACCAATGGTGACATCCGACGAATCTGTTTCGATTTTGCTGGCGCTGAATCAGACTTAGGAGGATCTGCGTGACCGGGTTCGTGATTGTTCGGTGTAACCTGCGGCGTCGGCACAAATAATGGTAGCGGATTCTTCTGTGTGATTTGTGGCGGCTCAACTTGTTTATTCTGCGTAGCGCGATACACGATGAAACCTGTGAGCGCCGCAATTAGGATGAATGAAGCAAACGCAATTGCTCGCGAAGCAAAACTCCAACGCCAACCGAGCTTCGGCTTCGCACGCGTAATCCTCGGCTGCTCAACTGGCTGGCCCAGAATTCTCTTCAGCGCATCAGCCTGAGCGGCCGGATGTAGTGATGGATTGTAGTTACTGATCTCGCTGCGGAAGCTGAGAAAGTCGGCCTGCGCTTCCTGGCACGCGACACATCGCGTCAGATGTCGCTGCACTTCGCGCGCTTCAATTTCAGAAAGCTCGCCGTCGATTAACTGAGAAATCTTTTCTGTAAAATCGCAATTCATAAAACCTACTTACATCTCCACGGTGCCTTGTGAGCCGGCGTTTGCATGAAAAGCCCGCGCTCGTTTTGCCCACGACTCGCGTATCGCGGTGCGCGCGCGAAAGATATCTATCTTCACTTTGCTCTCGGATACCTTAAGCACTTGCCCAATCTCCCGATAGCTCAACTGCTCTTGCTCGCGCAGTAGCAACGCGACTCGCTGGTCTTCCGGAAGCTTATGCAGCATTTGCAACACTAACTCCTGTCGCTCGCGCGTCTCATACTCCTGTTCAGGGTTCCGTCCCCGAGGCGTCATCACTTCCACTACCCGATCAAAGAGCCGATACCTCGTGTTCGATTTGCGAAACTCGTTTAGAGCGAAGTTTCGAGCGACCCGGTAAAGCCAGAAGCGCGCTTCACCCACCGGCAATGTTCCCCATGCCGTGCGATGCAGTTGCAGGAAACTCTCCTGAGCCAGGTCTTGCGCCAGGTTTGCGCGGCCGCCCAGCAAGCACTCGAGGAAACGGCAGAGACTCGGATAGAACTCCTGAAACAGCATGGTGAACTCTTCATCTTCGCTCGCCATAAGCTGCGCTACGCTACCTAAAACACCTCAGTTCAACAAAAGTTACAGGCTGGTTGGAAGAAACTTCACTCAGGTAAGTTCTGTGTCCCAAATAGGCGGTTTTTCTGATGGATTACGCCTGTCCATCCTTAACACCAGCGGAATTGGCTTTGCACAAAAAGTCCAAATCCCACCGACGGGAAAGTCGGTGGATTGTTCAGACTTAACCTACAAACAATGACCACCAGTATTCTTCGCGCCGGCGAACGAATGCGCGGTCCGGCCATTCAGCGTCAATCGCCGGCGCGAAACATTTTTTTGGTACCTGGCCGTCTAGGTAGGATCTGAACAATCCACCGACTCCGTCGGTGGGGTTTGGACTTTTTGTGCAAGGCGCAGTGGAACAGAGCGACGTGGGAAACAATCAGCACTCAAGCTCCCCTGAAACCACTCAACTGAGTTGAAAGGCAGGTTAGGAAGGTGGTTTACCCATCTAAGCCGGCAAGCCACCATTCCTGACTGCGTTCATCTGAACTTGAATTATTTCAGTGAAGATTGAGGACTGATGATCCTGTCCGTTGAAACTTTCATGGTGGGTTGGGCTGTTCTCGACCGCCTTTGGCGCTAACCGTTATTCAAGATCGAAAGCGCGTTCCCGGAGAAGATCTCTTCTTTCTCCTGCTCGGTTATCTGAAGTCCTTCGATACTGCTCACTGCGCGATCAATCGAACCAAGCAAGTGAGGATAATCGCTGCCCATCACCATGTGATCGGCGCCAACCATGTCGCGCACCATCTTCAATGTGTAGGGGCTAAACGAAACGGTGTCGTAATAGAGCTGCTTCAGGTAGACACTTGGTAGTTTATCGATCCGTTCCCTGCACTCTGCGAAGTCTCGATATCCATTATCCATGCGATCCATCAGGTAAGGCACCGCACCGCCAAGATGCCCTACGATCCATCTGATGTTCGGAAACTCTTCGAACATCCCCGAGTAACACATCCTCGCCACAGCCAAAGTGGTGTCAAAAGGAAACCCCACAATCGGACCTAAGACGTATTCGCGGAAAGGTTCTGAGTTCTGCGGGATCATCGGATGAAGAAAAATGCAAAGACCCATCCGGTTTGCTTCTTCGAAGAAGGGACGATACTCAGCAGACGTCAGTGGTTTCCCGCCGATGTTGCTCAAAAGCACAACTCCGTTCAGTTGCAGGTCGTCTATCGCGCGATGAAGCTCCTTTAATGCAGCTTCGGGCGCATCCATCGGAATCGAGGCGAACCCTTTGAACCGAGTCGGATGTGACGAGATTAGATCTGCATATGCATCGTTGATCAGACGCGCTATACCAGGCTGATGTTCGGCATCCGTGAAGAACACGTTTGGCGTCGACAGCGAAACGACTTCAACGTCGATACCCACACGGTCCATGTCTTCAATACGCTTGGCGACGTCAGTCATCGCTGGCGTCACACCGAAGAAACGAGCGCCACGCAGTGTAATGATCGTTTGTCCCGTTGGGCTCTGCGCAAAAGAAAACTCCGATGGCAGATCGCGGATCTGTTCGAAGTACTCTTTAGTGTAGAAGTGCGTGTGGAGATCGAACTTTTGAGTCATTTACTTTACGAATGCCACAAGCCAGGTCGCAAATTGAACCCAGGTGTCGGTGCCAGCCAGAAGCAGACGCAAGGGCTGCGATGCAATAAACACCAAACCGCCCCATAGAAACACCGGATGAAGTTTGCGATTTTTCAGACTATCGAACAGAACAAATCCGATCAGACAGAGATCTGTTAGTCCAAAGAACGCCAATGGACCACCGTTCAAAATAAAATTCAGTGGGATGCGAGCGATAGCTGCCGTAAGCAGGGAAAACGCGCCCAGCAACATCAATCGTTTGTGAATATGCAGTCGCCGACGAAAGTAAAGCGCGGTGCCAACGAACATGGTAAACAGCACCATGTCGCCCAGTGGAACGACCAGGAACTGAAGCGGAGGTGGTCCTGGACTTGAACCGCGCGCCGCGGCAAACAGTGCGGTGGTGACACCAACGATCACAATCAACAGCGCAAGCAAGGCTCCGATGATCCCAAGGCGCTGATGGACCTTTGTACGCCGGGACGCAACAAGCCAAACCTGGGCGATGAAGAGGATTACCCAGGAAGTCATCACCGCGCCGTGCAGATGCACAAGCAGGCTTGGAAGTGTGGGACCACTGAAGACCCCTTTGAGATAGTACGTTCGAGCAAAGCCCAAAAGGACTATCAGAGGCATGAAGATCGCGAACCAAGTATAGAGCCGGTGATCTCTATCGGCGCGTTGCACAGTATTTACAGCCACGGGGATCTCCTAATTGTGATAAAGCTCAGGCAGTAGATTGAGTTCTTGCGTCTTTATAAAGCGCAGCTCCTGCGAGTGTCGCAATGATTGATGTGACCAACTGAATTGCACCCGCTTTTAGCCAAAGCTGATTTGAGAAGAAACCAAGCGGAATGAACTGAGCGGGCGCAGTCAGAGAAAAAGCAAACCACGCGGCAATCGCTGCGAACACAGCCGTCTTAGGACCCGCGCCACAACAGCCTGGCATCAACACGTAAAGGAACATCGACAACACGCCGCGGCCAATTTCGAAGATGAAGAAATAAATCAGAGCGGTACTGTGCTCTTGCGGCTCAGTAATACCCCAGGCGCCGTAGACGTTCTTCCAATCGTTGGCGAGCAATCGTTCATGCATGAACCCGTCAGAAAAGAAACAAATAACCGTTGCGACTAACGCGCCGATCACAAATCGAGACCAGTTGATCCTCATGTCAATTACCTCAGGGGGAGATGGGCAAAAGAGCGCGCAGATTATGTGTCAGAGAAGCGCGATAAACAATGGGCCAGATTACGGGCGTAGTGTCCTAATCTAAAGTTTCTTCACTTAGAACTACTCAACTCTCTGCGTGTCCTCGGCGTGCTCTGCGTCTCAGCCGTGCAATTTGGGTTCCGAACAAGCCAACAATCAGGCTGTGCCCGTGGTTCGGTCTTTGACCTGCTGCTTTCGTTCCACACACCTTGACTTGGTCATGAACGCGAAGGGGCACAGCCCGAACCAGGGGCATAGCCCGAATCGAAAAAAGCCCGTTTCGGCGAGGCGGAGTCATCGCCTCACATCGAGCGGCAAAGCCGTTCCCAAAAAGTTTCTCAGGAAAACAAGAACTAATGCACTTGCTACACAGAGGACACGCAGAGAGTTGAGTAGATCTGAATGATAAATCTCTGCCTGTGTGAAAACAGCTTATTGGGGAGTGATTTGAACGTTCATCTCGCGAATCACAGGTGGTGGCGTGCGACCCCATTGCGGCCGGCCGGTTCCCGTAGCACGTAAGACAGCTTCTCCAGGTTGAAAGCTCGCAAGATGATTCGCCGTGAGAGTTATTTTCTGCCCTGCCTGTTTGGATCGCGGATCGAAGAATCCGAATTCGTTGCCACGTAATTCCAAAACATCGAGCGTTTCCGCGTGAGTTCCCTGGATCAGTTCCAGTCGGACGGCGATGGTGGTTCGTGCGGAATTGACGACAACGGTTTCTACAATTGAACCGCTGCGCAGCGTCGACTCCGATGAACGAAGCTCGAGGTACTGAACCTGGACCCAGGCGCGATAAGTCGAAACGGCTCCGATGCAGAGAAAAGCTAAGACGAACGCCACTGTCGTTCGTCTTAATAGCTTGAGTGGGCTAGCTTCGGGAATAACTCGAGTCTCGAACATTGCCGATTGTTTTTAATCTGTGGATATTCTTCTAGCCTTTCATCTTCTGAATAATCGCATTCGCAAACTCGGCAGTCTTCGCTGTGCCACCAACATCGCGCGTGCGGACGTTCCCCTCTCGATATACTTCCAGCATCGCGTTCTCAATCTTGTCGGCCGCGGCACGTTCATTGATGTAGCGCAGCATTAGGATTCCTGATTGCAACAACGCGGTGGGATTAGCGACTCCCTGTCCGGCAATATCAGGCGCTGAACCATGGACTGCCTCAAAGACAGCGCCCAACTCACCGATGTTTGCGCCGGGAACCAACCCGAGTCCACCGATTAGGCCGGCACAAAGATCAGAAACGATATCGCCGTAGAGATTCTCGAGCAGCATCACGTCAAACTGTTCGGGGCGCATCACCAACTGCATGCAAACGTTGTCGACAATCTTCTCGTCAGGCTCGATTTCTGGGTGGGCCTTCGACACGTTGCGAAAACATTCAAGAAAGAGTCCGTCAGACAACTTCATGATGTTGGCCTTATGAACGACCGTGATCTTTTTCCGATGCTCACTTTTTGCGTACGCGAAGGCGAAGCGCGCGATGCGTGTTGAGGCCTTCTCAGTGATTATCTTCAAGCTCTCGACGACGCCTGGAACGACAACGTGCTCCAGACCTGCATACAAGCTTTCCGTGTTCTCCCTGACTACAACCAGATCAAGATTGGGATTACGACACGGAACGTTCGGTAAAGCGCGCACTGGTCGCACGTTCGCGTAGAGATCGAGAGCTTTGCGCAGACCGACGTTGACGGAAGTGAAGCCTTTGCCGATGGGCGTCGTGATTGGTCCCTTCAGGGCGACTTTGTTGCGCTTGATGGATTCAAGCAGTTCCGCCGGTAGCGTCTCGCCGAATTTCTCGAGCGCTTGCGCTCCTGCGTAATGAGTCTCCCATTGGATTTCGACACCTGAAGCTTCAATGATTCTGACTACGCTTGAAGCGACTTCAGGTCCAATCCCGTCGCCTGGAATCAGTGTGATACGATGCATTTTCAGTTAATTTTGCTCTTCTGAAATCAGAGTTCTGGTTTAGGTCTTTGGCCTTTGGTCTTTGGTCTTGTGTTTGGCCTTGCAAAGAATAAGCGTTTGCACCGCGACTGACAATTCAGTGGCATGAAGTCAGTACCACCTTGCGGTAGCGGGTGGGTGCGCAGCTATTGCCGATTGTTGATTGCCAATTGCCGATTGGCCGAAATCGCAAGATCCAATCGGCAATCAAAAATCGGCAATCGGCAATGTTAGACCCACCCGCTACCGCGAGGTGGTACTGACTTCACTTTCAATCGATGTCGCACAACCATTCAACAGAGGTAGTTATTATCGGTGGAGGAGTGATCGGATTGACCATCGCTCGTTCACTCGCGGTAAGAGGCGTGCGCGACATCTGCCTCGTCGAGAAAGACGATCTCGGCACCGAAGCATCACACGCAGCCGCAGGAATGTTGGCGCCGCAAGTTGAAGCTGATCTAGACGATGAATTCTTTAAACTTGCATGTCGCAGCCGTGACATGTACGTCGATTTCGCTGCCCGCCTGATGGAAGAGACCGGCGTCAACGTCGAGCTGGACACCACCGGCACAATCTACCTCGCACTGACAGAACAAGACGTACTCGACTGCGAAAAGAGATTCTCGTGGCAAACGAACTCGGGCTTCGATCTCACAAAATTAACTGCCAGTGAAGTCATCGCTGTCGAACCTTTAATCAATCCATCCGTGCAGCTCGCGTTGTTTTTCCCGCGCGATATCCAAATCGAAAATCGACGCCTCATGTGTGCGCTCGCGAATTCGGTTACCAAACTCGGCGTACAGATTCTCACGCACACGGGCGCAGATGAAATCCGAACTCAGAACAACAAAGTTGTCGGTGTCGAAACTTCACACGGCTTCATCAGCTGCAACACAGTCGTGCTCGCAGCTGGCTGTTGGAGCGGATCGGTTCGAATCACAGGAAGAAACCGATGGAGATCCCCGATCATTGAACCAGTGCGGGGTCAAATGGTCTGCCTGGCAGCGAAGCCAACCCTGACGCGACACGTCGTCTATTCCCACCGCGGATACATCGTCCCCAGGCAAGACGGTCGCTTGCTCGCGGGTTCCACCAGCGAGCCAAACACCTTTATCAAGCAGACGACAGCAGGCGGAGTCGCTTCAATTCTGGCAAATGCCCGTGAAATCAGCCCTCGAATCGCGCAACTCCCGATTGTCGACATCTGGGCCGGGCTTCGACCAAAAGCCGCTGACGGTTTGCCTGTGTTAGGGCCCTGTGATGAAATTGCTGGGCTGCACTATGCAACCGGCCATTACCGGAACGGAATCCTATTGGCTCCGGTTACGGGCGAATTGATCGCGCAGGCGATTCTGGAGCCGGCTGAGTCAGCAGCTCTCGCGCCATTTAGTCCAAATAGATTCCGTCACGCGACTGCAGGTACCAATTGACTCGCATCCTTTCCATCCTGATCGTCCTCGCCGCATTCGGCGTTAACGTCGTTCCGCAGGCGCCGGTAAAAGAGGACCCATCTGCAAAGGTCGACGACCGCCCTGCACAAGCCTTGTACGAAGATGCGAATGGATATCTTGGTCGCAGGTATCAGGAATTCAATAAACAGAAACTTCCCTACGATGCAAAGCTGGAAGCGAAGACGCGCGAGGAACAGAAGAACCTGGCAGTGAAGAATGCGGAGACGCTGCGAAGTCGAACGCATCTCGAGCCCACGGATCTTTTTTACCTTGGAATGCTAAATCATCTCGCCGGTAACGCCGATGGCGCGTTGGAAATGATGCGCACCTTTTTGAAAGATACCGTTGACGGCACTCAATCGCAGACCGCACGTAACTTGGTTGTGCTCTATGCGGTCAAGAAGAACCAGATACAGGAAGCAGAAGCGACAGTCGACTCTTACAGAAAGCACCAGCCGCAGAATCCTGACGATCTTTACAGGATGGAATTCTTGATCGCCGACGCCTTCTTGCGAGCGAAGGACTATCCGGCTTTGATCAAACACGCTCAGGGGATGCTGAACGCGTCTCGGGCGTTCGCAGTTGAACGTACCAACGACCCGTTCAGACGCGACGAAATGCTGATGAAGTCGGCTCTGCTGCTCTGGGAGGGTTACGTAAAGACAAACCAGAATAAAGCAGCTATCAACCAGTTCGAGGAACTTCGCCGGACTGCGATCACCTTCCCCTCGGCGAACCTCTACAAGCAGGCAACGTTTCGACTGGCAACTGCATTTCCCGGAACAGACCTCAACAAGATTTTCAACGAACCTGCGACTGGTAATGCATTGCCACCTGAAATCAAGGCAACTGAATGGATCGATCAGAAACCGATCAAGCTGTCGGACCTTCGAGGACAGGTGGTGTTAATCGATTTCTGGGCCCATTGGTGTGGTCCCTGTCGTTACACGTTTCCGAAGCTGATCCGATGGCACCAACAGTATAAAGATAAGGGGCTGGTCATACTCGGCCTGACGGATTACTACGGATACGGCGAGGGGCGTAAAATGACTCCGGTTGAGGAGCTGGCTTATCTCCGCGAGTTCAAGAAAATCAACAAGCTGCCGTACGGTTTCGTCGTTGCGGATTCGAAGGTCAATAGTATCAACTACGGAGTCGGTGCGATTCCATCATCGTTTTTGATCGATCGTCGCGGAAATCTGCGGTTCATTGCGTCGAGTGCCTCTGAACCGGAGCTCTCCAGGCTTGAAATGATGATTCCCAAACTGCTAAATGAACCGGCTGAGAACAAGACTGAGACTTCGGCATCAGTAGTAAAGAACTGACAGGATTATATGGAAGATTCAGGCATAACTCTTTTTCGAATAGTAATTTCGTTCGCTGCCGGCATACTGTCGTTTCTGTCGCCTTGTGTGCTGCCCCTGGTGCCTGGCTATATCTCACTCATCTCGGGCGTTAGTATCGACCGCTTGAAGGAAGGCACAAGTAGTAAACGTGCGGTGATTCTTAACTCGCTCGCGTTCAATGCAGGATTGTCGGTGATATTCCTTATCCTCGGCACGACGGCGGGTTTGGTTGGCGCAGCGATAACGAGCAACCCATGGGTTCGTATTATCGGTGGCCTAGTCATTATCGCTTTTGGTCTGCAACTGATTGGTCTACTTAAGATCGGCGCTCTTTATAAAGACACGCGCTTCTTCTCGGATGAAAAACCTCGAGGCATGATCGGCTCGGCAGTTCTGGGCGTAGCGTTCGCGGCCGGCTGGACGCCATGCATTGGCCCAATTCTCGGCGGCATTATAGGTTTGGCAGCGACGAGCGGAGGATGGCGCAGTGGTCTCGTGCTTTCTGCTTTTTATTCCGCCGGACTCGCCGTACCGTTCCTGCTGACCGGCTTGGGCATCAACAAGTTTCTTGGTTTCTACAAAAACTTCCGCAAGCACCTGCATAAAGTCGAGGTCGTGTCGGGACTAGTGTTAATTGTTGTCGGGCTGTTGGTGATGACGGGACAATCGACCTTGCTGACGAGTTCTAAATTTATGGCGTGGATTCCAAATTTCGAAGGCATACTGAAAATAAAAGAGCCTGCTCCGCCTCCGCCGACCAAAACGAACACGACATACGAGCCTGCGCCTGATGTCGAATTCCAAACGCTGGCTGGTAAATCATTCCGGTTGAATGAACTGAAGGGACAGGTGGTGCTACTGAATTTTTGGGCGACGTACTGCATTCCCTGTCGTGAGGAAATTCCAGCTCTTAATTCCCTGCAACACGATCTCGCAGCAAAGGGTTTGAAAGTAGTCGGCGCTTCGCTCGATGATAGTGTCGAGGGAGTGAACAGTTATCAGAAAGAAGTCGCGAAGTTTGAATATGAAGTATTGATCGGAGGAAGCGACGCCAGGGTTAAGTTTGAACAATCAGTCTTGCCGACGACATATTTGATCGATCGGGAAGGACGAATCAGACAAAAGATTATCGGCGCTCGAGATCGCGCCACTTGGGAAGCGGTAGTGAAGCCCCTCCTCGATGAAGCCCAGGCAACAGCAGTTGTTCAGTAATACGGGAGAAAGCAGCATGAAGAAGTATTTGATTCTCGCCACCATCATTCTCGCCCTGGCGCCACTCAACGCACTCGCGCAAGCAGGCCATGAGTATTCACCTCTGGTAGAGAAGACCGTCAATTACAAGAACTGGTCTCTGGTAAATGTACAGACTGAGAAGCCGGAAGATCTTCGCACCTTATTGGGCGGAAGGAAATTGGTGATGGTCGTCTACTTCGCGCCGTGGTGTGGCAATTGGCGGAACGAAGCGCCGATAGCTGCGAAGCTTTATGAGAAGTACAAGTCCCAGGGCTTCCAGGTCATCGGCGTCAGTGAATACGCGACGCGTACTGACGTGAAGGCCTTCTTTGGCGAGGCTGGGCCGCCTTACCCGATAGTATCGGAGTCGGAGACGCGCGACGATCGCGAGAAGACGCCTCACTACGGATATCGGCAATTAACGGGCGACACGCGAAAATGGGGCTCGCCCTGGAATATTTTCCTCGAGCCTTCCAAGCTCAATGCCTCGGGCGATGTGCTGATTGAAAAAGCGTGGGTAGTTAATGGAGAGTTGATTGAAGACGAGGTCGATAAGTTCATTGCGGACAAACTGGCATCCATGAACGCCGGCGTAATCACTCCTTGCAAGAACGATAATTAGGTCTTCGCCAGGCTGAAGCAAAAGAAATCATTGGTCAGTTATCCTTTGACATCTCTCATTTGTCATTTTAGGAAACCAGCCGCAGATTCTTTCAGATACACACAGATCAAAGCCTGATTGGCAAAGAGGGTTTAACGCCGCCCGGTTAGATCTGCGTCTATGTGCGAATCCGGGGCTGGTTTTCCTAAATGACAAATGAGAGATGTCAAATGATAACTGACCACTGATTTCCCATCGCCTCTTTGCCTCACAGCATCCTGGTTGCTAGAATCGCCCGCTTTTGAGCAATTCAATGAAACTTCGTTTGCTTTACCACGGCCACTGTTTTGATGGCGTAGCTTCAGCTGCGACATTCACACGATTCTACAAAGAACGAATCAACCCTGACGCGGAGGTAGCGTACAAAGGCCTCTTGCACCGTCCCGGCAATCTCTTCGATATGACGATGTTCGATGGCGACGAAAACGCCATCGTCGATTTCAAATACGCGGCGTCAGAAAAACTCACGTGGTGGTTCGATCATCATCAGTCGGCATTTCTGACTCCTGAAGATGAAGCACATTTTCGCGCCGACACGTCCGGTAAGAAATTTCTCGACGCCGCCAAAAAATCGTGCACCGAGTTTATCGCTCAAGTCGCAAGCGAACGCTTTGGCTTCGACACGACGCCGCTTGAACCATTAATCCATTGGGCCCACGTCATCGATGGCGCACTCTACGAATCCGCTGCTCAGTGTGTCGAGTTGAAGGAACCGGCGCTGCAGCTGATGCAGGTCATCGAAGCAGATCCCGACGATCTCTTCATTGAACAGATTATTCGCGACCTCACGGTCAAGTCACTGGATGAGGTTGCAAATAGCGACGAAGTACAGAGTCGGTTTCATCCAATACTCCAGCAACACCTGGCGACGCTCGAAGTAGTTAGACAAAAGGCTGTGAGTGCGAACGGAGTTGTGCACTTTGATTTGGTTGACGAGGGCTACGAAGGCTTCAACAAATTCATTCCTTACTATCTACATCCTGAAGCGACTTACTCGGTCGCTCTCACGCTCGGCTCACACCGCACAAAGATCTCCGTAGGATCAAATCCATGGGCGCCACGTCCGCGCACTCACAACATCGCAAAGATCTGCGAACGCTACGGCGGCGGCGGACACGCTGTTGTCGGCGCGATTTCTTTTAAGCCCGATGAAGTTGAAAGAGGGCGCGAGGTGTTGAGGGAAATTGTGGGTGAGTTGTCGATTGCGTAAGCAGAATTATTTGAGAATTATGATGTGAGATTTGAGAATCGGCGTCATGTCCTCGCTCACACATAACACTCAAGCACCGATTCATTTGCAACGTCCAACAAATCAGTGCTCATCTTCACTGAAACGACTCAAGATGAAATAAATTACAGGTTAATTCATTTCATCTTGAGTTATGCCGTTGAAGTTGAGTGTTGCTGTTATGTACCTCGAACTGTGTGAATGAAGGTTGAGTGTTATGCGCACTATGGTACCAAACTGTGTAGTGAGGGCGGCCAACGCCTCTTCGCCACTGGCTGGTGAAAACAGGCGCAGGATCAGTAGGCAGGAGCACCAGTAAGTCCACCTCGGCGTCGTCTTCCTATTCCTGCGTTGGTGCCTGCTGCGCCTGTCTTTACCGCGCCATCAAGGCTTCAATCTCATCCACTTCCTTCGGAACCTTCGTAGTCAGCACGCGCGGCCCGTTGCTCGTGCACAACACATCATCCTCAATACGCACGCCAATTCCCAGGTACTGTTCTGGAGTATCCTTAGTATCAACTGACACATAGATTCCCGGCTCAACCGTCATCACAACGCCGGGCTCCAGCGCGCGCGACTCTTGGCCGTAGTAATAACGACCAACGTCGTGAACATCGATCCCGAGCATGTGCCCTAAACCATGCATGTAAAACTGCTCGTACTTCTTCTCTTTGATTAGTTCTTCCGGATCACCTTTCAACAAACCAAGCTGGACCATTCCCTCCGTTAACACCTCAATCGAATGCTGCTTCAACTGATCATGCGTGACGCCCGGTCGCACCATCTCGACACACGACTTCTGCGCCTTTAGCACTAGTTCATAAATCTCACGCTGCGGTTTAGTAAACCGACCATTGATCGGATATGTGCGCGTGATATCCGATGCGTAACCCTTGTATTCAGCACCCGCATCAACCAACATCAGATCGCCATCACGTAGCTGGCCATCATTGGTGATGTAGTGAAGTACAGTTGCATTCGGACCCCCACCCACAATCGACGTATACGCAGGCGCCGATGCACCTCGCTCGCGAAATACGCGTTCGATCAGTGCTTCGATTTCGTATTCATTCATTCCCGGCCGCACAGCCTTCATTGCTTGAACGTGCGCCTCAGCGGCTATGTCGGCGGCGCGTTGCATGATCTCGATCTCTTCGGGATTCTTGACCACTCGGAGCTCGTGAATAATCGTCGCCGGATCAATGATCGTCTGCGGTGGGTGAATTGGTTTGCGATTCAACGCACGCATGCGTGCGATCTCTCGAATGATTGTTTCGTCGAGATCGCGGTTGGAACCCAGCCGGTAATAAAGGCGCTCGGCTCCGTCGAGAATCTCTTGAAGCTTCTCATCAAACTCCGCGATCGGATGCGACTCCTCCGCGCCAAACTCTTCACGGGCTCCTTCCACTCCGGCGCGGCGGCCATCCCAGATTTCTCTTTCCGGATCGCGGGGGCGCACAAACAATGTGTACTTCGGCGCTTGCGAGGGCTTGATGACAGCGATTGCATCCGGTTCTTCAAATCCCGTGAGATAGAAAAAATCCGAGTCCTGGCGAAAGCGATAATGCGTGTCGTTTGAGCGAGTGGCTTCGCGCGCACTCGGAATAATAGCGACAGAGTTTGGCTCCATACGACGCATGAATTCCTGAAGCTGCGGTCGAATCATCGAGATTCTCCTTATGATTTCTGGGGAAAGTAGGCGACCATTGTAGCCGAGGAGTTGAATTGAGGAAAATTTGCTGTCAACGAAAAGCAGATCCACCGATTTCCACCGATTACACAGATTAGGTCTACATAGCGACGTTGAGCTATTGAGCACCCCCTCGTCCGAAAGTAAGTCTTATAACGCAACACCTCTTTCTAAGTTCTAATCTGTGTAATCTGTGGAAATCGGTGGATCTGCTTCTTGTAAATCATGTAAATCCTGTCTAATGTTTCTATGTCGATGAGTACGCAAACGATTACCACTGGACCCAGTTCCGAGATCATTTCCTACAACCCGGCGACGGGCGAGGAAATTGGCCGGACCGCGCGAAGAACGGCCACCGAAGTTCGTGAAGCTGTGGGCCGCGCGCGCGTAGCACAAAAGACATGGAGCAGTCTTTCATTTCGCGCGCGCGCCGCGATGGTACTGAAAGCGCGCGAGATTGTGCTTAAAGAAACCGACGAGATCGCCAAAATCATTGCGCGCGAAAGCGGCAAACCAGTGCCTGAGGCGATCTCGATGGAGGTTGTTCCCGGTTTGGATTTGATGCACTACTTCGCGCGCCACACCGCAGACCTGCTCGAGCCTCAACCAATCGATATCGGTCAGTACGGACTGATGGGCCGGTCGTCGCAGGTCGTTTATAAGCCACTGGGCGTGATCGGAGTCATTTCTCCCTGGAACTTCCCTTGGGCTACACCGCTCGCTGAAGTGGTGATGGCTTTAATGGCCGGCAATGCTGTCGTATTAAAGCCAAGCGAGTTAACTCCATTCACCGCCTTGAAGATTGGAGAAGTTTTCAAACAGGCGGGAGTACCCGACTCAGTTCTCGAGATCGTTACCGGCGATGGATCCACCGGCGCAGCACTGGTAGATGCCGGAGTCGACAAAGTGATGTTTACCGGTAGTGCCGAGACAGGAAAACGCGTCGCGGAAACCGCAGCTCGACATCTCACTCCGGTTGTGCTCGAACTGGGCGGCAAAGATCCGATGATTGTGTTTGAGGATGCAAACTTACCAAACGCTGCGCGCGCGGCCGTCTGGGGCGCATTCGCAAACGCGGGCCAAGCATGTGCTTCCGTCGAACGCTGTTACGTTCACGAATCTATCGCCAAAGAATTTACCGAATTCGTGGTTAATGAGACGCTCGCGCTGAAACAGGGCGCGCCGAATTTAGAGAACATCGACCTCGGGGCTATGGCGAATGAACGACAACTCAAACTTGTCGAAGATCATATCGCCGACGCAAGACTTCGAGGTGCTCAGATCCTTACCGGCGGTGCGCGCCTGCGAGACACTGACGGCTGGTTTCACGAGCCCACCGTGATCGTCAATGTCGATCACTCAATGAAAGTGATGCGCGACGAAACGTTTGGCCCAGTGTTGCCCATCATGAAGTTCGCTTCAGAAGATGAGGCTATTCGCCTGGCAAACGATAGTATCTACGGACTGACAGCGAGCGTCTGGACCAGCAACATCGCACGCGGTCAGCGCGTAGCGGAGAAGATTCAGGCGGGCACTGTGATGGTGAACGAGGTGGTTTACACGCATGCGATCGCACAGGCTCCGTGGGGTGGCGTGAAGCAAAGTGGCTACGGATGGACACATGGTCGGATGGGGTTGCTGGAAATGGTCACGGCTCAACACATTCACGTAAATCGCGTGCCCTGGGTGCCGGATGTTTGGTGGTTCAGGTATTCAAAAGAAGCTGCCGACCTGTTTCGCGGTCTGGCGCGGAGATTCACCAGTGGATCCGTACTGCAAGCCTCTGTTCTCCTGCCTCAGCTCATCAAGCGCTGGCGAGAAACCCGCAAAAGACCGTAGCGAAACCGCCGTAGCTAAAGACGCAACGTCGATAACGTCTGCGCTCAAGCTTCACCGAAACAACTCAAGCGAGTTTCATTGCAGGTTAGGAAGGGCGGTTTACCCCCGTTCAAGATTCAGTTTGTTTCAACCTTGAGTTAATTTGTATCTTGAGGCGGGGGTAAACCGCCCTTCCGGACCTGTGATTTATTTCAGCTTGAGTTATGGAACTGAAGATTGAACGCTGATGTTTTGCACGTTGAACTATATGAGTGAGGGTTCTCGTACCGCACCTTTTTACTTTTCCGCTGCTCTCCTTTAGGATTTCTGACTTTACGACGATGTGGTTCTGGCGCGATTACATGCACCGGCGCGAGCGCTGGTATCACCAACGTGATGACAATCGACTGGTTCGCCCATTCGATTGGGGCCTTCCGTACGTTGTCGATCACGTGAATGGTGACGACCCGCGAGACGTCTTTACAAGACACAGTCGCGACGTGATGAACAACAGCGAGGACTTCTATTCGCTGCCGGCGATAACCGATTACCAACTTCAGGGCGATCAATTGACGTGGACCAGTGCCCTCAATACACCGTCCCCGGAAAACAACATCGCGCGTGGCCGGTTCTTTCCAGCGAAAACTAAAGGCGGCAAAAGACCACGCTCTGCCATCGTCGTGTTGCCCCAATGGAACGCGCAGCCTGAAAGCCACGTCGAGGCGTGTCGGATATTTAATTTCATTGGCATGTCAGCGCTGCGTTTAACGCTTCCCTATCATCAGCAACGCAAACCACCTGAACTTGAACGCGCCGATCATCTGGTCAGCACAAGCGTCGGTAGAACGATTCAATCGATGCGACAAGCTGTGTTGGATACGCGTGCCGCGGTCGCGTGGTTGAAAAATGAAGGCTATGAAAAGGTGGGGATACTAGGCACGAGCGTGGGTTCCTGTATCGCGTTTTTGACTTTCGCGCACGAGCCAAATCTTGATGCTGGCACCTTTAATCACGTTTCCGGCTATGTTGCTGACGTCGTTTGGCGGGGACTCTCAACCAAACATGTCCGTGAAGGATTTGGCGATCACCTGACTCTTGACGAGTTGCGGGAATACTGGTCGCCCATCAGTCCATTACCATTCATGCCACGTCTCATACGCATGGGCCAAAGACCAATCAGATTCCTGATCGCGCGATACGATTTGACCTTTCCGATTGAGCTGTCGCACCAGGCCATCGCCGAGGCGCGGCGTCACGAATTGCCACTCGATATTGTCTGGCTGCCCTGCGGCCATTACACAACCGCTGAGATGCCCTGGAAAGCGATCGATGCCTGGAAGATCGCGACGTTCTTCCGCAAACACTTCCGACAATAAGAGCATCCGCCGATTACACAGATTACACAGATTTAGAGCTTAGACAGATAGCTTGAGTGATTAACTGAGCATCGAGGGATGTAGCCCAACCACTCAACTTAACTATCTGAGCTCTAAATCTGTGTAATCGGTGTAATCTGTGGATACTCTTATTTCGCGAGTGGAAAGATCGGTTCGATATCTACCGGCACATTTTTCAATTTATCGAATGCCTGCTTCATCGGCGGCCTGATCACCGCATAGCGATCCAACATCTCTTTAGCCTTCGTATACGATCCTTCAGCTTCCAACGTCAGCAACTCATGCGTTAGTTTTCGCACTGAATCTTTTATCTTTGAGTTCTCCACGCTGAATGTGCCTGCCGCTTCGTCGTACTTAATTGCGCCTTCGTCAGTCAGATAATTGAACTGCAGCGCTACTCCTCTACCGTGGGCCTCCGTAATTCCGAACCGGACAGATCGAAACATGCTAGCAAGGTAAGTCGTGTAAAGAGAGCGCTCCATACTCTTTTCAATCACGCCTTTGTCGATCAGGAATTGCAACGCCCAAAGGCCGGTCATGTCGGCCTTTGCTTCCTCGATTGAGGAATAAAGCTCCTTCAATTGTTTTCTGACGGTCGTTTGTTCGCCGCCGATGGTAATGTTGTGTGGCCCAAGACCATGCATCAGTTCATGGCAGAGAATGTGAGTGAAGAATGAATCAAAACTCAGTGTTGCGCGTTGTGCCGGATTCAGAACCACCCTGGAGATGGGGATCAGGGTCTTGTTGAACTTCGCGTCCTGCACGTTCTTCAGCATCACTCGCTTCGAGCCTTTTTCTTTGATAACGCGCTCGTCGTTCGGCAAGTTGAAAGCAGCAGTCTGCACACCGCTGTTCCCCTCTCCCGACCCAAACACCTCATTAACTACGCGAATCGGTGACGCCGCTCCAAGTTTCGGATTCCGATACTTCGGATCAATTGGAAGATTGTTTTCCAACTCTTGCAGCTGCGCACTAAACTTTGCGAGCTTCGCGGTCTCTACATCATCGCGCAGCGTTATGTATGCTTCGAACGACGCCTTGTAGCTGAATAGTTCATCTTCATACGTTTCGTATGGTCCAATCGTTACGTCGATAGGTGAGTCAAGTTCCATCCACGCAACATCACTGTCGTAATAATCGTCGGAGGCAAAAGCGTCTGCGCGCTTGGTTAGATAGTTTGCGAGTGTTTTGTTCGAGGTAAGGGCCGCTGCTTCGCGCAGAAGACGCGCTGCCGGATCAAGATATTCCTTGTACGCCTGACTGTAGGGCACGGTCATCAACTTGCCCCCGGCGTCGCGACGAATCACATAGAAGAAACCCGTTGCCTTTTTCCTTTCATCATCAGAAAGCCCCTCCAACCATTTGTTGAACTCGTCCTTCGTCATGTCGTCAGGATAGGAGTTCGCATTGGCTGGTTTTTCATGCGGCACCCCTTCAATAAACGGCGCATTGTTATCGAGGCGCGACCATGGACCGTCGTTGATGTAGAAGTAATGCAGGCGTTGACGACCCGCCGGACTCGTATCAGCCTTCAGCTTTTCCTCTAACGCCGCGTTTCCACTCCAGACCTGACGCAGAAACAAGGGATCCAGCAGCTTAGCCGCTTCGATAATTTTGGTAAGTGCCTGCCGGTCCTTCACGGACAGCTTTGCTGTACTGGCAGTCAAAACTGTCGGCGAGAATCGAGCGATCTTCTCAGCAAGCTCAGCATCGCCTGTTTGTTTCTTTTGACTAATCAATGGAGTAATTGTCAGAGACAGAACCAGAACACAAAACAGAGATCGTTTTAGCGTAGTCATAGCATCCTCAGCACGGTAGTGGAATTGTGCCGATGTTATCGATTGTTCTATTTGTTGAAAAGCGGCGGGACAACAAAAACCTGGCTGGACGTACAGGAAAAGCCGGGCAGTACGGGCGTGGTGAGCTCTTCGTTGCCGGTGAGAATGCTGACGAGTTGCAGCTTTGCGTTTCTTTCGACACTCTCATTTGTGAAGAACACGATGTCAGGGATAACGCCGCTGTACTCACTGAGGATAAGGCCAACCGTTGAGACGACCGTACCGATAGGATGTTTATCCAGGTACGTTCGGATCAAATGCACAATGTTGTCTGACACAATCTGATGTGTGAGTCCAGGTGAGGTAGACACAAAGAGTTCTCCTGCGATGAGCTCATAGCGATTTCCGTCGTCATCAGGAAACGCTTCGAGATCAGCGACAGTTAGTAGAGGTTCAATTCTAGAAGTCATAACACTCCAATTGGTGGGTGAGTTTGTGAGGAAGTTTATCACAGCGCAGCCAGTACCGTCCGCGGTAGCGGATGGGTGCCACTACAACCGTGGCAGTTCTATTGCCGCAATCCGCTTCGCACCCATCCGCTACCGCGGACGGTACTGACTGCATCAGAGCTCTTGCCGGTTCTTTAGGATCCGCACGAACGAAGCCGATCGCAACTCCTGTAACGTCAGACCCGACAACTCCAACGCTTCCTCTTCGGTGATAGCGCCACAATTGATCGCGCGTAGGAAGTAGTTGAGCAGGCCCTGTCCTGTTGCGGCGTCGTCAAACACGTCGCCAACAAGCGTCGCTTTGGCCGCTTTCTCAACGAAGTTCTTCAAACGCTCCGAAGCTGCCTCCAAACTTTCGAGGAAGAACGCATAGACCGCTGCGTATCGAGTCGGCAATTGTGCCGGATGCAGATCCCACCCTTGATAGAAACCAGTTACGAGTGAACGTTGAATGTGATCATAGTGCAACTTCCAGGCGCGATGGACCACGGCCCGGTTCTCTTCGATCTGCTCCTGAGTCAACGGCACATTACCTTCCACAAATCGATGGGGCGCGACCGGCATGATGTTCGTAGCGCCATCAGACAGCCAAATGCCTGTGCCGGCAAATGAGACCTGCATCAGGTTCTTCGCAAAGTCGCAGGCGGGATGCAGCATGTGTTGGTGTGCGGCAGTGATATTGCAGCCTGCGGTGTAGTCGTAAGTCCCAAAGTGTGCAGCGACACAGCGACCATCAGCACGCGACAACAGCAGCGGTAAGTTGATTGCGCCGCGATGATTGATGATCGATTGAGTAGTCTCAATCATCATCTCGAACTTAAGAGAGCCTTTCGCCAAACTGTTCCGTTGTTCGAGATGAGTCAGCACTGATGCAAGTGCAGCTACCTGTTCGGGTATCGTGATCTTTGGCAGAGTTACGACAAAATTCTCCGGCAGCTTTCCATTTGTTTGCTCGGCGAGCGTGGAGACGAAGATGTCAAGCGTGCGGATACTGCGCTCGCGCAGTTCTTCGTTGAATGGTTTGATGCGAATCCCGATAAAGGGCGGCAGGGTCTCCCGCTTGCTCCCTTCGGCAACTTCATTCGCCGCCGAAGTTGCATGACCATCCTCCTCTACATCGGGACGATTGCCATATCCATCTTCAAAATCGATGCGAAAATCCTCAACAGGCTCTCGTCTCAGTTTCTCATTGACTCTCTTGTAAATTGTGTGGGCCAGCCAAAGCGGTTTGTTTTCGCGCCGCGCGCGATCGGGATTGTTTTCGAGATCGGCGATGTCGCCTGAGGCATCATCGACCAACTGCGGCAAGTGATCGGAGCCCGGTAGATCGATAGCACGCGCGAACGACAAAAAGTCGGGTGCAAACTGATCGAGTGCCCGACGCGCGAGTGCTCCAAGACGCTCGGCAGAGTCAGCCTTGAACAGGTGAGCACCCCCGTAGACCGTATGCACCGGTTGTCGGTTTCCGGTTTCGCCAGAGTAGTGAGCTGCGAATTCTTCATTAGCTGCGCGTAGATGTTCGGTGATTTCGCGCAAACTCTCTACTGACAGAGATGGTTTCATGCCGACCTCGGAAATGAATCTTGATTAGAAAGCGACTTTATTACAGGCGCCGGTGGAAGTAAAAGGGCGCGGATATTTGACTTGCCATTGGGTCGATGCGGCGTGGCTGTTCCCAAACATCGCTCCTTGTGGTACTAACTTTAGCGCATGGAATATCGGTGGATAGGCGAATGGGTCATACCGGTAGCCGCAATAATTTTGGCGCTCTTCGTAGAGGTTTGGGACAGAGATATCCCTTCTTTGATAAAACGGTTGATTAAGCGAATCCTCGTAAGAGAATAGGCCAAATACGAATAGGGCTCTACAATCGGAAATCACTTATTGACATGTTCGATTCAACTTCGGTATGTTGCCGACAGGTTCGCTAACCGCTGAACCAACCCCCGACCTCATTCTTGCCTCGGTTTTACTCACAATCTAGTCAGCTGAGGGTAATCACATGAACATGCTGAGTCGTGTTTTCATTTGTACGGCGATTCTTCTCTTGTTGGTGCTGCCGCTCTGTTCGAATCCTGATTTAGGTCTCGCGCAATCAAAGTCCCCCCACGGCGGGAAGATTGACACCAGCTATGACGGGTTTAGTCACGAAACCGTGATCAGTTTGCAGAAGATGCGCGTCTCATGTGATGGCATAAAGGCAATGAACAAGAATGCCTGCGTTAGCATCGCCGTCAGCCTGCATTGTCTTGGTGTGCAGGCCTACAACGTCAATTACGTGACGTTGCAACTCATGTTTGAAACCAGCGCATGGGACCAGCGGCACGCGATCGACCAAAGGAATCTGTCAGTGGTGGTGAACAATGAGACGCTACGCGTCGGACAAATGAAGTTGCTGAGTCAAAGCGTAAACGAGTCAATGACAGAGACGCTCGCAATAACATTCCCCTACGACACATTCAAGAAGATGGCTGACGCACAGTTTGTGGAAATGCAGGTAGGACCAAGCAGGTTCATGCTGCGCAACAAGAACCTGGATGCGCTGCGCGATATGGACCGACGAGTTGTAGGCATGCCCAAGTAAAGGATGAGGGATGAAGGATGAAGGATGAAACCGACACGGGGACGGGGCGACGCGGAGACACGGCGGTTCTCCGTGTCGCCGCGTCTCTAAGTTGCCATGTCGATTTCATTCTTCAGCCTTCATCCCCATCCTTCCCGTTTCCCCTTTCCCTCTTTCCCTTTTCCTCCTCTGATTCACGACACCGCTCGGTATTCAGGCGCGCTTCTGGCTCGCTGAAGTCGCGGTTGGCGCAAAGTAGTTAAACGTTGA
>DATIBJ010000200.1:0-4754 GCA_035457565.1 Pyrinomonadaceae bacterium | reverse complement strand
TACGCTCCGCGCTACGCCGCTTGCGTTTCCCAAGGCACGTCGCGTGGGTCCAAAAGGAGTCGATAGAGCAACGCAGACAAAAACACGCTCCGCGTATCGCACATTGATCTTGACATTCACATAGCAGCGAAGCGACCGATTGGAGTTAACAAAGCACACAACGCACATTGAAATCGGTCGCTTCGCTCCCGTTCTGTAGTTGGGTTCTTTCATCCTGTAAAAACTAACAGTTACGCTAGCAGCTAAGCTCGCCATAGAATCTCGGCATACGTCTGCAACCTTGGACCGTACACGTGAGTTGGCTCACCCGACATCGGCTGAAACTATACATCCGGAACTCGATTTGGATTCTTCCGGTGTTGAACATCTTTGCCGGTTTGCTGATGGTATCGGTAATCAACCGCATCGACCTCGCACTTGGGTGGCAATTAAGCCTGAAGCCTGACACCGCACGAACCGTGATTGGAACGGTTGCCGCGTCGATGTTCACACTGGTGGTTGTTGCTTCTTCGGCTGTATTGGTTGCGGTCCAGCTTGGCAGTGCTCAACTAACTCCGAGAATCATCCAACTGGTCTATCGCAGTCGGGTGCGTAAGTTCTGCGTGTCGGCATTCGTGTTTACGTTTACTTTTTCAGTCGGTGTTCTTGTTCGAATCGACAACAGTGTTCCATTGTTGAGCAGCTATTTGGCTGCCTACGGATTTCTCTTCAACCTCGCGCTGTTTCTCTACTTTCTCGACGGCGTAGGGAAAGCACTTAGACCTAGTTCAGCTTTACAGGTGGTGGGGAAGTTAGGCCGCGAAGTGGTCCAAAGTGTCTACCCTTCGAAATTCCAAGCAGCACAGCCATTGGCCCAAACGCCGAACGGGGATCAGCTCAGCGACGCAAGCCGCGTGATTCACAATGAAGTCGATGGTGTCGTCTTGGCGTTTCATTTGAAGGGCCTCACATCACTCGCCGAACGTTCGAACTGCGTCGTCGAACTGCTTCCCGAGGTTGGCGACTTCATTGCCGAAGGCGATCCACTGTTTCGGCTGTACGGAGGTGGCGAAGAGTTATCTGCTGACGCATTGCGCTCGTCCGTCGCGCTGGGCCAGGAACGTACCCTCGAACAAGACCCAACGTTTGCATTTCGCATAATCGTTGATATCGCTTCCAAAGCCCTCTCGCCGGCGATTAATGATCCAACCACAGCGGTTTTGGCGATCGATCACATTCATCATCTGCTCCGCGATGTTGGCTCTCGCAGTCTTTTGGACGGTACAGAACATGACAAGAATGGCCATCTGCGACTCGTCTATCGCACTCCGAAGTGGGAAGATTTTGTGCATCTGGCAGTGACGGAGATTCGCCAGTATGGCGGGGACAGTATTCAAGTCGTGCGTCGGTTGAAAGCGATGTTAGACAACTTGATCGAAGTTTTGCCCGAAAAGCGTGCGCCGCTACTACGCTTGGAGCTAAGTCTGTTAGAGGCAACATGCAAACGCATGTTCGTAGATCTTTACGACCAATCGCTTGCTGAAACGGGCGACTTGCAAGGCATCGGCGGTGGTGACAAAAAGCGCCGCGATTATGTGGAACAACAGGGTGTTTCTGCAATTGCCTGAAAACGGCTTTCTGCGGTGTTCAGTGATGTAAGCAAGACCGTAGTTCAACTGGCCCCGCGAAATCCCTTTTGGTCCATCTTTGGATCTTTCCGACAGAGGGTGACTCATGCCTATTTGGATTTATCAAATCAATCCACGCATTTCGGCGTGGATTATCTTAGCATTCATTGAGGCATTCGCGCTGGTGGGACTCCTGTTGGTAAGGCGTCTCATAATACCGCGACTCAAATACCACGAGAGCGTTCACGAAGCGGTAAGCGGAACCGTGCAGGCGATTGGTGTGTTTTATGGAATCACTGTAGGTCTCACCGCTGCCGGAGTTTGGACTACAAACTCGAACGCGTCTGACCTGGTCTCCAAAGAAGCCACATCGATCTCTTCCCTGTACAGAGATCTCGGTGGCTACCCGACTCCAGTCCGCCAAGAGTTGAGAGAGCTGCTCCGAAGTTACACTGTATTCATCATCAATGAAGCTTGGCCGTTACAGAAGGCGGGTCAAGGCCAGACACTAGTACATGGACGTCTAATTATGAATGAGTTCCAAGCCAAGCTTTATGTCTTCAACCCTTCGACGCCGGGTCAGGTGGCATTGCACAATGAAACCCTCAAGGCCTACAACTCGCTTCTCGACTATCGTCGATTGCGTATTGAAGCAACCAGCAGCGGCCTGTCGTCGATAATGTGGACAGTGATCTGGGTGGGTGCGGCCATCAGCATTGGCGTCGCCTACTTTTATAAGATCCCAGATTGGAGACTCCATGCCATTCTAATCGGTCTCATGGGCGCCTTTCTGTCGTTAGTAATCTTCATGATTGCAGTTAACGACAAACCATTCTTCGGTTATGCCAGCATCACTCCGGATGCGTACAGGTTAGTACTTGAGCAATTAATAGACGTATCGCAATAGGCGGTGCCAGGCCTGCGTCTTCACTGTCAAAAGTGACAGTTACCCCTCGCTCAACTCGTTCTTAAGATCAACCCAAAAGGATTAGGTTGGGAGAGATCCAAGCCCGATTTGAGAAAGGTGTGATCCCCTTATGCGACGAATGATCAGTTCAGTTCTCCTCGTCTTCATCGTCACTCTTTCATTGGTTTCAGCTGAAGTGGCTTGGAAGAGTGCGGCAAAGTCGACGACCGCGCCTTCGACGGCGCAAACGCGGGTTACGGCGCAGGCTGCCGATCGTGGCTGGCCACGCGGTTACAGTCTGCCGAGCGAAGCCCAAATCGTTGTGTTTCAGCCGCAGTTCGCGAGCTGGGCTGATCAAAAACACGCTGTCGCGCTTGCGGCGGTTTCATACATAGCGAAGGGTGAACAGAAACCCGCCCTAGGCACGATCAAGATTGAGGCGGACACCGCAGTTGCGCTCGAACAACGATTAGTAAAGTTCACACCGCTAAAGATCACGGAGTCGAATTTTCAAACACTCTCTAAAGAACAAACGCGTGAGATCGTAAACGAATTAGAGAAGAATCTTCCGGATGAAGAACGCATCATCTCTCTCGATCGAGTACTGGCTTACGTTGATAAGAGCACCATCAGTCCTAAGAACGTCACGGGTATCAAAGGCGACGCGCCGAAGATTTATTTCAGCAACATGCCGGCGATCCTCGTAGGTTTTGATGGTGAACCGATCTGGAGCCCGATCAAAGACAACGAACTCAAATTCGCCGTCAATACGAATTGGGACGTCTTCCAGCATGGGCCAACAGGGTTGTACTACCTACGCAATGACACGACCTGGCTTAAAGCAACCACGTTGAATGGAGCGTGGTCAAACGCCGGAAAACTTCCCGAGAGTTTCAACAAACTACCGGACGATGAGAACTGGAAAGATGTTCGCGCCAGTCTGCCGGGAGTTCCCGTTAAGCGGCCGCCGAGTGTTTACGTCACATCTGATCCGTCGGAGATGATCCTGCTCGACGGCGAACCAAAGTATGTTCCTGTCCCTGCTACTCAATTGCTATGGGTGAGTAACACTGAGAGCGATATCTTCCGTTATGGAAAGGATGGTCCGTTCTATTACCTCGTGGCGGGCAGATGGTTCAAGGCGCCAAGCTTGCTTGGACCATGGAACTTCACAACGCCGGACCTGCCGGAAGACTTCAAGCTCATCTCACTTGAACACCCGCGCTCGCGCGTGTTGGCTTCAGTGCCTGGAACACAACAAGCTGCAGAAGCGGTCTTGCTGGCGCAGGTGCCGCAAATTGCGCGTGTTAATAAGAAAGAGGTAGTTGCTCCCGAAGTCGCGTACAACGGCGAACCTCAATACGAGGCAATCCAGGGCACGCAACTTCAACGCGCCAGAAACACTGACAAGGAAATCATAAAATTCGGCGATACGTATTACATGCTGTACCAGGGTATCTGGTTCCAGGCCAATACCCCGAAAGGTCCATGGACGCTTGCCACTTCTGTTCCCAAGGAAATCTACGACATTCCACCAAACTCGCAGGCTCACAGTGTGACATACGTCACCGTCGAAGAAGACGAAGACAAGGATGATGATTGGGTCACCTATGCGGCATACGCAGGCTACAGCGGTTTGATGATCGGTTGGGGCTGTGCTGTCTGGGGAACAGGTTGGTATTACCCGCCTTATTACTGGTACGGCGGTTATTACCCAATCTACTATCCGCCCTTGCGAACTTATGGTTACGGCTCCTGGTACAACCCGTACACGGGCCGATACGGAACTGCGGGAAGGATCTATGGGCCATATGGTGGTGTCGGGTTTGGCGCGCGCTACAACCCAGGCACCGGCACCTATTCCCGCGGAGCATTTGCGTATGGACCGTATGGCGCGCGAGGCGCTGCGGAGGCTTATAACCCGCGTACCGGAACGTACGCGAAGACCCGACAGGGTTCAGGTGTGTACGGAAGTTGGGGCTCAACAACCGTGCAGCGGGGAGACGATTGGGTCAATACCAAACGATTCACCAGCAGCGCGGGCAATACCACTCGCGTTACCCGCGGTGATCAGGGAACGATGATCTCTCGTCGCGGCGAGGGAGGGCGTGGCTTTGTGGGATCGAACGGCGAAAACTTTTACGCGGGCAGGGATGGAAATGTCTACCGGCGCGATCAGAATGGCAACTGGAGCAAGTGGGAGAACGGCGGATGGAATTCGGCGAGGCCGGATCAATCTG
>DATIBJ010000199.1:0-28391 GCA_035457565.1 Pyrinomonadaceae bacterium | reverse complement strand
AAGATCCATCACTTCCGAATGGCCTCGATGAAAGCCCGTATCGAAGCACGCAACCTGAGGAACACCCGGCAGTCGTTCGCTGACTGCCTCGATTGCGGCGAGGTTGTACGGCTGATGTAGCGGCGCCAGTGGGATCAGCGTGCGAAGCTCGGTTAAAACTTCGTCGTCAATCACTACCGGCGCACCAAACTTTGCGCCGCCATGTACGACTCGATGACCAACCCCGAGTACGCGCGAGCCTCCGTATTTCGAACGCAGCCAGCTGGCCAAGGTCTCCAGCGCCTTAGGCACATCGTTAACCGAGGTCGATAGTTTCTCGTTAACCAGGCTATTGCCGTCTTCGCCCTTCGCCGAAAGCTGCGGTGCGACGCCGATGCCCTCGATCTGGCCTCGTGCTTCCAAGCGCCAGCCTTCACCTGCGGGTCGTTGGAACACGCAAAACTTCAAACTCGATGATCCGGCGTTTAGAACCAGTGCATAATCGTCCACTGAACTCTCCTTTTAGATCGGCTCACTTGAACATCCGCATGAACGTAGCTCGTTCATAAGCGCCGGGATCGGGAATCCTTTGAAAACTCATGTTGCCTCGCATTTCGTTCAAAGAATTCCATTCGTTCTCGCTTAACCACTCTTCGACATCTCTGCGCAAAGTGATCAAATGGCGTGGACCATTTGCCATGATTGCCGAAACCAGTTGCGTCACATGGGCACCTGCCATCGTCGCCTTAATCACATCTAGACCTGTGTGCACGCCACCGGTCACCGCAAGTGAGGCGCGCACACGGCCCGCCAGAACAGCGACGCCTTTTAACCGCAACTCCAGCTCAGCTGAGTCAGACAGTTCAACCGAGCGCAAGACTTCGAGCTCGATTACGTCGATATCGATCCGGTGAAAACGTGTGAAGAGAACGAGTCCATCGACGCCCGCCGAGTCGAGTTGACTCGCGAAGTTAGCGAAGGCTGTGAAGCGCGATGATAGTTTCGCCGCGACTGGAATACTAACGTGCTGCTTAACGTCACGAACGATCTGGATCATGCGACTTTCGACTTCAGCAGCGCTCGTGTCAGCATCACCTGTGGAGTTGTAGAGATTTAGTTCGATCGCGTCGGCACCCGCCTCTTCAATTTGGCGAGCGCACGAAGTCCAACCGCCCGTGGTAACGCCATTGAGCGAGGCAATCACCGGAATCCGAACCGCCGCCTTCACCTGACGCAAGCGTTCGAGATATTCGTCCGGACCAGGCGCCAGCGCAGGCTCAGGAAAATAACTTTCTGCTTCAGCTGACGAGTCGGCATGGGCGTCTCCATAGAACAGACCCGACATCTGTTCACCGGTGATCTCTTCTTCGTATAGCGAACGTAAGGTGAGCGCAGCCGCGCCTGCATCTTCGAGTTGTTTCACTGTATCCAGATCGTCGGCAAGAGGACTTGATCCGACGACGAATGGATTTGGCAGACCAATTCCGAGGTATGTTGTTGCGAGATTCATTGCTTCTCTCCGGCATCGCCATTTCCAGGAGGGGTTCCCTCTCCGTTTCCAGACGCCGATTCAGTCTTCTTTGGGTAAGGAAGTTTTATTTGTGCCAGTTGCTGGTAACCCGAATAGCGGCGATCGGCTGCAGCTTGTGCCTCTTCGAGGAATTGTTTGAAACGCGCGGGATCTGAGCGCTCGATCATGCGGAAGCGCGATTCGTTGCGCATGTACTCGGCGACTTTTGGTTTCGGCGGTCCATAATCGAGATTGAGTGGCGCTTCACCTTTGACCAGGCGGCGGGGATCAAACCGATAGAGAGGCCAAACACCTGATTCAACTGCCAACTTCTGTTGCGCAGCGCCATTTGCCATGTCGTAGCCGTGAGCAATGCAGTGGCTATAGGCAATGATTAAGGACGGTCCGTCATACGACTCAGCTTCAAGAAAAGCCTGCGCCGTTTGAACCATCTTCGCTCCGAAGGCAACTCGCGCAACGTAAACATGACCATACATATTCGCGAGTAACCCAAGGTCTTTTTTGTCAATCCGTTTTCCGCCCGCAGCGAACTTCGCTGCGGCGCCGAGCGGCGTCGCTTTTGACTGTTGACCACCGGTGTTTGAGTAAACCTCGGTGTCGAGAACCAGAATGTTTACGTTACGGCGGCTGGCAAGAACGTGATCCAACCCGCCGTAGCCGATGTCGTACGCCCAACCATCACCGCCGACGAGCCATACGCTCTTCTTAACCAGGTAATCGGCCAATAGATCGAGACGTCGCGCTTCAGCTGTTCCCAGGGAGGCTAACTTCTCGCGGAGTGCTTTGACGCGATCGCGCTGTGCAGTAATTCCGGCTTCGTTATCCTGTTTTGCATTCAATAACTCGCCGGTAAGTACGTCGCCGATCTGAGGTGAGAGATGTTCGACCAGCATCCGTGCAGCTTTTTCGTGAGCATCGAGGGCCAGACGGAAACCGAATCCGAACTCGGCATTGTCTTCGAACAGTGAATTGGACCAAGCCGGGCCGCGGCCATCGCTGTTCGTTGTGTACGGCGTCGTTGGCAGGTTACCACCATAGATCGAGGAACAACCCGTGGCGTTCGCGATAAGCAAGCGATCACCAAAGAGTTGCGTCAGCAACTTGAGGTAAGGAGTTTCACCGCAGCCAGCACACGCACCCGAGTATTCAAACAACGGCTCCAAAAACTGCGAACCCTTGTGATCCAGTCTGACAACATCGGCGCGATTTAGTTCGGGTAGATTCAGGAAGAAGTCGTAATTCACGCGCTCGTTATCACGAAGCGGTGCCTGCGGCTCCATGTTGATCGCTTTATGTTTTGGATTTGTCCTGTCTTTGGCGGGACAAACGTTCACGCACAAGTTGCAGCCAGTACAATCTTCCGGCGCTACCTGGATCGTAAACAGTTTTCCTTTGTATTCGGGTGCGCGGTAATTCGTTGACTTAAATGTAGACGGCGACGAAGCGAGTGACGATTCGTCGTAAACCTTCGCACGGATTGCGGCGTGCGGGCACACTAACGCGCATTGGTTACATTGAATGCAGACCTTCGGATCCCACACTGGAATCTCGAGCGCGATGTTGCGCTTTTCCCACTTTGCCGTGCCGACGGGCCACGTGCCATCAACAGTGAACGCACTGACCGGAAGCAGGTCGCCTTTGCCGGCCAGCATGACCGCAGTGATCTTCTGAACGAAATCAGGCGCGTTCTCGGAGACGATTGGTGGACGCGTGCGCGTCGCGCTCGGCGTCGCAGGAACTGGAATTTCCTGAAGGTGGGCCAATGCTTGATCGACGACCTCCCAGTTCCGGCGCACTACCTCGGGCCCACGTTTGCCATACGTCTTTTCGATCGATTCTTTGATATGTGCGATTGCTTCGTCGCGCGGCAGGATCCCACTGATTCCAAAGAAGCAGGTCTGCATGATCGTGTTGATGCGACCACCCATCCCCACTTGCTTGGCGAGTGCGTATGCATCGATCGCGAAAAAACGAATCTTCTTATCGATGATCTGCTCTTGCAGCTCCCGCGGTAGCCGATCCCAAACGGCTGACGCCTCACCGGGAGCGTTCAAAAGAAATACAGCGCCTTGCGCGGCATACTCAAGCACATCAATCTTGTCTATAAATTCGAACTGATGGCACGCCACGAACCCCGCCCTGTCGATCAGATAAGCTGAACGGATTGGACGTGGACTCGATCGCAGGTGGGAAACAGTAATTGCTCCCGACTTCTTCGAATCATAGACAAAGTAACCCTGGACAAATTGCTCGGTCTTCTGGCCGATGATTTTTATCGAGTTCTTGTTCGCGCCGACAGTTCCGTCTGCTCCCAGGCCATAGAACAACGATGTCGACACATCGTCAGCTTTAGTCCTGAACGAGGGATCCCACGGTAGTGACAAGTGAGTAACATCATCAACGATGCCAACTGTGAAGTGCCGACGCGGATTGTCGTTCTTCAGCTCATCAAAAACCGCCTTGACCATCGCCGGAGTGAATTCTTTCGACGACAGGCCGTACCGACCAGCGATAACTCGGGGTTCTGTCTTGAACGGATATTCTGATCCGGCACGAGCTTCACCCAACGCAGTCATTACGTCGAGATAAAGAGGATCGCGCGCGCCCGGTTCCTTTGTGCGATCGAGCACGGCGATGCTTCGTGTGGTCTTGGGCAGAGCGGCTAAGAATGCCGATTGATCGAACGGTCGATAGAGCCGCACCTTCACGACGCCGACTTTCTCATCCGCGCCGATCAATTCGTCGACAGTTTCATGCACGGTTTCGGCGCCTGAACCCATGATCACAATTACGCGCTCCGCGTCGCTACTTCCTTCATAGTCGAAGAGGTTGTAACGACGACCGGTCCGCTCGCCGAATGCACGCATCGTTCGCGACACGATGTCCGGGCACATATCATAAAAAGGATTTGCAGCCTCGCGCGCCTGGAAGAACACATCAGGATTCTGAGCGGTACCGCGGATCACAGGTTTGTCGGGTGTCAGAGCGCGTTGACGATGTTCCTCGATCGCTTTTTCTGAAATCAAAGTGCGCAGATCGTCGTCGCTGAGTTGTTCGATCTTCGCGACTTCATGCGACGTGCGGAAGCCGTCAAAGAAATGCAGAAATGGAATTCGCGATTCAAGCGTTGCAGCATGAGCAATCGCGGCAAAGTCGTGCGCTTCCTGGACGGAGTTCGAGCACAACATTGCAAATCCTGTTTGCCTACAGGCCATGACGTCGGAGTGATCGCCAAAGATCGACAGCGCGTGCGTCGCCAGCGCTCGGGCAGTAACATGCATCACAAACGGCGAGAGCTCGCCCGCGATCTTGTACATGTTCGGAATCATGAGGAGCAGACCTTGAGACGCGGTGAAAGTGGTAGAGAGCGCTCCGGCTTGTAATGCGCCGTGCACCGCTCCTGCCGCCCCGCCTTCTGATTGCATCTCCGCAATTTCGGGAATCACGCCCCAAAGGTTCGTCTTTCCCCGGCTGGCCCATTCGTCGCACACTTCGGCCATCGGGGAGCTTGGGGTGATCGGAAAAATCGCAATCGCCTCGCTCAGACGAAAAGCAACTGACGCCGCTGCTTCATTCCCATCGACAGTGATTTTCGTTTTGGTTGACGTAAAACACCTTCCTTTCAATGCCAGAGCAAGTTCTACTCTGTGCCATCTCTGTGCTCTCCGTGCCTCTGTGGTAATTCATAGCCAACCCAACCACAGAGACACAGAAAACACGGAGGTTGCACAGAGTACTTCCCTTCTACGGCTTGTTCCGTCGTGCATGGGCCACCAGCTTGGCCACAGCGCAACTCGCAATTCTGGAGCGCACACTATCGGCTCTGCTGGTTAGGATCACTGGGACTTTTGCGCCGAGCACCAGGCCGGCACTGTCAGCATTGGCCAGGAAGCTGAGTTGTTTGGCTAGAATGTTACCCGCTTCAAGATCCGGAGCCAGAAGAATGTCTGGATCGCCCGCGACAGCTGATCGGATCCCTTTTGTTTGCGCAGCCTGTTTGCTAATTGCGTTGTCGAATGCCAGTGGTCCATCGAGAATCCCGCCTTTGATCTGGCCACGCTCAGCCATCTTGCAAAGTGCCGCCGCATCGAGTGTCGCAGGCATCTTCGAATTGACTACTTCGACCGCTGCAAGAATCGCTACCTTTGGTTTTTCCACACCGAGCGAAATTGCGAGATCGATCGCGTTCTGACAAATGTCTACTTTGTCTTCCAACGTTGGCGCTATGTTGATAGCTGCATCCGTGACAATCAGAACTTTGTGATACGTCGGAACATCCATGACAAACACATGACTAATGCGCCGACCGGTGCGCAAACCACCTTCACGAGAAACAATCGCAGCCAAAAGCTCATCTGAATGAAGGCTGCCCTTCATCAACACTTCCGCGCGACCTTCCCTCACAAGCTCCACAGCTTTTTTCGCCGACTCAACACTGTTCGGCGCATCGACGATCTCCAGCTTTCCGAGATCGACATTTGCCGACTTAGCCGTTTCTTCGATCTTCGCAGCAGGGCCAACGAGAATTGGCGAGATGATTCCTGCTTGTGCGGCCTCAACTGCTCCCATCAGCGCGGACTCTTCACAAGGATGGGCCACCGCAGTGGGAATTGCTTCGAGCGCTTTGCATCGCTCCAACAACCGTTCGTATTTTCCAGTTCCTGTTTTCTGGCCCATTGAAATCTCCATTTAGTTTTGGTTTGCCGGCCGTTTAGCGGCAGCGCCTGTCTCCTTCAATAAAAAACACAACACAATTGCTATAACGACACCCACCAGCATTGGTTGAAATGCCTTCTGAAAATGCTCTAACTCGAGTTGCGAAGATCCACCGGCAACGTTCTGCAGACTCCAACCAAACACCGGGCCCAGCAACGCGCTAAAAGTGAAGTTCAGAAAATTGACGACGCCGGTTGCGGTACCACCAAACTGCGGTGGATTCGCCTCTTTGATAACTGTGTAGGGCAGCATTGCCGCTCCGGAAGCAACTCCGGTAATCAGTCCAAGGACATAAGGCGGAAGTACGCGGGTTGGTCCAAAGAGAATCCACGCCATGCAAAAGAAGAGAACAGTGGCGCCTGCAATGATCACTGGCTTCCGACGCCCGAGTCGATCGGAAATCAACCCGAGCAGTGGGCAGCCTATGATCCAGCCAAAAGGAATGGTGGCGGAGCGCATCACTGCGGTTCCGTAGTCGACGCCGTGGGCTTCCTGCAGATAACGCACGCCCCAAACCATGTCGAAAATCGTCGTGGGGATAAAAAGCAGTCCCGAAATCAAACCGCATAAGATCGATTGCGGGTTCTTGAAAACAGTGCCAAATGCGGCCGCCGTAGTCTTGAGCCAACTTCCTGACTGTTCTGCTTTCTGTTGTTTGGGGATCAGAAAGAAAAGGGCGACGCCTATCATCAAACCAAAAACGCCCATGCCTACCCAGAAAGCACTCCAGCTAAGACCGCTTCCAATTAGCGGACCAACAACAAACTGTCCGGCTGAACCACCAGCCATACCGAACATTTGAGTCGCGCCAATTAATGTCGCTGCTTTAGAGGCGGGAAAATTTTTCGTCGCGATGTAGATCGCCCCGACCAAAGCGAAGACGCCACCAGCGCCTTGTAAGAACCTTCCAATGCCGGCGAGTTCGCGATTGCCAGTCGCAAACATCAGCGCTCCTACTCCGACGACGCCAGCAGCGAGTGGGAGTAAGCGCTGTGGTCCAAGTCGGTCCATTGCCGCGCCAGCGACAAGACTGAATGGAGAGTAGCCGTAGTAGAACAAACCGACGATCGAAGCTACGCCAACGACGCTCAGGCCAAAGGCGTCAGAGAGCTGCGGCATCATTACCGCCGGAGCAGACCGAAGGGCATACTGGAAGAAGTAGTAGACCGCTGTGAGGAGCCAGGCAACCGTTGCTATCCGAACGCTACTCGCGCGCGTTACACCTGTATCTATTGTCGGCTGTGTAGCTGCTTGTGACACGCTGACTCACGCTCTCATTCTCCCCGAGGCTTCAGCCTGGGGATCACGGCTCTCTCATTTCCGCTTACTCCTCGGGACTATGGCTGATCTTATGAAGGCGTGATCCGTCACGTAACTGTCACTTTTAACAGGAGAGTGAGGAGAAAAAGTGTTCGAGAGGCCTTATTAAGATTGAAGATTGAAGATTTACCTTTGAAGATTGCTTGGATCCAAAACTCACCCCGGGTTCGGCAATCAAGAATCATCAATCTCCAATCTTCAATGAGACAAAAGGTTGCCTCAGGTCTTAACTGTCAAAACTTACAGTTATCGTTCGCGTAGCCGAAAGCTAAATTCCAACCCGGGCTACCCCGATGAGAAACGGCTACGATTCTTGAAAGGGAAAGAATAATGGAAATGACGAAACGATTACTGAGTATTTCAGGACTCCTCTTGCTTTGTGCCAGCGCAGCTTTCGCGCAGGACAGCTACAAAAAATGGGAGTTCTTTGGCGGTTATTCCGCGTTGCAGTTTGATAACCTTGGCGGAGACACAAACAACTCGGACATCGACGATGTTCTTGGGGGCAGAAACACGCTACGTGGTTTCGAGTTGTCGGTGACTCACAACTTCCACAAATACGTTGGCGTCAAGGGCGACTACTCGTTACACCTGCGCGAGGACAACTTCTCGCGACCCGCAGGCAGCGGAACTGTCGACAGCACCATCCAGAATTTCCTTGGTGGCATACAGATTAAGAACAATCTGGAGGATGGGCCGCGGTTCAAACCTTTCGCACATGCGTTGTTCGGCGTTGCGAATCAAAAGGTCGACGTCGACAGCCCACAACTTCCAGTCATCTTCGGTATCAGTGACTTTCACGCCAAGGAAACAAGTTTCGCAATGGCGTTTGGCGGCGGCATCGATATCAAACTCAACGACCGCATCGATGTTCGTGCCGTTCAGATCGACTGGAACATCATCAACCGCGGCGATCAACAGTTAGGCATCGTTTTGGTGCCGACACCGTTTCAAACCGTGGGCCAACCTTTTGTCATTCCGGGTACCCGACAAGATAACCTTCGACTTAGCGTGGGAATCGTAATCCACTAAGCCGCGAGGCACCCCAAAAACTCAAGAAGCACAAACTTAATCGCTTGTGCTTCTTTTTTTGTGGTGGTACGACTAGTTCAGCTTTGTCGCTCACGCACCTGAGTAACTCGGTCTGTGAGCTTGAAAACGTCTCAGGCTACTTCCTCCGGTACTTGCTCTTATCAAGGCCACTGAGTTTGACGGGATCCAGCAGCTCTTTAATCTGCGCCTCACTCAGGATCTTCTTCTCGCGAATGATTTCGAGAATGCCTTTGCCACTCTTATAGGCTTCGTTGGCAAGTTCCGTTGCCTTCTCATAACCCAATATAGGATTCAGCGCAGTAACGATACCGACGGTCGTTTCCATGTAACGACTTAGAACGCGCTCATTTACCGTAATCCCATCGATGCATTTCGTACGAAAGACAATTGCAGTGTTGAAGAGAAGACTCTGCGACTCCATAACTGCTACGCCCGCGAGTGGTTCGTAAGCGTTGAGTTGCAACTGACCACTGTGCGCGGCGAGTGTCACGCTGTAATCGTTCCCCATCACTCTAAACGCGACGATGTTCATCACTTCCGGCATCACTGGATTTACCTTCCCCGGCATAATCGAGGATCCCGGCTGTAATGCGGGAAGGTTGATTTCAGCCAGACCAGCTCGTGGACCAGACGTAAGCAAAATCAGGTCGCTCGAGATCTTGGAGAGTTTGATCGCGAGACTCTTCAACGCCGATGAATAAACAACAAAGCCTTGCTGGTCCCAGGTGGCTGACAGCATGTCCGTGGCAGGGACGATCGGTTTGCCGGTGATCTTCGCGAGATGCTCGGCGCATTTCTCGGGATAACCTTGCGGAGCATTTATCCCAGTACCAATCGCTGTCGCACCCATGTTGACCGCGTACAAGTATTTCTCCGAGTCGCGTAACAATTTGATCTCGTCTTCAAGGCTCGCAGCGAAGGCATGAAACTCTTGACCAACTGTCATGGGCACCGCATCCTGCATTTCAGTGCGTCCCATCTTTACAATTTCCAGAAAGGCATCGCCCTTAAGACGAAAAGAAGCGACAAGCTTTTGCAACTCCGCAATTAATTTGTCGTTGCGAAGCAGAAACGCGACCTTGACCGCCGTCGGATACGAATCGTTGGTCGACTGCGACATATTGAGATCATCGTGAGGCTCAAGAAATTGGTACTCGCCTTTCTTGTGACCCGTTAATTCGAGACCGATATTTGCGAGTACTTCATTCGCATTCATGTTCGTCGACGTTCCGGCGCCTCCCTGATACCAGTCGACCAGAAACTGATCGTGATACTTACCGCTAAGGACTGCCTGACATGCTTTTTCAATTGCTGCGAGGCGATCCTTCTTCATTGCGCCGACATCGGTATTCGCGCGCGCAGCCGCGAGCTTCACCATTGCCCATGCTTCGACGAAACCTGGATAGTGATTGATCAGAATGCCGGAGAGTTTGAAGTTCTCAAGTGCACGCGCGGTTTGAATGCCGTAGTAGGCATCAGCGGGGATTTGCTTTTCGCCGAGAAGATCCCTTTCAGTTCGTGTTTGCTGAGCGTTCGCGAGTGGTACCGCGAGAAGACAGGTCAGCGTGAAATAGACCAGTAACTTCTTCATGATTTGATCCTCAAGATGTCAATCTTCTCTGTGTTGCTCCGACATCAGTCAACTACAGAACGGGAGCGAAGCGACCGATTTAACGAAAGGACGCACAACATGGGTTCAAATCGGTCGCTTCGCTCCCGTTCTGTCGTTGATCTTGTGGGCGAACAGTCAGTATCCCGACTTGGCGAGATGCCTTACTGTTTGCTACTGAGTGATCGAACGTTTACTGATCCTCCAACACCGGCGTCCAGGTATTGTCGGGGTTGAATCGATCGATTGCACCGGCTAGTTCGAGCGTTTTTGGACCAAGATCCTTTTCATAGACAACGCCGTCATGGCTGACCATGAAAGTTTTCACACCGGTCAGACGGTACTGGGCCGGAAACGCGATGAGTGCGAAGCCGCCAATCATCACGTCTTTCACAACGAAGTCGAGTTCACCCAACGGCGCTGCAGGCCCCTGACCTTTCAGGACTTTGAAGAAGTAGCCGTGGTAGGGTTCGGTGCGTGATGCATAGCCACGCGCGATTGCCGCTGCTACTTTTTCACCAATTGGGCCACCCCAGGTTCCGTCCTCGTTTTTCCAAGCGAGCCCATCCTGAGTTCCGGGCGTACTGATAATGCGTTGCGCGTATTGATTGACGCCCGAGTTGCCTTTCTTGACCAGCGCATACTCATGCTGAGCCTCGACATAACCACGACATATCTGGATCGCGGTTAGTTCGTTGCTTCCAATACGCCGGTAAAGCAGCTCCTGACGTCCGGCTTTGGTGTCGAAAACCCAACCGGAACCAGCCTTAACGATCGGAACTGGAAACGGCCAATCGTCGTCGCCAACCGAAAGATACGCGAGACGCGGATTGTTCTTGGGCTTAGCAGACACATTGGTTTTGGCCCTGGCTAACGTGGCAAATTCCTTCGCCACTTCACGATCGCGCGCAGGTTCCCCTGTGTGGAGAATGTCGTAGCTGTCTGGTCCAAGAATCTCGGTCAACGCTGCTTCGTCATATTTTTCAGCAGCATCGATAAGTGCATCGGCTGCTGCTTGTGCCGTGGGGAACGATTTGGCTTTTGTTACCGTAGGAGTCTGCGCACTTGAAGGGGCAACAGACAGCAGCACCACGTACAGCAGACAAATCAGACCCACTACAAAAAAGCGCGTAGTTTTTTTGTTTTTGTTTTTCATGACTCTGTTACCTCCTTCGACCACCACCACCACGACCACCGCCGCCGCCACGACTGCCGCCTCCTCCAAAGCCGCCGCCGCCACGACTGGCGCCGCCACCACCGCGGCTGCCTCCACCAAAACCACCCATGCTGGATGAACCCCGGCTACTCGACGCACGCGTGCTCGCACCACCGAAGCCTCCAGACCCACCGCCAAAGCTGCGGTTGCCGGATCCACCCCCGACGCTGCGATTACCAACACGATCGCCTGAACCAAATGAACCGCCGCGACTGCTTCCACCGATGCCGGAGGAACGATCACTGACGCCAGCGCCGCCGCGATTAGATACACCACCGCGATCACCAACACCTCCGCGATCGCCTACTCCACCGCGGTTGCCAACACCGCCGCGATCACCAACCCCGCCGCGATCGCCTACTCCACCGCGGTTGCCAACGCCACCGCGATCACCTACTCCACCGCGATCACCAACGCCGCCGCGACCACCGACACCGCCGCGATCACCGATGCCGCCACGTTGGCTGCCGAGATTGCCACCTTGCCGGCCGATGTCTCGTTGGGCGGCTCGTTGTCGATTGCCGAGCGAATCACCGCGTGCGGTTCCACCAAATCTGTTCGCGGTACCTCGATCACCGTAGGGCGCACCACCTCGGTGCGATGGATTGTGCGACCATTTATTGCCGCCACCTCGGTTGCCGCTAATGTTGGTTCTATTACCGCCCTGAATGTTCGTGTTGCGGTTGAAGTTGTTATTCATGTTGACGTCGATGTCTCCACCGCCCCAACCACAACCCCAACCCCAACCTCCGCCCCACGCGGCTCCCATCGCCAATCCCACACCAAAGGAGATAGCGCTCGCCGCGATCACGCCACCAGTTGGATACGGTGGGTAATAGATCGGGGGATATGGATACACAGGTGCGCCGTAAACAACCGTTGGGTTGTATGACGGCACATAAACAACTTCCGGGTTCGCCTGCTGGATCACAATCACTTCTTTGCTTTCGACGGTCTGTGTCACCACCTTTTGTTGCTGGTTCGATTGCAAGGCGCCAGTGTCCTGAGCCTTGTTTCGCATCCGTTGGATTGCATCCATGACGTCTTTTTGCTGGGCCAAAAATGCATTGCCGAGATCAGTAGTCCACTGAATGTCGTCAGCAAGGAATTTCACCGCATCAGGAAGCGCAGCCATGGCCTGGATACTTGGATCCCATGGTTGTTTCTTCACCGCTTCCGCTAACTTCTTCTGGTCCTTTGCCAGATTCGGATTCTTTTCCAACCACTGTTGGAGTTGAATCAACTCCAGCGGATAAGTTGAGGCCACCAGTGTCTGGCTAAGCAAGTTGTCGGGATACAACGCAATCGGCGCTACCAGAGAATCAAGTTGTTCCGGCGGAATCTTTACGGCTGCCTGATTCGTATCCTGACCTGCGGGCCTAATCAGCGACACTGCATTTCCCGGTAAGATCAGGCAGGCAGCTGCAACTGCGATCAGACAACGAAGTAGTCTTTGCGAACGTTTGGTTCGCAGTGTTTTAAGTTTCATGACAAGACCTCCATGATTCACGACGGTCCCGTGTATGACGCTAGTTCGTCATGCGCGAAGACTGTGATTTAAGGTGCGTCGCCTCCCCGCTTACACCTTGCGTCTCGCTACATCAAAAATTTTTCCTAGTTTCTTTTGCGTACTTTCTCACCGGCTTTAGCAGTCAACAGCTTCCACAATGGTTCATATTGGTTATGGATCTTGGTTTCTCCTTGGGTATGAACCATGTCCGGCATCAGAAACTGAATGACTTCGAAAAGTTGTATTTGAACGAAAACTGGATGCGGAAATCGTCAGCCTTGAAACCATCCAGGAAGTTTTCCCGTCGACCCCAGATGAACTCACCACCCATCAGAACGTTCTCCCACGGGTAATAGAGCAGGTTGCCGGAAGCGTAGTGGCCGCGATGGTAGGCATCTGGTGCCTGACCGTCGGAGTTGTCGACATCCATCATTGAGTATCCGAAGGATGAGCTGAAACGCTTGTTCCAGTAGTGGTCCAGGTAAGCAATGAAGCTCCACATCGGCAACGCCTTACCAACGATCGGACGTCGAGGATCTCCTGCAGCAAGATTCGTCTCGATGCCAACGTCAACATCCGCATCGTTCATGTAGTTTTGGATTCCCTGGCCGAATACGAACGCAAACTTCCCGGTGTCGTGCTCGCCAAACTTGAGCACAGAAGTCAGGTTGAGTCCCGCACCAACTGCGCTGCCACCCAAATCGAACTCGTCGTCAAGCGTGTCGATCCAAGCCATTCGCTTTAGTAGGCCCGCCACCTGAAAGTGACCCCAGCCGCGAGTCCATCGAACGTTGGCGGTAAGGTCCGGCAGGTTAAAGTGCGGACGCACCCCCTGTAGCTCGATCCGATCTGCGAACCGGCCCTGGTCAGCGCTGGCGCCTGGCCGCTCGACAGCAATGGTGACGGCATTGCGTCCCTTCAATGGCATCCAACGAAACTGCACGTTGCGGAACAGAACCATTCCGTTGGGTCCCCAATATTCAATCGTGTTTGGAAACACATCGCCGTCCATGAATGTCGAGTTCTGCTGACCGACGCCGAATTGGCCCAACTCTCCATAAGCATGCCGCAATCGGAAAATTGTTTGGCCGGCTTGCGCACCAGTCCCAAACAGTTCGAACTCAAATTGTGTTTTTAATTCGCCGTATTTGGTTGGGGTTGACGACTTAACACCAAGACGGCTTTGCCTGACGCCAAAATACGTATTGCCATTAGGGGCAAACTCATTCGGGAATGACGGCAACTTTACTGGCCGCACAACGTCGAACCAGTCCGGATCGTTTTGCTTGAACTGATAACCAGCGTCGAGCATTGCAAAACCATAGATCTCGAACGTGCTCTCACCTTTTGGATCTTGCGGTTTGCGTGCGGGATCAGGAGGCGCGGGATCTGTGTAAAGAGCGTCAACGACCTGAGGGGTTGGATTTGTTTTTGTCTCTTCTATAGCGCTGATCTGGCCCTTGAGTTCGCGAACGGTGTCTTCAAGCTGTTGTAGACGCAGCTTCAGTTGTTCAACTTCAGACGTCTGCGGCTTCTTCGTCTCTTCAGATGTCTGGGTTTTCTTCACCTCGGGGGGTTGCGTTTGTCCAACCACGCGCCCGTGCAAGCTCACGGTGGCGATGAGAGCAACCGCGAGAGTTGCAATTCTCTTTCGTATAGTCATGCGTCCTCCTTCGACTGACAAACCGGCACGCTTTTCGGGACGCTAAAGATGCTAGGAAATGAGACGCAACTGAGTAACTGTCAAAACTTACAGGTGAAGATTAGCAATTCCCGAAGCATGTTGAATTCACTGTCAAAACTTACAGTGGCTCGCCTGCGGCTGTGCCAAATACACTTAAAGGCGTTCGGGTTCGATTTGACCTGACCTGGTGAGGAGTGATGGCAGCTGAATTAAGCGAAGCGGTGGTCCACAGTCTCTTGCAGCATGCGCCTGTCATGACACTGTCCGTGGAAGGAGTGAAGGACTCCGACTACCTGCTGGCACGTGCAGCAGCTACCGGAGCGACCGATGCTATCGGAGATTTGTATCATCGTCATAGCCGTCGCGTTTACTCACTGTGCCTGCGCATCACCCGCGATGCAGCGGATGCCGAAGATCTAACACAAGAAGTATTCATTCAGCTGCTGCGCAAGATCGGATCGTTCCGGGGAGAAAGCCATTTCACTACCTGGCTTTACCGGCTCACCGTGAATCAGGCGTTGATGTATTTGCGCCGTACTAACCGTCGTCGTGAACAAATACTCGATTCAAGAGAATTGATCCAAATAGTTTGTCGGAAAACCAGGAATGGAATCAGCCACCAGGTTGCCGACAAGATTGCTTTAGATAAAGCCGTCGACCGATTACCGCCGGGATGTCGAGCGATCTTCCTACTGTTTAGTGTGGAGGGTTACAACCACGAAGAGATCGCGAACCTGTGCGGTTGTTCGGTAGGTAATTCTAAATCGCAACTTCACAAAGCACGCAAGAAACTGAGACGTTTGCTGCCAGGCTACGTCGTCGCTGGTCCATCATCGAGCCTTGCACTGCGATAAGCAGATCCACACAACAGGAGCAGGAGCAGCAGGCACACGCAGGACGGTGAATGGCGAACTCACTTCCTGCGTCTGCCTGCTGCTCCTGCTCCTGTTGTGTGGATATCTGCGGCTCGCTTATTTCAACGGCGGCGGGTACTTCTTAAACAGTTTCGCCATCGCCTTGTTCAGATTCTTTTCGACCTTCTTTGGATCTTTGCCGGATCCCAGGGTCTTGCTGGCTTCACCACGCCAGATCTGTTTCTTGGTCGAGACATCGTAGAGATCGCAGTTGAGGGTTCCAATGTTGATAGTTCGGCTGGTGGCTGTGGTCGTCTGCATGCCACCCCAGCCTCCCCAACCACCCCATCCCCAGTAGTCGCCACCAGTGCTGTAAGCGTTCCACTCCTTCTCCTGGTTGATCGCTACCTGGTAAGTGACATACAAATCGGGATTGTCTTCAGTCTTCGATAGTCCTTTGGTCGCCAGTTGAGCATCGATTGCTCGCTTGATCTGGTCATCCATGATCGAATTCGGATATTGAACGTTTGGTATTTGGACCCATTTGTAGGTCCGGTACTTCGAGAAATCGGTGCCCTGGAGGTAGTTGAATTTTATGTCCTGAGCTGACGCTGCCACACACCACATCAGGAGCAATCCACTTACCAGGGATAATCGAAAAACCCTGCTCACCTTAAACATCGTTGGGAACCGTCCTTTCTGGAAACTGGTGATGTGAGCTGATTCTAGAGGCACGGCGCAGCGATAATAACTGTCACTTTTGACAGGAACGGCGCGAACAAACTGCGTTACCCAACCGATTTGTGTGTCTTACCTTGTAGGGGCTCTCTCCGTGGCCGCCTCTCTTTTCATTTCCGATCGTAGCGGTCAAACGAGGGGCGGCCACGAAGAGCCGCCCCTATAAGTAAGACACTAAGAACCACTGGATCAATTGACAGTAGGCTGTGTTTGGTCTGTTTCTCTAACATTGACCGTGCCCAAATCTATTTTTTTGGGAGGCGTGGAATGATTCAAAGTTCTGGCCGGAAAAAGATCTCCGTGTATGGTGCAATAATCGTTTTCATCCTGGTCAGCGCAGCTAATGTTCTTGCTAAGCATGATGACGATGTAGTGGTCCTCAAGAACGGAGACCGGGTAACGGGAGAAATTAAAGGTCTTCAGCGCGGCGAACTTAGAATCAAAGCCGACTACATGGCTGAAGCAGTCCGCCTCGATTGGGCCCGAGTTGACAGAATCGAAAGCAAGTCGAGATACATGATCTGGTTGGTCGATGGGACGCTTTTCACAGACGTGATGCGAATGCTTCCATCAACCTCCAGCGACGTAAATAATTTTGTCATCGGTTCCGGCCAAGTCTTAAGTGTTAAGCAGATGGATGTCTTAAGGATAAACCCTGTTGAGTCACGCTTCTTGAAACAGTTGGAAGGATCCATCGATTTTGGCCTGAGTTATACAAGTGGCAACGATCAGTACTCGACGGAACTGATCGCAACCACTACCTATCGAACAGGAAGTCATTCCTTCACGACCTCTCTGGATTCTGCTTTTACAGGGCAACCGCAAGGCGATAGCACGAGGCGGAATCAATTCACATTTGATTACCGAAAACAACTGACGCCGAGATGGTATGCAGGCGGATTGTTTGATCTTCTCAGCAGCGACCAACAAAGTCTTTCTCTCCGCACGACGGTCGGCGGAGTGATTGGGCGGAACGTGAAGCAGAGTGAATACACACGGCTCTCGGTGTTCGGCGGCATCGCTGGCACACGCGAGAGATATACAGTGCTGCTCGGCCAACCCGAAAACAGCAATGCTGACGCGATAGCCGGTTTAGATTTCAGCACGTTTCGTTTTAAAACCACGGACATTCGCGCTCGTTTTATGGTTTTTCCCAGCCTCACAACGCCTGGACGCACGCGGCTGCAGTTAACTTCCGATCTGCGCATAAAAGTAGTGGGTGATTTGTACTGGGGTTTCCACCTGTATGAGAACTTTGACAGCAAACCACCTGTGCGAGCAGACAAGAACGACCTCGGAGTCAGCACATCACTAGGTTGGAAGTTCTGAGACGCTCTACCTCGACAGTTCTCAGGTGCCGCTGCGATCGATTGAGCCTGTAAGTTTTGCCAGTGCGTTAGCACTGTCGTGAGCAATAGAATCTTGAGTACGTTCCATACTGGACCAACTTTCCTGGCGTCATCGCCATCAACAGACGCTTTCCAGCAGCGGGTCTAGTCCTTTGGAGGTGTTTTCCTAGTTCCAACACCTCGTATCCCGGTCGCGCTCGACGAACAGAGGCGCGGGTAGCAAAGCGCGGCTGGGAACCTTATAGAGTCCTGCGAAGCACTATCGCAATAACTTCGGTTACCGAGACCCGCATTGCTGGAGATTGGTCAAATGGAAGGGTTTAACGAGTTGAGCGCCTTCAGCGAAACGTGGGGTCCGTTTACTGCGGAACTTGGCGCGGCGAGTCACAAGGGCCACCTTCGAGCAAACAATGAAGACAGCTATCTCCTCATGCAGTTCGGTCGCTCGCTTGAACGACTAGCGACAAACCTCGATGAGAATCTGCTCGAGCCAAACTACAGTTTGACCGGATATGGACTAATGGTGGCCGACGGTATGGGTGGAATGGCGGCGGGCGAAGTCGCAAGCCGTCTGGCGCTCAGCAAACTCGTTGAGCTTATTGCTGACACATCTGATTGGATCCTCGCCCTCAAACACGAAAAAGATGCGCGAATAGTCTTGAAGCGAATGACAGATCGCTTTTTCCAAATCGACAAGATCCTTAAGGATGAAGCAAAGGTCGATGACACACTTGAAGGCATGGGTACAACTTTAACGGTCGCTGGGACACTCGGACGCGATCTTGTCGTCGGTCACGTCGGCGATTCCCGGGCATACCTGCTGCGAGAACAGACACTCAAGCAGTTGACTACTGATCATACATTGGGCCAGGCGCTGATCGATGCCGGTGTCGCGAGTTCAGATGATCCAGCAACGCGTTCGATGAGACACGTTTTAACCGCCGCGATCGGATCGCTTGACGATCGCATCGAACCGCAAGTACAACGCTTTAAGTTGAGACGCGGCGATCAGCTGTTGCTGTGCACCGACGGACTCACCGCGATGGTTGATGATGAGATCATTGCGAACGTGCTCCGGCGGCAGGAATCAGCGCAGAGTGCTTGCGACGATTTGATTGATCTGGCGCTGGGCGCAGGCGGTTCAGACAACGTCACTGTTCTTCTCGCCCGGTTTCACACTGCGGTATGACACGGACGAAGGATGAGGGATGAAACAGATCCTTTTCCTTCATCCTTCATCTTTCATCCCTCATAGCAACGGGCCGGGATTCCTCCCGGCCCGTTGAGGTTTACTCAGTTTCTGGCTGCTGGCTTAGCCAGCTTCCCACCCCAGCTCGATCTTAGGAAACTCTAGTTCCCAACCGTACCAGCAATGCCCTTGTTAACCATCAATCGAATTTCCACTCGACGGTTCTTGGCACGACCGGCCTTGGTTGTGTTCTCAGCTGCAGGTTCCAATTGACCATAGCCAAAAGGTTGGACCAGGCGATTGAGCGGCATCTTGTACTTAGTGACGATGTAGTAGATCACCGAGTTTGCCCGACGCTCACTCAAGTCGATATTTCTTTGCGAACTGCCTGTGGTGTCCGCGTAACCGATTACGGCCATCACCCAACCCTTCGTGTTTTGGGTTTTTACCCAGGCCGCTGCCTCGTCAATCGCTTGCTTGGCCTGCGGACCAAGAACAGAGCTGTTCGTTTTGAAGTAAACCGTAATGGTCTTGATGGGATCGAAATCATCTAAACCATTGATTCGATTATTGGCGTGGTCGGCAGTCTGCTGAGCCTTCGCCGCATCCTCGCGAGCACTCTGGGCCAGCGCCTGTGTCTCGGCGATCTGGCCAGCAAGTCGCTCCTGTTCCTCTTGCTGCGCTTTGAGTTTCGCGTTCAACTCAGCTTCGGCGGGATCTAGTGTGGCCTTCAGTGCCTGAGCCGTTCTGAGGTCCTGCTCGTCAAAACGGATCTTACTTGCCACTATCGAGCCGTCACTGTTCCTTACGCCGTCAACTTCCAGACGCAGGCCGCGTAGAATATAACTTGCGGCATATTCCTTTGATCCTCGGAACGCGCCTCTCTTGTGACTCTTCACTTCGGTATCTGCAGTCAAAAGTACTGTAGTTTGCGGTCCACCAGTCGTTTCCGACATCGTGAACGAATCAGGGTCGCGCTTGATAACGACTCCCTTGAATTTCTTCACTTCTTCCTGGACCGTCGCGCGTACGGCCGGCGCGGTCTTCGTCGCCAGAGATCCTGAGGCGTAAGCGTTTCCAACGCCCGCCGATACAAGAACGAAGGCGACCGTCACCAGTCTTAGCATCGTGTTGGTGCTGATTCTCATCTGTTCTGTCTCCTTCTAGGGTTAATTAATATCGAGTCAGCCTTCTATTCTTTGAGCAACGCAGGCTTGCCTCTTCGGCACCTGCACTTGCCAGCCCTTGGGGCCGACTTACGTTTTTTGAGCGAACGAATGCTAGCGCGGGCTAATTGCCTTTAATACTGTCAATTCTGACAGTGTTTGGTCAGCTCATTTACGAGTATTCACTATCACACGCGAGGCAGTAGCCCGACTGTCAATGAAGGCTCAACCGTCAGCAGGATCAGAGCCGTCCTTGACAGTCGGGCTACTGCCTCGGGCTTACTCCCCCGAAACACACACACTGAGTCATTCGTATGTCAAACAAATCTATCCGGGTAGTTAAGCGCAAACAGCGACAGGTTCTTATAGAATCGTCGGAATGTGACCTGAAGACAGAGCGCGAGGCGCAACGGATCATGTTCAAAACGGTTACCACGTGGATTGCGGAGCAAAGAGAAATCAAAAAACGCTCATACAAGCGTCTTACTCTCGTTGAAGAACAAGCCGACTAATTCGAATCAACACGACGATAGAAACGTACGGCCGGCCAAAACCTCCCTCACCGCAAGGACCAGGTCTGCGGCCATTCGTGTTTTAAAGACGTACCCTTCAGCACCGCTCTGAAATGCAGCACCGACAAAATCGGCATCGTTGTGAATGGTTAGGAAGATTACTTTCGGAGATGAATTACTTTGCTTGAGATGGGTAACGGTTTCTATGCCGTTGAGGTGCGGCATGGAGATATCAAGGATGCAAACATCGGGGTTTAATCGTGCGGCTGCTTCTAGAAGAGCCTTGCCATTACCCACTGCTTCTACCACGTCGAAATCGCGTCGCAATAAGCGCACAACTTGGTTTCGCATCAACTCATGATCTTCTGCAACGAGAATCCGCGCCCGCGCCACCGTTTGCTCCTTTGCCCTTGGAGTGCGCCGACCCGCCGGCGCTTTGGTCAAAGCGGCGTCTGGGTGCCGCACTCCAAAGCAATCGAACCTTTTTTGCGTCGAAGCAGTGTGCTTAGTAACTCTAGAATGAATTCTCGGATACAGGTACTAGCAAAACTTACAGGGAGTGTTCAGCGGCAGGAGCAGGAGGCAGGAAGCTGGAGGCAGGAGGCAGGAGCAGGAGGCAGCCTGCTCCTGCCAACTGCTTCCTGCCCCTGGCTTATCACGCGACAGCTTGAGAGCTTCTCAACGCATACTCAATCAGCTCTGCATTGCTGCGGATCTGAAGATGTTCCATCATCGTGTACTTGTGGAAAGCAACGGTACGTGGAGAAACGTTCAAGACAAATGCAACCTCTTTCATCGAACGCCCCTCCGCCAGAAGTTGAAGCACTTCCTTTTGTCGGAGCGTCAATGGATACTTGGCCTTTCTTTGCTTGAAGTACTGGACAACGGATCCGTCCATTCCCTTGGTCATCAGCGGCGTTACGTAGTATCCGCCACGCACAACCTTCCGGATCGCCTGGAGAAGCTCCGTTGCTGCGGAGTTCTTGAGCACAAACGCCGAGGCTCCCAATCTGAAGGCCTCACCTGCGACGTCAGGGTCATGATTCATCGTCAGATACACCAACTTCACCATTGGCATCATCTGTTTGATTCGTTGACCAGCGTTCAATCCGTTCATTAGGGGCATGCCGACATCCAGCACCACCACGTTCGGATTCAACTCCTGGACTGCCTCAACCAGTGCCTGGCCATCGTTGAAAGTACCGACGACTTCAAACTCGGGCTCAATCAGGTTCTTGAGGGCATCGAGTATGAGAGTGTGATCATCTGCGAGAATAATTCGGGGGCGTTGCATAAACCCTCCCTTCAGCCTTGTAGTTGGATAAATCGGGACTCAGGGGAACAGAAACTTCGATACGTGTACCACGCCGGGGCTGCGAGTAAATACTGATTTCTCCGCCGACGAGCCTCAGACGTTCCCTCATGCTGAGGAAGCCCAGGCCCTTCTCCATGACCTCTGATTTTGTGTCAAAGCCACATCCGTTATCTGCAATCGAAAGGCGAATCGCGTGGTCTGTCTTTGTCAACAACACTTGAACAGAATCGGCTCCGCTGTGTTTGGCACAATTCCGTAAGACCTCTTGTGCGATTCTGAAGATGCATAACGTCGCATCTTTCGGAAGGTCTGCAGGAAAGCCACTTTGATGAAAGTGAATTCTGGCTTTTCCGTTCTGCCCCTCACATAAACTCTTAACCGCTGCCGCCAGGCCAAGGTGATCCAACTTCGACGGATGCAACTTGTAAGACAGCCTATGAATGTCGCTGGCAATTTCCTGAGCTTGCAGTTGCAGCCGCTGAAAATGCTTGCGAAGCGTGAACGGTTTTTCGATTCGCTGACCGAGTTGTTCCATTTCGATCGACAACACAGCCATTCGCTGACTCAGATCATCGTGAAGCTCTCGAGCCACTCGTTTGCGTTCTTCTTCCTGCGCGGCGATTAGCCGACTCCCGAGGTACTTCAGTGCTTCTTCCGCACGCTTCCGCTCCGAGATATCGATCATGAAACCGTGCATTTTTCCGTGAGCGCGGTTTTCGGAGGTGACACTCACAAGGTTTTGCACCCAGACGACCCGGCCGTTGCTGTCCAGCATCCGAAATGTCAGATCGAAGTGGTCGGCGGCCGTAGTTTGTTTCTGGTAAACATTCAGTACGCGTTGACGATCATCGGGATGGATATGGGCAGCCAAGAAGTTGGGCTCGTACCACATACTCGTTGGATATCCAAGCATCTTCACCGCCTGGCCACTCACATAAGTAAATCGATGAGGTTCAATCTCACCTTCCCAAGCCATAACCTTAGTCGTTTCCAACAACTGAGTCAGACGCGCCTGGGTATGCTTAACTTCCTCGCGAACCAATGGAACGTCTTCGTGCGTGATCAAGACTCTGAAGCTCGAGCCAGGCAGATTCAGGCGAGCCGCATGCATTACGAATGGTTGGTCCTGATTAACGGTCTGGCAGTGATACTTATGATGAAATTCCCGCTCTTCACCAGACAGAATCTGTTGAAGGTCCTCGGCAAGACTAATCTGTGCCTCGTCTTCGAAGTCCGATTGAGCTACCCGCTTACAGTTTTCGAAATAATAGGGTGTGACATCGAAGTGTTGAGCGCTGCGTGTTCGTCCTCGCTGAAATAAATGCCATGCTTTGCTCGCGTACAGAATCTTTCCCGACTCGCTCAACACAGCGACGTTGGAGATACAGGCATCAACGAGTGCGCGCAGCGTCTCATCCGACAAAACGTCAGACGACTGAATTCTGTTGGTTAAGGGAGAAATCATCTCTGGAGTCCAAGTTCTCTGCGTTTGAAATCGCCAATGCGGCCAAACCGCAACCTTTTTGTTCGCAGACTCGTTCGCCATATTTGCTATTTGATTGGCCCACCAGTGTTGTTCAGGCTCTGGCTCTCAACGTCCCCTGTTTCGAACGTCACCAGCGCACTGGAATCAGCGCTCCGACTGCTCAAGACCGCAAGTGCGCCTTTGAGAACTGCAAAATCTTCGGAGCAAAGATACTGATTTAGATCCGATTCAGATTCCCACTCGCTTAACAGCAACGACGAATTCTCATCCGCGGCGTCAAGGTAGAAACGGAAGGTCCGACACCCCTTAACGTTGCGAATCGGTCCGAGCAAGCCGGCGATAGTTTGCGACAGCTCCATCCGCTTTTCTGGTCGGGCAGTGATCTTGGTTGTCTTTACGATCATCACGTCCACCCATGTAAGGCTACTTCCCCAATCGAGCACACTTCGAGTGTCACCCGCACGTTGATATTTCTAGAAAGTTGTCGTGTGCTGAGTACCGACTGGGCCTTTTCCATTTATTAAGCAAACAGCGTGCACAACAAGATCGTGACCTCGTGGCTAGTAAGAATGGCCCTTTTGTTATAAGGACTTAACTGATATGACAAGCTACGCAGGTGGGCGCGATTCACTTAGTTAACCCGTTTTATTTCGCGGGATCCGTTTAACTCCACGGAACGGGATCCGTGGCTAGTCTAATCAGGAAGTGTTAGTGCGCGGAATTCGACTGCGACGCCACAGGAAGATGTGTGTGACGTCGATGGATGCCGAGTTTGAGCATGCGCGTCCGCAACGTGCTGGGGTTGAGGCCGAGGATATTCGCAGCGCCATTCGGGCCCTCGATCCGCCATCCCGTATGTTCCAACGTGTCGATTATGTAATCGCGTTCGACTTCAGCGAGTGTTTTGGCCGAGAACGGCTGCTCATTTGCTGCCACTTCAAACCGATCGATCAACTGCAGGATGCTTCCCTTTGCGTGGATAACAGCGCGCTCGATCGCATTGGCCAATTCTCTGACGTTCCCCGGCCACGAATGCGCCTGCAACCTCTCTAGCGACTTCGGCGACACCGATGTAATCGTCTTTCCAAATTTCTTGGCGTATCCATTTACGAAATGCTCGACCAATAGGGGAATGTCCTCCTTGCGTTGTCGCAACGGAGGCACTGTGATCGGGTAAACATTCAGGCGGTACCAAAGGTCTTCGCGAAACTTTCCGTGTTCAACCTCGAATTTCAGATTGCGATTCGTAGCCGCGATAATTCGCACGTCTGCCTTAATCGTCTTGTTTCCACCCAGTCGCTCGAATTCGTTTTCTTGAATCACGCGCAGAAGTTTCACCTGTAGACCAAGCGGCAAATCTCCGATTTCATCGAGGAAAATCGTTCCACCATCCGCTAACTCGAAACGGCCCGGTTTCCGCGCATCGGCTCCCGTAAACGCTCCCTTTTCGTGGCCAAACAGTTCGCTCTCGATCAGGTTTGGTGCGAGCGCGCCGCAGTTCACTTTTATTAAGGGACGATCTTTCCGCGAACTCGACTCATGAATGGCTCGCGCGACCAGCTCTTTACCGGTACCTGTTTCGCCTGTGATGAGCACAGTAGTATCAGTCGGTGCCACTTGAGTAACTTTGAACAGAACATATTTGATCGCATCGCTCTCGCCAACAATCTCTCCAAAACTCGAATCACGCTGAAGCTCTTGCTGGAGGTAAATGTTCTCCGCCTCCAACTGGTTTTTCATCCGATTCAGATCTTCGTGAGCCTTCCGCAGAATCACTTCCGAGTCTTTTCGTTGGGTTATATCCAGACAGGAGCCGATATAACCCAGAAACACATGATCGGGTGAGGAAAAGCAAGGCGTGCCCTTGTCGTAGATCCAACGGTACTCGCCGTCCTTTCTACGAAGCCGGTACTCCATCTCGAAAGGCGTTCGGAGGTCAAAACTCTTCGAGTAGGTGTCAAGGCAGCGAATGTAATCTTCAGGGTGGACGTTCTCGGTCCAACCGGTGCCCAGTTCTTCCTCCATCGTGCGGCCAGTGAAATCGAGCCATTGCTGGTTGCAGTAGGAGCATCCCTTATCCAACCCAGACATCCAGATCATGATAGGCGTTGCGTCAGCCATATTTCGAAATCGTTCTTCGCTTTGCATTCGTGCCGCTTCCGCAAGATATCGCGCGGCTACATCAAGAGTGACGCCGCGAATTCCCACGATATTTCCCTTTTCGTCCCATTTCGGTGCAGCATGCACCTCAGCCCAAACAATGTGGCCATCCTTCGCTCGCATGCGAAATTGAAGAAGTGTTCGGGTGCCCGAGAAAACCGCTTCAACTTCACGAGCTACTCTTTCTCGATCATCTTCATGTACAAACTCGGTCGCGAAGTGGGGCGTGGACAAGCATTCATCGACTGTGTATCCCAACATTGTCTCAGCATAGTCGCTAATAAAGGTCGTTGTTCGTTCGTTGGTGACTGGGTCGATCCCTGTTTCCCAGACAATACCGGGTACATTCGAAACAACCTCTTCCAAATTCCTTCGCCCTGTATCGGCCAGAACTGCCAGCCTCCCCCTATCGACCTCGGCTTCTCGATGCCGAGCGCGTGCCAGCAAGAGCCAGATGATCAGAGTTGCTTGAACGAGGAATGTCGCAACACCCGCCACAACAAACCATGGATAAACCGCCAGGAATGTCTCCAGTTGGATTGGCGTTGGCGTTTTCGCCAGGACCGATCTGAACGAAATTGCGAGGATTGCGAAGACTGAGAGCAGGATAAGTACTAGCCTGATAACCTGGCCTGTTCGAAGCCTTATCGCTCGAACAGCTTCCGTGGGCATGGCAGTAGCGTATGCCGTGCGATTAGAAGGTACCCGAGGGGAGATAAATGGGACCATCACAACACTCTCAGCGTCTAGCGCCTCTCGACGTCTTTGAGTGCTTAGGCGATTAACACTGTCGAGGAGGTGACTGAATTAACCCGCTTGCTCTACGAAGGTTCGCCACAGCGAACGACAATACGCGTCTTGGTCAGAAGGCCTCACCGACTCCGATCGAAATCGTCCGACCTTCTCGTCCAAAGCCAACATCGACTCGATAATTAATGCGATTCTTTTTATCGAGCATGAATCTCACGCCAACGCCTCCTGCGGGCAAAAGGAAATCCGAGCGAAACTCTGTCCAGCGCCTCGCAACTCCTCCAACACCGCCAAACCCAACCAGACCGATCCTTTTTGGAAGTTGGATTCTGTATTCCGCTTGCGCCGCAAACATCCGACGGTTTTGAAACTCTCCGGTCGTGTAACCGCGCAGGTCGCTGTTGAAACCAAACAAGCAGAGATCGTAGAAAGGTACGCTGCCGTTGGCCGAACAACCCATTGCGCGATACGCGAACACCTGCCCATCCGTGACCTGGCGAAATCCGTTGTACGCAACTTTGTAAGTTTGATATTCGCGGCGGCTACCCCAAGTTTGATCGAAGAAGTCGGCCGTGAAATCCAGCAACGTTCCCTTCGTGGGAAAGAACGTGCTGTCGCGTCGATCCCGCTGTATGTGAAGACCCAGCGCGGCTGAGTTGGACTTAAGATCTATCTCCGGTATTTCGAAGCCGCCGGGTGGGCGTGGACCATCAAGGCCGGCCGTGAGCCGTCGGAATTGATAGCGAGGACCGATGAAGAACTTGTTCTTTACGTTTCGCATCAGTTCTCCAAAGAAGATTGATCCGTCCATGCTGAGTGGAACTACGATCGGATCTCTACCGGGAATACGACCGATGCCAAAAAAGTCGAGGTTAGCGCGACCCTTCATCACCGCCATTGTGGTTTGATACTTGTTCTCGCTGAAGTACAACTTTGCGCCTGTCGCGAGGGCGCGAGTTCCGTTGTTTGTAAATGCGCCGGCGACTCCGGCCCACGACGGAGGAGAAACCGGATCATCCTGGTTCAACTTGAAGACGTAAGCCGTAATCAGCAGCAGGCCCGATCCGAAAGCGGGACTCGAGATCGGAATTGGGGCGATGATCAATGAGCCGCGTTTTTCTTTTTGTTTTTCTTTTTGTTTTTCTTTTTGTTTGTCTTTGTCGGTGTCCTGGTCTTTCGTCGAATCGACGTCATCTGGAGTCGAGCCTGAGTTCTGACCGAACGCAGGAGAACTTCCGCCAAAGAGTGAAAGCACGAGCAGAAACGCAACAAACAGTCGTGTCACCGATAACTTTGGCGTGGATGAAGCTACTGCCCACATGTTCGTTTCCGCCTTTTAGTTTTTGACTCTGGCTCCACAGATACGGGTAAAACTAACCCTGTTCCTACGTGACCGCATGTCCGCAGCATCGCACCTCAGATCCACAACGCGCCAGAACTCATCAACGCCGGCGACCCCCTCCTCTGAAGCCACCGCCACCGCGACTAAAACCGCCTCCTCGGTAACTGCCGGCACTGCGATTTGTGCTGGGACTACGACTGTAGGAACCGTAATCGCGACTGCGTTGCGTTCCTTCTCTTCGCGCTGCTCGATCGCGCTCAAGATTCTGTAGCGTGCCTCGATCCACCTGGCCTCTCGATGGCTGACTTGTGCGGTCGCCCCTGGCGCCCTCTCTTTGACCTCTTTCTTGTTGTTTCGCGCGGTCGTTCAGCATGCTATCGCGAACAGATTGATCCGGCCTCGCCGAATTCCATCCGCCGTTCTCCCACTTGCTCCAGTTGCCATTCTGATCGCGCCGGTACACATTTCCATCTCTGCCCGCGTAAACGTTTTCGCCGTTCGATCCAAGAAAGCCGCGACCTCCCTCTCCGCGACGAGAAATCATCGTTCCCTGATCACCGCGGGTAACGCGAGTGGTATTGCCCGCGCTGCTGGTGAATCGTTTGGTATTAACCCAATCGTCTCCACGTTGTACTGTTGTCGATCCCCAACTTCCGTACACACCTGAACCCTGTCGCGTTTTTGCGTACGTTCCGGTACGCGGGTTATAAGCCTCCGCAGCTCCTCGCGCGCCGTACGGTCCATATGCAAATGCTCCGCGAGAATATGTGCCGGTACCCGGGTTATAGCGCGCGCCAAACCCGACACCACCATATGGCCCATAGATCCTTCCCGCAGTTCCGTATCGGCCCGTGTACGGGTTGTACCAGGAGCCGTAACCATAAGTTCGCAAGGGCGGATAGTAGATTGGGT
>DATIBJ010000198.1:0-9844 GCA_035457565.1 Pyrinomonadaceae bacterium | reverse complement strand
CATATACGCTTAGCGCGATATTGACCATTTTCGTGTTTATGAGGCAAACACGAGCTCCGCTGCGCGATGTTTTGGTCCCCACCGGAGAAGACTTCAAGTTGTTGACAGAATTGGCGCGACCTGTGTTAAGGCGCGCTCATCTGTTACGCGTTGGCTAACACATGCGACGAAAAGTATTGCTCATTCCCTCCTGGTATCCCGATGATCGCGACCCGATCAGCGGCATATTCATTCAAGAGCAGGCAGTCGCTCTGTCATCTCAGTACGACATCGCTGTCTTGATTCCGGGAATGGCCTCCTGGCGGAATGTTGTTAACCGGAAAGCGGCTGATCGATCAACCAAAGAATTGCAAGTTGGGCTGCCAGTCTACCGCGAGTTCGCGCGACCTCTAATTCCGCACGGGCCCGAGTCAACTGATTACGCAACCTTTGCCAGAGCTGCGGAAAGTGGGTTCAAAAAAATAATCAATGAATGGGGTATCCCTGACGTGATCCACGCCCACGTTGTGCTGCCTGCGGGCTGGTCTGCCATGAAGGTGGCAAAACAACAAGGGACTCCGATCGTACTGACAGAACACTCCAGTCCGTTTTCCATGCATCTGGGCACAGAGCTCAGCCGCAAACTTGTGCGGGAGACGCTCACCGGTGTAGACAGACTCATCGCAATTAGCCCAAGTTTGGCGAAACAGCTTATTGATTTTCAGCCAGGACTCCAGATCGATGTCATTGGCGAGTCAGTCAAGACCGACTTCTTCGTTCCTGCAAACGGTGCAAGTAGTCGGAACGGCACCGCCAAGAGCTTCTTTGCTGCGGCGAGACTGTCAGAGCAGAAAGGACTCAATCATCTGATAAAAGCCGTGCACCTGCTCAAAGAGAAGGGCCTCAACTCTTTTGAACTGGTGATCGGTGGTGATGGACCGGATCGACAAAAGCTGGAACAGTTGGCGGCGAATTTAGGTGTTGCTGAGCGCTGCCGCTTTCTCGGTGGGCTCAGTCGCGAACAGGTGCGAGAACAAATGCAGAAATGCGACGTGTTTGTGCTATCCAGTTTGCATGAGACATTCGGTGTTGTCGTCGGCGAGGCTATGGCGTGCGGCAAACCCGTTATTTCGACGCGCTGTGGCGGACCGGAATTCATAGTGACTGAACAGACCGGTGTATTGGTTGACGTTGCGAACGCGCAGGCATTGGCGGATGCAATGTCCGATTTCATCGCGGAGCGCACGCATTTCGATCCACAAACAGTGCGAACTTCGGTTGTGAACAGGTTCAGTCCGGAGATGTTCGTGAAGAATGTGTCTGCCGTTTACGAACAACTTTGGTAGTTACTCAAAAGACTGATGTGTGGCATTTTTGGAATTTGGAAAATAGATCGAGAGTCGGTTGATATCACCGGCCTGCATCAGGCGACTAACGCGATTAGACATCGTGGTCCTGATGATGAAGGCTACTTGCTCGTCGACACTCGCAATACGCGCGCGATCTCTTGTGCCGGGTCTGACACCGATCGTCGCCTCACGCTTCCGCAGCTCGATCAATTCAGGTCTGAGCGCTTCGATCTCGCTTTTGGATTCCGACGTCTGGCTATTCTCGATCTCTCCGAAGCCGGCCATCAGCCAATGTCGAGCCACGATGGAAAGTTTTGGATCATCTTCAACGGCGAGATTTACAACTTCAAAGAACTGCGCGATGAGCTCGCGAAGCACCAACACTCATTTGAGACGACCTCAGATACGGAAGTTATTCTGGCGGCTTATCAGCAGTGGGGCGAGTCGTGCGTCGAACATTTCAACGGCATGTTTGCCCTCGCCATATGGGACACCGTCGGGAAGAAGCTGTTCATCGCGCGCGATAGGTTTGGCGAGAAGCCGTTTCATTACGTTTATATTCCGAATCGCCTGTTTGGGTTTGCTTCCGAGATCAAAGCGTTGTGGGCGGCGGGTCTCGCAGGGTGCGACATTCACGAAGAGACTCTCGCGCTATTTACAGAGTACGGCCAGGTCGAAACCAGTGAACAAACGATTTATCAAAACGTCTCACGGCTGCCTCAGGCACACTGCCTGACGCTGACGGCTGACGGCCCGCTACGAAAGTGGCGCTATTGGGACATTGACCCTCGCGTGAAGATCGAAGACTGGAGCGACGAGCGATATGTCGACCAGTTTCGTGAATTGATGACCAGTTCCGTCCGTCTGAGACTAAGAGCGGACGTTCCTGTCGGTTCAAGTTTGTCAGGCGGGCTCGACTCCAGCACTGTCGTAGGCGTAATCAACAAACTCCTGCCCGAGACCGCCGTGCAGAAGACGTTCTCCGCTCGCTTCGCTGATCCGTCGCGAGACGAAGGCAAGTGGATGGATCTCGTGACGAACAAGAACCGTGTCGAGCGTCACGACGTTTGGCCCACCGCGGAACGATTCTTTGAAGAGTTGAGTGATCTGTTCTGGCACCAGGAAGAGCCCTTCACGTCCACTAGCGTGTACGCGCAATGGAGCGTAATGCGTTTGGCCAGGGAGAACGGCGTCACAGTCCTTTTGGATGGACAGGGAGCTGATGAGATGCTCGCTGGTTATCATTCGTACTTCAACGAGATCACCGATGACTTATTGAATTCGTTCAATCTTTCCGGTTACCTCAAGTGGCGACGAGACTGTTTTGCGCTGCATGGTGTGAATCCGGGTGGGTTCAGTCGCGTGCTCAGGCAAAAAGCACCGGAACCCCTGAAGCGTGTTCTAAAAAAACGTTTGCGTGAGAATGGAGCCTTACTGCAAGTTGACCCGGCAAATCCGATCATTCCGCGTGAGTTCGGCAAAGTGTCTAGCCTGCGTAAACTGCTTTGGTGGAACACGACGCGACAAGGTTTGGTTGAGTTACTCCGATACGCGGATCGGAATAGCATGGCTCACAGCCGAGAGGTGCGTCTTCCTTTCCTGGATCATCATCTGGTGGAGTTTGTTTTCAAATTACCAGATCGGTTCCTGATTAGAAATGGCTGGACCAAGTGGATACTACGAGAAGCATTTCGAGATTTCGTCCCCGCTGAAATTACCTGGCGCGCTGACAAACTCGGCTATATGCCGCCACAAGCGCGCTGGCTGGGAGAACGTCGCTGGGAAGAAGTCATGGGGGAACAGCTCTCAAAGCTCTGTAATAGAAACGGCATGCAACGAACTCAAGCAGAAGCGTTGGAAGCTGTGTCACGTAACGGATGAAGTCGAAAACGACATATGGTTAATAACGGCATTAGTAAGAGAATAACGGAAGGTATGTTTCGGCGTTATAAGCGAGCCAAACGAAAGTTGGTTCGACTTGACGACGCGAAGATCCTCGCAGCTCTTCAAAGCTGCGGTAGTTTCCAATCTGATTTGCTCTTCGTACACAGCTCTCTGTCAGCCTGCGGATCGATTGAGGGGGGACCAGCAACGGTTGTTAAGTCTTTGCGATCCTGGATCTCAGACGCCGCGGCGTTAGCGATGCCAACACACACATGGAGCTATCCAGATGCGGCCGGTGTGGCGCCCGTTTACGATTACCAATCAACGCCAAGCGTTGTTGGAACAATCACCAACTACTACTGGCGACAACCCGGTATCGTGCGGAGTCTTCATCCGAGTCATTCGTTCGCGTGTAGCGGCCCGGCAGCGGAAAAGCTGTGCGCCGGTCACGAGTCGTTTGAAACTCCATGCGGCGTCGGTACGCCGTATCATCAGATCGCTCAAGGCAACTCCAGTGTTTTGATGTTTGGTGCGACCATGGATTCATACACGCTGTTTCATACCGCTGAAGACGAGGCGCAGGTGCCATACTTGTACGCTCCAGAGCAGGTAACGCTCCGCACAAAGGACAAAGATGGCTCAGTTAGATCGATCCAAATGTGGCGACAAGATATGAGTGTTGCTCGTCGCTTTGCCGCCACAGTTGATTGGTTAGCGGAAAAGCGGTTGCTGGTTCGACGCAGACTGGGGCTGAGTGAATTGTTGTTTGTTCCCAGTGCTCGTGCTTTGCACGAAGCCATGGTGAAGACACTACACGAAGATCCGATGTTCTTAGTCGATGAGAAGGCCCGACCTGAGGCACTGAGGCGTACGTGGCCCGCCTGATAGTGGCCCTGATCTTATTCTAATTGTTGAGAAAGTGAACTATGCCACCGATCAAAAAAATAGTCCGGAAGTCAGCCAAGCTCGCAGCAAAAGGTCTCATCCAAACGTTGCCACCACTGCCCGGACGACTTGGCCGGCTTACCGGCAAACTAGCCAAAGACGGCGGACTGCCGGTACGTGACACACGTTACCGACCTTGGCCATCGTCTCCGTCAACCTCGTTAGCGGAATGGACAAAGCTGAGTCCGAAGTTCTTACGGATTTTTCTAACCGGCGTCGAAGGATTGCCGCAACCTCTCGCCAATCGCTTTTGTGCTGAGTGGGCTCGTTACTGTGGCGCACGGCACGCGCTGCTTCTGCCTCATGGCACCGATGCATTGCGAGTCGCTATCACAGCAGCGATGGACCACGATGCGATGGAATATGGCGGCGAGATCATCGTCCCGAATTTGTCGTTCATCGCGAGCGCGACCACCGCACTCGATAGGCGCTTCGGCGTGGTGCTCGTAGACGTAGACCCTGACACTTATTTGATCGATCCAAACCGTGTTGAAGAGGCGATCGTTCCGGGGAAGACGCGCGCGATCATGGCTGTGCATTTGTTTGGTCAACCTGCCGACATGACCGCGCTGACTGAAATTGCCAAGCGGCATTCGTTGGTCTTGCTGGAAGACGCAGCGCAAGCTCATGGGGCTATCCACGAGCTCGGGCGTGTTGGTGCAATCGGGGCGGCAGCAGGTTTCAGTTTCCAATCGTCTAAGAACCTTTCCGCAGGCGAAGGCGGCGCGTTTACGACGAACGATCCGGAAATTTTTGAACGCGCTTATTCTTTCCACAACGTGGGCCGCGCCCGTCAGGGTGGACAGCGTTGGGGTCACAATTCGCTCGGCTTCAACATGAGGGCCAACGAATATCTCGCAGCGATATTGCTCCACCGGCTTCAGAAGTTTGAAGCTCAGCAACAGCGACGTGCTGAAAACTTCATGCGTCTGCGCGAATACCTTTCGGACGTTTCCTGCGTCACGCCATTGGGTATCGGACCAGGTGTGAAGCGACACGGTATTCACATGTTTGTGCTGAAGTATCACGCCGAAGAATGTGACGGTTTAGCTATTAAGGATTTTATTCACGCGTTACAGGCGGAGGGTTTGCCAGTTAACCGTGGTTACGAGGCCACGATGGCCCAACAACCGGCGTTGCAACTTATTGCTGAGAAGCACCCTTCGTATTTGAGATTGATGCCGACTCCTGTGGCAGACACAGCGGTGAGCAATATGCTTTTCCTGCCACACGAGATTTTCCTTGGCAGCGATGCTGACATGCAGGAAGTCGCTGCCGCCTTCAAGAAAGTGCAGACCCACTACCAGCCTAACGGTGTGGGCGCCAAATCTGAGGCCGTCCCGAAATCCGCGACCCCTCAACCAATCATTACGAGTCAAGTGAAAGAGATGCCGGTCGTAAGACCGCAAGCCGAACGGATCCGCTTTGGAATTATCGGACTAGGTATCATGGGCCAGGAGCACGCGAGAGCGATCGCTGCAAACCCACTCCTCAATCTGGTGGCCGTAACGGACGTTCAATCAAAGACCGGACGCCAGATCGCGGCGGATCTTCATAGCAAGTGGTTCGACAGTGCAGAAGAAATGATTAAGAGCGGAGACGTCGATGCGGTTGTAATCGCCACGCCACATTGGCAACACGGTGAGCTGGCTATCAGCGGCCTCAGAGCAGGCTTACATGTTCTGTGTGAAAAACCGCTAACCGTTACGGTCGAGCAATCAGATGAGGTGTTGAAGGTAGCGCGAGAGAGTCGTGGGATCTTTGCCGTCGTCCACCAGAAACGGTTCGAGCCGGCTTATCTCTACGTCAAGCAGTTGCTCGACAGGGGTGAGTTGGGGTCGATTTATCGCTGTTCAATGATCGAATCAGCCTGGCGTTCTGAAGCTTACTACCGTAGTAGTCCCTGGCGTGGGACCTGGAAGGGCGAGGGCGGTGGCGTGTTGTTGAATCAGGCGCCACACATTCTTGATCGCTACGCCTGGTTATGCGGCATGCCCGAAACTGTGACCGCGCGCTGCGATACCACTTTGCATGACATTGAGGTCGAAGACACCGCCAGTGCGATTCTGCATCATGCCAACGGAGCTCACGGTTACATTCACATTAGCACCGTGGAAGCGCCCGCCATATCTCGCACAGTTATCTCCTGTGATCGTGGGCGCGTCACGATCGAAAATGGACAGGTGCACGTAACCCGACTCCGCGATTCGATCCGCGAACGGACTGAGCACGATGCGCAACTTATGGGAGATCTCGAGAACGACACCCGTTCAATTCAGATTCCCGCGGTCGGCGATGTGTTGAGTGTGTTCTATGAGGATTTCGCCCTGTCGGTGCATGGAAAAGGAACCTTAACTTGTCCGGGTGAAGAAGGTCGGAACGCGGTGGAACTTGCGAATGCTATGCTCTTGAGTTCGGCGCAAGGAACTACAGTCCGTCTTCCATTAGATCGTAAGGAGTACACACATTTCATCGAGAAGATGATGAGCACGGAACCGCAACTGGTTTGACGCGGTTTCAGAGACCGACAGCTGTAGAAACTAGATGTGTGGCATAGCAGGTTTAGCAGGAGTAAGCGATCGCGACACCGCCCAGCGTCGCGTTCGTCAGATGATGTCTACCCTTGCTCGGAGAGGACCCGATGGGGAAGGACTGAAATCTTGGAGCTCCGCAGTACTCGGGCACCGACGCCTCGCCATATTTGATCTAAGTGAGTTTGGCGCCCAGCCGATGCTATCTCCCGACTCCTCACACGGGATTGTCTTTAACGGTGCGATCTACAACTTCCGCGAACTCAGATTAGAGTTAGAAGCTCACGGCTACCACTTCAAGAGTCACACCGATACAGAAGTCCTCCTACATGGTTATGATGCGTGGGGCCTCGACAATCTGATCGAAAAGATTCGCGGCATGTTTGCTTTCGCGCTCTGGGACGACCGTAAACGCACATTATTTCTTGTCCGCGATCGACTTGGAGTTAAGCCGCTTGTCTATGCTGCTCACAACGGCCAGATTGCCTTTGCTTCAACTGTCCGCGCGTTGCGCGCCGGTGGATTTGTCGGTGAGATAGATGACCTGGCAGTCGCTGAATATCTCGAGTTCGGTTACGTCACTGATCAGCGCTCAATTTACCTGGGCGCTGAAAAAGTTGCGGCCGCTACCATCGTCGAATGGTCAGATGGCAAGTTACGAAAACGAACCTACTGGCAACCACCGACTCCCACAACAAAGCAGCCCACATTCCAGGAAGCGCTGGCCGAAACGGAACGACTTTTTGTTCGTGGGGTCGAAAAACGTCTGTTCGCAGATGTTCCCGTCGGAGCACTGCTCAGTGGTGGGATCGACTCGAGTCTGATCTGCTGGGCCATCAAACATCTCGGTGGTGACGTTACAGCTTTTACTGTAGGAACACCTGGAGATCCAACAGACGAAAGTGCGGACGCAACGGAGACAGCCCAACGTCTCGGGATTCGTCATCAGGTACTCGAATTTACTTCGAATACGGAGCCGGACCTCACTGAGCTCGTCTCCGCCTATGCAGAGCCGTTTGCGTGTGCTTCTGCGCTCGGAATGTTGCGAGTCTCGAAGGCAGTAGCGGGATGCGCCACGGTTCTCCTCACAGGAGACGGTGGTGATGATGTTTTCCTCGGCTATCCCGAGCATCGTCATCTATGGCTGGCGCAGAAGCTGGCCAGGTCATTACCGGAGTTCGTCGCTAGCGGTTGGCGCAACTATCAGGAAAAGTTTCCTCTGACCGGTTCACTCAAGCGACTTGGCTCATTCTTAAACTATTCAACTGGTGGCTTAGGCGCAGTCACCTGCGCTCACGACGGAATCCCCGCTTACAGAGAAGCTGGAATGCTCGGTGAAAGGTTGGCGGATGTTACTCTTCCTCAGAGAGATATCGAGTGGTCCCATGGTTCGGGTCGCAATGTTCTAACAGAATTCCTGGAATACGACCGGCGGGGCAGGTTCGTTGGGGAGTACATGACAAAGGTTGATGGAGCCACGATGTTTCACTCGCTTGAGGCGCGATCACCCTTTCTCGATCAGGATCTCTGGGAGTTTGCGTCGAGTCTCACGTTTGGTTTGCGTCTGAGTGGTGGTCGGCCCAAATCGTTACTGCGAGCATTGGCCGCACAAAAGATCGGTGAAAGCCTGGCTCGTGGCCGCAAACGTGGCTTTACCATTCCCGTTAATCGCTGGTTAGTTGGTCGGTGGCGGGATTCAATGACCACGTTATTACAGGACTCGATATGCGAAGAGGCCGGCTGGATAAACGCTCGCAGCGTGCTCAATCAATTGAACAGTGCGGCCGTCAACAGATGGGCTCCTAATCAAGTCTGGTACATCTTCGTACTCGAATCGTGGCTTCGGCATGAACAGGACGCCGGAGCTACCGTGCCTCGCGATCTCTTTGAACGCGAACGCGCACCGATTCTCGGATGAGGAATATGCGCAAATCATCTGCATTCCTGGTTTTTTTCCTGGTTGTTTTAGTGGCCGGTGCCGGGATTGCGTTCATGCAGCGAGCGCGCCGAGTTGAGAACCCAGGTCCACAGGGGAACGGTCCCGTTATACGTCTCGATCGCAACGGCGATCTTCAACGCGCGCTCAATCGAGCTCAACCTGGTGACACGATCGTCCTTGAGGCAGGCGCCGTGTACAGAGGTCCATTCACGCTTCCGGTCAAGTCAGGCAACGAGTACATCACTATACAGACATCGCGCTTAGCTGAACTGCCCGAGGGTGTTCGTGTATCCCCATCGCAATCAGCGCTGTTTGCAAAACTGCAATCCGCAGAGAACGGCTCACCGATCGTGAAGACGGAAGCCGGCGCGCATCATTACAAGTTTGTTGGTATCGAGTTTTCAACCGCCAACGCTCAGGTAAAGATCAACGATCTGCTAAGACTTGGCGACGACAAACAAACTTCTCTGGACCAAGTGCCGCACCATATTGTGATCGACCGCTGTTATATTCACGGCTTCGAAACGCAGGAAGTCCAACGCGGTATCTCCCTCAACAGCGCGGAAACCAACATCAATAACTCCTACATCTCCGACGTTCATGGGAAGGGTTACGACACGCAGGCCATTTGCGGCTGGAACGGTCCGGGTCCGTACAAAATCATCAATAACTATTTAGAGGGTGCCGGCGAGAATGTGATGTTTGGTGGCGCAGCCGCCGCGATTCCTGGTTTGGTTCCCACCGACATACAAGTTCGCAATAACTACTTTTACAAGCCGTTGTCCTGGTATCCCGCAGATCCGTCGTACGCTGGATTTCACTGGTCCGTGAAGAATCTATTCGAGTTAAAGAATGCGCGAAACGTAATGATTGACGGGAATATCTTTGAGAACAATTGGACGGATGCTCAAGCCGGTCGCGCTATCGTTTTCACCCCGCGACCGAGTGATTCAGGAAGCGCAGCAGTGGTCGAAGACGTCACTTTTACGAACAACATCGTTCGCAACGTCGCATCGGGCGTTCTTCTGTTGGGACACGACGAACCACCGGCCCCAACGGACACTCGGCTGCGTCGAGTCAGGCTCGCAAACAACCTGTTCGATAACATCGACGGCCCACGATTCGGTAGTAACGGAGTGTTTCTCACGGTTATAGCAGGCACTGAAGATGTCACGATAGAACATAACACCGCAATTCAAACAGGCAACATCATCAGC
>DATIBJ010000197.1:0-43237 GCA_035457565.1 Pyrinomonadaceae bacterium | reverse complement strand
GCCGATTCACCCTCCTCTGCGAGAGTGATTGCCGATGGGTAGGTAAGGTTAGCTATATTGAATAAATTGAACACTTCGCCGATAAGATCGAGCTTCAGGTTTTCACTGAAACTGAAGGTCTTAGTTAGGCGAATGTCTTGTGAGATAACCGAATCACCACCGATCTGCGTGCCCTCCGGGAGTAAAGCAAGCCGGACTATTGGATCGCCGAATCCTGGGAAGTTGCTATCGCAACGTCCGGTTGGGCTATCGGCGCCGCAGTCATCACCCAGCGTCGGGATGCTCGCGTTGAACGCCGTAATAATCGCATTGACGTCACTAACGGTTTTAGCACCTCGCCCAAGTGTCCCTTCCCCACTACCCGGTAGGTAACTTGTGAAAGTACCGGTCCTAGACAGGTCGACGAAGTTCGGGAGGAAGACGCTCTGCGGCGTACCACTAAAGGCAGTCGAGATAAATGAGACCTGCCAATTCCCAAGGATATTGCGTTTCGCCCAGGAGTCGCTCTGCTTAAACCATGGCAAATCGTAGATGCCACTAAGAACAAACCGATGTGTGCGGTCTAGACCAGCCGGACCAAACTCCTTGCGGAGGTTGTTCAAATCCGTAACGGTCGCGCCCAACCCCAAGGAGTCGCTGCCGAATGCCTTGAAGCGCGAAAGTGCGTAGCTCGCCGTCATTTGGAATCCGTTAGAGAAACGACGATCGAGGCGGAAAAGACCGGCCATGTAGGTCGAGAAACCCGATGAATCGGCGTAAGGTATGGCGTTCCCGAAAGAAGTCTTCTCGCCAAACTCCGAACCAAAGTGATTCACGTCGTAGACGATGACTTCATGCACGCCCTTGCGATAGTTGAAGTCGCCTTGGAAAATTAGCTTTCCGGGTAGCTCACGCTGTAAGCCGATTGAATACTGCAGTGAATATGGTATCTGGAACTCTGTCGAAAAAAGTGGACCAGAAATCGATCCGAAACACTCGACCGAGGTCGGCAGGCTGCAGTTGAAGGCGTGCGACTCTATATCAGCCCTCGCAGGTCCGATAAAAGCGAGCGCCTGGGCCAGCGTAGCCTGTCCCAAGGTGAAGCGTCCATCGCCGCCGGGGAAGAAAGAGCTGACCAGGTCCGCGCCAACGAGGAACAGCTCGGCTCCTGGCGGGCCTAAGTCAGCACGCTCGAAAAGTCTAAGGTTATCGATAGTGTTGTCATAGTAAATGCCGGCACCACCGCGAATGACTGTTCGACCGTTTCCGGCCACATCCCAGGCGAAACCAAGAGTAGGTGCGAAGTTGTTCGTATCCTTCGGACTCGGGGACGTTCCTCTGCCAAAGACAGGGGCGATAATCGCCGGATGCCCCTGATCGTGATTCCACAGATTTGAATCAATACGATACGAGAGACCGTAGTTGAGTGTGAATCTGGGAGTCAATCTCCAGGAGTCTTTGCCGTAAACCGAAAAACGGTTGTTAGCGGTTGCGCTGGACGACGAGTTAAACGGAAGAATGTCGTTTCCGATCCCCATGGAGATGTCACGGACCGGGTAATTCAGGAAGTCTGCCTCCGTTACCGGAATTGGTAGCCCGCTGCTAATTGGATCGAAGAGCCGAATGCGCGCGGGTTTGGCAAAAGCAAACTGGCCGTTAATGGAAGTCCGCTCGAAATTGCCGCCAAAGCGGAATGTGTGATTCCCAACGATCTTGGTTAAGTCGTCGCGGAACTGGTAGCGCTCCTGAAACGTGGTTTGCGGCGTGATGTAATTCGTGCCAGATCTCCACAGCTGAGATCCGAGGATATTAATCTGCGGAGCTCCGGTGGTTTCCGGGAGTATCACGTTCGAGAAGTCGCTTAGATTAAAGACGAAGTTATTGCTCGTCGTGGAGTTGAAAGTATGTGTTAACCCAACGACGATGTTGTGTGAGCGATTAGTGACGAGCTGGTTGTTTGATTCAAAGATTCTCGACGCGGACTCACGCGGAACGATGCCGGATCCCGGCGGGAACGGGACGTCTTGCTTGTTATCGTCAAACGAATACCGAGTCGAAAGGTTAGTACTACTGCTTACCACCCAATCAACTTTCGCAGTGAGCAACTTCTCGTCAAACGGGTTTGAGGTGAAGCCTGCGAAGCTGGGGGACTCCGGCGCGTTGTGCAGCGCCGAGCCGTCCTGATTATTCCCTTCATAGTTGAAAAAGAAAAAGAGCCTGTCGCGCACGATAGGACCACCAATCGTACCGCCGTACTGCTCACGATCAAACGGGACTCGGTCAGCCTGAGCGTTGGCGGGGATGCCGTTCGCCGCGTCAAGCCGAGACAGCGACGGAAAGGCTGCAAAGCGGTCATCGCGAACGTAGAAATAGCCGTTGCCATGAAACTCGTTCGTGCCTGACTTCGAGATTATATTGACGGATCCGGTTGACGAAGCTCCCGTAGAAAGATCGAAGTTCGAGATACCAAGTTGGAACTCCTGAACGATCTCTTGTGAGAAGTTCTGTACGGTAGTGCCGACGACGTTATCGACTACCGAGCCGCCGTCAACGGCGATCTGAGCAGAACGTCCAGCCTGTCCTGCGACTGACACGCCTGTGTAATTTGCCTTCGTTGGATCAAAGCTCCCACCTTCTACCTTCTCAACGCCTGGCTGCAATTGCGCAAGATCCAGGAAGTTTCGTCCATTAAGAGGAAGGTTTTGAATCTGACGAGTATTCACAACACCAGCGACGGTGTTGTCGGTCGTGCTAACTTGGGCCTCGGCGGCACCAGTAACAGTGACGGTCTCAGTTGCACCACCCACCTCAAGCTTTGCATCTTGTGGCGTGTCCGTGTTCACGGCTACAACAACGTCGGCAATGAGAGTTTGCTTGAAGTTTGGAGCTATTACTTTCAACTCATATGTTCCGGGCGGCAGATCTGAAATACGATACTCCCCACCGGCGTTCGTTGTCGTACCACGACTAAGATTTGTTGCCACGTTGCGGGCGGTTACTTCTGCGTTTTGCACAACAGCGCCTTGAGGATCTCTCACGGTGCCGTGTATTGAACCCACGTTTTGTTGTGCGACCGCAGTAATAGCAAGCAACGCAAGGCAGATTGTTGCCAGTACCGACTGGCTGATAAATCGCATGCTTGTTTTCATGCTTTAGTCCTTTCTTGTTTGTAGAGGCCGTCCCTATCCGACCCGATTCTTGCGGTTCTCAATCTCAAAGCCTTACAGCGTGAGGAATTAACTTCTGAATTTTGGGGAAATAGCACCCGAAGAAAACAGCCGAGATTTTGCAACTCCCATGCCCCCAAGCCAAAGCGCCGTATTCTCTAAAGTATGAGGCCTTTTGTGCGTTAAAAAGTGTTACTCAAGGCCGCTGGGAAATCCAAAATTCTAGCATCCGATCCATAAATTCAGCCTTAGTGCGTGCTCGGACTTTCCCCTGGGGACCAACCTACTCCGGTGCCAGTGCTTCAACCTTCGCTCTTTAAATGGTCTAAGCCCGCCGCTGGCACCACGCTTCACAGTCGGTTCCGTCAACGGCTCGTCGGGATGACGTGATAGACTTTCCGCGCATTTAACTCACTGCGAGAGAGGACACCGCCATTTGTCCGAACGAATCTATCGCGATCCAGTCCATAACATAATTCGGTTGCGAACTGACTCTGATGAAGGTCAGTTAATGGTGCAGTTGATCGATACTGGCGAGTTTCAACGCCTTCGCCGTATCAAACAACTTGGTCTAGGTCTCTTCACTTATCAGGGAGCTGAGCATTCGCGCTTTACGCACTCGCTCGGTGCTTTCCACTTGATGACTCGCGTTCTTGATCGGTTCTCTGAACGCTATGACATCGACGACGACGATCGCGTTGCAACGCGTGCGGCAGCACTTCTGCACGACGTGGGCCATGGGTCGTTCTCACACGTGATGGAAAAAGTCTTGAACTCGCATCATGAGCAATGGACTATTCAAGCAGTCCTGAGTGACGTAACTGAAGTCGGTTCACTACTCCGATCTTATTCTCCAACGCTCCCCCAAAAAGTCGCCGCAATCATTCAGGGAACATTTCAACCTGCAGCCTTGGGCCAACTCGTCTCTTCACAACTCGACGTCGATCGAATGGATTACCTGTTACGCGACTCTTTAATGACCGGGGCGAAATACGGGATCTACGACCTGGAATGGATCATAAACGCACTCGCGATAGATGAAGCCGCGGATCGGATCTACGTTGAAGCGCGCGGCGTATATGCTGTCGAAGAATATTTGCAGGCGCGCTATCACATGTTTCGTCAGGTTTACTTTCATCGCACTCTTCGTTCGGCGGAAGTTGTGCTGCGTTCGATTGTGCGTCGTGCGCTAACGCTCCTTGAGCAAGGTGAGTTTGTGTGGCATGCGAGTGGGACCGCGTTCGAAAAGATCCTGAAACAGGAGCAACTGACAATCTCCGAGCACCTTCAGGTTGACGATTCTGATTTCATCTTTCACGTCAAACAGTGGCAACAATCTGAGGATTCGATACTTCGCGACCTGAGCCGTCGCTTTGTGTCCCGCCGTCTTTTCAAAGCAGTCGATCTGGATATGCCGGAACATGAACGGCAGGAGTTTCTGTCAAACGCACGTGAGGAAGTTCGGGCCGCCGGATTTGATCCGGATTACTATTTCATCGAAGACAGGGCGAGCGATGTTCCATATTACAGTTACTACGCCGCTACCCAGACAGAACCAAAAGCGCGTATCTACGTTGAGAGCGGATATGCGCAACCGCGACTAAGGGAGATCAGTGAGGTCAGTAACGTTGTTCGCGGACTGCAGCACGGCTACGAGTTGCATCGCGTGTGTTTCCCAGCTGAAGTCAAGGCGGAAGTTTACAGGCGCTATCATCAGCCCCCTGCACAAAGAGAATCGGCAGCGAGCGGGGACGGATAACGTAAGGTATACTGCGTCGAGATTATCAGCCGAATCTCCCCTCAATTCCAGATAACAGTGACGAGAAATAGACAGAACCGATTCTGTTGTTACTTTGATTCGATCCGAATGGGAGCGAAGCGACCGATGTCAACTCCAAAGGTCTCAACGTCGCTTGAAATCGGTTCAACGCTTGAAATCGGTCGCTTCGCTCCCGTTCTGAAAACTTACAGAATCATTTGCGGGACCTGTTTGTTGTTTCTGTTGGTTCAACCGATAGCAGCTCAAACCGTCAGCCGGCGGACGAGCTTGACCATACTCGATTTCGGTAACTCCAGCTTTGCAGCGACGGCGACAGAACAACTACGCACCGGCCTCAAGGCGATCGACGCGCTCACTCTTGTGGATTCTGACTTGGGGCGTGCAGCTGCGAAAGGCGTCGGCTACTCTGGCTCACTCAATATGATGATCAGTGAAGCACGAGATTTGGGCGCGGCGTTGTCGTCAGATTTTTACCTGATCGGCGACGCGCAGACCATACGCCGTTCGTCTTCAGCAAAGCCCGTGTTTTATGAATCCTACTGTTCAGTTTTTGTAATCAGTTCACGTTCGGGGAGGCTCGCGCATTGGGAACGTTTGAGTATCGACGACGAAACTCCGTCGAAAGCCGAAGAACAATTGCTAAATCGATTATCGCAGCCAGAGTTTATTCAGCGCGTCTTCGCAGCAATAAAACAGGCACAGGTCGCTGAGCAAGCACAGCGTTCAATCATTAACGTGGATGCTCCGTTGATTGAGGAAGCCCCCGACGACGAAAAGATAGCCCAAGCTCAAGGTTTGCGTTTACCAAAACCCTTTCGACGCCTAAGACCGGAATACCCGCAGAGCGCCGCGAAGGCCGACGCGGAAGCAACGGTAGACGTTGTTGTCGACGTCGGAGCGAATGGTGAAGTTGGTAATATCGAGGTCGTGAGGTGGGCCGGCTTTGGTTTGGACGAAGCAACAGTGGCAACTGTTCGTCAGCTTCATTTCTTCCCAGCGATGCGCAACGGCACTCCCGTTCCACTTCGAGTACTACTGCGTTATAACTTTCGTAAGCCCCCGAGATAATATTCCAGGCCTAATTTAACCATGCTCCACATGACGTACCGCCGGTTCCCCACTATTTATCTAACTGCTCTAGTTGCAATCGCGATCTGCCTACCGATTGCGCTTAGGCCGTCGCGTGCGAGTGACAAGACGCTCTTCGTCTCAACGGCAACGCGGGCTGGCAGGTTGGCAGTGTTTGATGACGTTTGGGAAACGATCCAGGAGCGCTATTACGATCCCACCTTTCGCGGATTGGATTGGGACGCGACGCGTCTTGCGTTTCGTCCCGCTGCTGCAGACGCCAAGAGTACGGAAGATTTTTACGAACTCTTGCGACGCATGATTGCTCCCCTGAAGGATCCTCACACCCGAGTGTTCTCGCCCGAAGAAAAGTTTGATTGGTGGAATCCAAAATTCATAACGGTGGGCGTAACAGTTCGCGACATTGAGGGAAGCCCGACAGTTGTTCATGTTGATCCGAACTCGACGGCGCAGGCAGCCGGTTTACGTGTCGGAGATGTTGTAATCAGCGTTGATAATGTTAACGCGTCAGAACTTATTGCTCGTCGGGCACAACATGCTGACCTGTCACCAATGGCGCGCCCAAGGCTCGTCCGTGGGCTTTTCGATGGTAATCCAGGAACTCGTGTGACTCTCACATGGAAGCGCAAAGACGGTCGTATTAAATCGACGACTTTACAGCGTTACTGGAGCCAGCGGTCACTCGGTTTTCGATCCACGCGACACGATGGGATCGTCGTCATTACGCTCGACGCCTTCACACAATCGATCGCATCTGACTTTTTAAAACAACTGCCTGAAATGATCGGCAATGCGCATGGCATTATCCTCGACTTACGAGGTAACGGCGGAGGCGATGCTGAAGCAATGGCAAATGTCGCGTCTGCCTTTTTAGGCACTGGCATCAGCCTCGGCAAATTTGCTGATCGTTCCGGGGCAGGATTCGAACTGGTAACGACGCCGCGTCTTTTGCAGCTCTCTTTGCCAACTGCAGCGCGAGAACTTCCGATGGTTGTGTTAACGAGTGAATCGACTTCAAGTGCCGCTGAGATTCTCGCATCGACCTTACAGCAGCAACGACGCGCACGAGTGATCGGTAGCATGACCTGCGGTTGCGTGCTGGCAATTCGAAATCGCCATACGCTTCCGGATGGTGGCGTGCTCGACGTGAGTGAATTCGATTACAAGACGGCCGAAGGAATTCGATTGGAGGGTGTTGGTATTACGCCTAACGTCCCCATCACGACCACGCGCGCGGATCTCTACGCCAAGCGCGACGGCACGCTCGTTCGTGCAAAGAAATACCTCGCGAGAGCGATCAATTAAACATCTGTTGGGTGTACTTTATACGACCGATACGACGCATAGGACCAATCCAGTAATACTATCCTCTTAACTCCCGCCCTGTTTATCTCGCCGTGCTATGATGCCATTTCGGACCGGATCAGAACGGGAGCGAAGCGACCGATGTCAACTCACCAGATCTCAAACATCGGTTGAAATCGGTCGCTTCTCCCGTTCTGAAGTCACTACAATGCTCTATCTCTCTCAGGTTTTAGGTCGTCCGATTCGCGACACCGAGGGCGAACGTGTGGCAACGATCAAAGACGTGATTGTGCGTCTCGGTGCCGGCGATCATCCTCCGGTCACGGGACTGGTCGCGCGTTATCGTCGTCGTGATTTCTTTTTGTCGCGCTGGCGAGTATCTGAGCTAAACCAACACGGCGTTCGCTTGAACTCCGACATACTCGATTTGCGACCTTTCGTCAGACGCGAGGGAGAAGTGTTGTTGGCACGCGACGTGTTGGACAAGCAATTAATCGATGTCGATGGTAAACGAGTAGTTCGCGTGAACGATGTTCAAATAATCGATACCAGCAGTGACTGGCGAGTGACTGGAGCGGATGTCAGTCTGCAAGGACTCTGGAGACGCCTTGCGCCGAAGGGGTTTGTTGGAGCCGGTCGAACTGTCGAGGTTTTGGACTGGGCTGACGTCGGCTATCTCGCAACTGACGCGGCTACGGTCCAGCTGAAATCGGCGAGCGACAAACTATCGCGTCTTCATCCCGTCGAAATCGCGCGTCTCGCTGAAGCACTGTCGTATCACCATGGATCAGAAGTAGTTGAATCGCTAGACGACGAGACGGCAGCAGAAACGCTCGAGGAAATGCCCGCAGAACATCAGGTGCGAATACTTGGCGACATGGATGAAGAACGCGCTGCTGACATTCTCGAATGGATGTCGCCTGACGAAGCTGCTGACGTCCTGGGTGATCTCCCTGAGGAGAAGGCCGAAGAGTTACTTGGATTGATGGAAGGCGAAGAGCAAGCGGACGTAGCCGAGTTATTGCCATACGAGGACGACACAGCCGGCGGTTTGATGACGACTGAGTTTGTCACTCTTCCACGCGAGCTCACTGTTGGCGACGCCCTGGCAAGATTGCGAGACATGGCGGAGACGCCAAATATGATCTACTACCTCTATGTCGTCGAAGCCGAAGCGTCGTGGAACTTGTGTGGTGTAATCGCGTTGAGAAGTTTGATTCTCGCTGATCCATCGATGCCTCTCGAACATGTCATGCGCACGGAATTTCAAAAGGCAACTGCCGACGAGTCAGCGAATGAAGTTGCGCAGCGAATCGCTGAATACAATCTTTTGGCACTTCCCGTCGTAGACGAATCAGGAGAGATTCTCGGCATAATCACAGTTGACGATGCTATGGAGATTTTACTGCCGAAGGATTGGCGCCAACGCATTCCGAAACTTTTTGGTTAGAAAACACGAAACAGACGTCTGGTTATGAAAGACGGAGACCCTCCAAATGGCAGAACGACGAGCAGCAGTGCGAGCTGTCGGACGTCGCTTAATGCGGCGTGGAGCTCATGGTGTGCGTCGAACTGTCGCGCGCCGGCAACGGCTGTTGACTTACCTCGCGATTCTGGGCCCAGGAATGATTACCGCGAATGCCGGCAACGACGCCGGTGGTATCGCGACATTTGCTTCCGTAGGTGCTGAATTCGGTTACAGCCTTCTCTGGATCCTTCTTCCAATTGCAATCAGTCTAGGTGTTGTTCAGGAGATGTGCGCGCGAATGGGCGCGGTCACCGGTAAAGGCTTGGCGGACCTCATACGCGAGCGCTTTGGTGTACGCTGGACTGCGCTTGTGATGCTGGCACTGATGATTGCCAACGCCGGCGTTACCGTGTCGGAGTTTGTCGGGATCGCAGCGGCAACTGAACTGTTGGGAGTATCTCGTTTCCTTTCAGTTCCATTCGCTGCCATCCTGGTTTGGTGGCTGGTAGTAAAAGGCAGCTATCAAAGGGTCGAGCGGGCGTTTCTTTTGATGTCGCTGGTGTTCCTCGGTTATATCGCGTCAGCGTTTCTTGCACGCCCGGCGTGGAGTTCTGTCGCCACAGGATTAGTCACACCCACCTTTAAACTTCAGCACGCGTTTCTCTTCACATTCGTCGCAATTGTGGGCACAACTATTTCGCCTTACATGCAGGTGTATGTGCAATCATCGGTTGTCGAAAAGGGCGTGACGCCAGATGACTACTCCAAAACCAGAACGGACGTTTGGGTTGGAACAATCTTCGCGATGGTCATCGTCTTCTTCATCATCGTATCGACAGGAGCGACATTACATAAAGCCGGTATTCATATCGACAGTGCCGCGGAAGCTGCTCACGCCCTGCGGCCTCTCGCGGGACGGTACGCGCAGACTATTTTCGCAATCGGCCTGTTAGGTGCATCGATGCTGGCAGCTGGTGTCCTGCCTCTCGCAACGGCCTATTCGATCAGCGAAGCACTCGGATTTGAAAAAGGAGTGTCGCGCAGCTTTCGCGAAGCACCGATCTTTCTCGGCACGTTTACTTTCCTGGTCGCCGTCGGGGCCGCGATCGCGGTTGTACCCAACCTACCGCTGATTCGAGTCCTACTTGTAACCCAGGTAATCAACGGATTGCTGCTCCCAATTGTCTTGTTCACGGTGATGAGGCTCGTCAATGATCGTGAACTGATGGGCACTCACGTCAATGGAAAACTCCATAACCTGGCAGCTTGGCTTACGACCATCGTTGTCACTGGCCTATCAGTCCTCTATATATTGATCACGGTCTTCCCTGGAATTACGCGTGTCCTCGAGTGATCTTTCCGCTCGCCAAGTAAATCATTCGGTGATAAAAATTAGGCGCTCTCTTATCAGCCACAACGCCGCAGCCTACTTTCCACAGACGTGAGACGTCGGCATTCAAAAAACACACTGGTTTTCTTGGTGGTGATCGCAGCCTTCGCGTTACTGGGTTGGTACCTGGTTTACGTGTTTGAGGAGCCGATTCGTGCTTCGTTACTCCGTCGCGAGGCGGGGAACATTGCAGCCGTCGACAACCTCTTGCGGGTCATTCGGCTAGTCTTACTGGCGATCCTCGCCTACGTCAGCGTCCGCGCCCTCAACTTCTTAATCTTTGGTTTGTTCCGATTACGCAAAGGTTTCGACGCACCAACGCTGATTCAGAACGTCTTTTCAATCGTCGCGTTCACCCTTTTATTCTTTCTGATCTTCAGCTTCATTTTTCCAAACGCGAACCTCGGCGCGTTGTTTACGACTTCGGCGATCTTCGGTGTGATTCTCGGACTTGCGCTCCAGGACACACTCGGGAACTTTTTCGCAGGCATCTCGCTGCAGGCCGATCGTCCGTTTCAAGTTGGCGACGTAATTACTGTGGGCGCACAGCGGCATACCGGAGTGGTTGAGGAAATCAGCTGGCGGGCGATCAAAATCCGCACGTTTCAGAATCACGTAGTCCTTATTAATAACAGCAATGCCGCCAAGGAGCCGATCGAGGTTTGTTCAAGAAATAACTTAAACGCTCGGCTCGTCTTCTTTAATACGCTCTACAACGATTCGCCCGCCAAGACCATTCACATTGTCCGCGAAGCAGTTCGTGAAGCCGACAATGTCTCGCAGAAGATTACTCCTATCGTTCGAATCCGGAACCTGGGCGACAACGGTTTGGATTATGAAGTGAAATACTGGCTCGAGGACTACGCTAAGTACAACGATACCGACGCGCTTGTTCGTCAACGAATCTGGTACGCCTTCAGGCGAGCCGGTGTAAACTTCGCTTATCCAACGCGAACACTACACATTGAGCGGGCGGGCGCACAGCTCCGCGAACGCGATGGCGGAGCACTTGTTGAGAGGCTGTCGGCAGTCGACATCTTTGCGCCACTGTCCGCGGAAGAGACGACTATGCTCGCCGACGCCGCTGTGCGACACGTCTTTGCGCCCGGTGAAATAGTTATCAGAGCCGGTGAACCAGGATCGTCGATGTTCGTGGTTCATCACGGTCGAGTATCAGTCCAGATTAGCGACAACGGTCGGCCGCGAACCGTCGCCACCCTTAACGAGGGCGACTTCTTCGGTGAAATGGCGCTTTTTACGGGCGAACCTAGGACAGCCAACGTCGTGGCAGTAGAGGAAACTGAGGTGCTGGAAATTGGACACGGCGCTATGAAGAAAGTCTTCGACACCAACCCGGACCTGGTCGAGTCGCTGAGCTTCATTATGGCCGAACGGCGCGCCGGCCTCGCCTCTCAACACGAGTCCTCATCGTCCAGCGAGATGGAATCGGCGGGTATTCTTTCCGCCATCAAGCGTTTCTTTGGCATCTCCTAACCTTCTGATTCTCTCTGCCTAAACGCTGGAAACCCCGCAAAAGTCTTAGCAGATCTATACAATTGACTAGACTTGACAGTGGTTCACTCAATCTTTATTATGACTTCGCGCTCAGCTAAAGATTGGGGCTGAGTTCACACGAATAAGCAATAAAGGAAATTCAAGGAATAAGAGGAGGAGAAAGAGCCATGAGTATTGTCAGATACGACCCGTTCCGCGACCTCAGGACGCTTCAAGAGGAGGTCAACCGTCTGTTTTCGACCAATCTCACCCGCGCCTTCGGCGATGAAGGCATTGGACGTGGTGCCTGGAGCCCCAGCGTCGACATCTACGAAAACAAAGACCAGATCGTCCTCGAGGCGGAACTGCCGGGAATGAAACAAGAAGACTTCGACCTGTCAATTGAAAACAACGTCATCACGCTGCGTGGCGAGCGTCGCTTCGAAAAGACCGAGGAATCAGATAATTACCATCGGGTTGAGCGGTCGTACGGTGCGTTCACTCGATCCTTCACTTTACCCCACACGGTTTCTGGTGAAGGGGCGACGGCGGAATACAACAACGGTGTCTTGCGCGTAACGTTGCCGAAACGCGAGGAGGCGAAACCTCGACGGATTGAAGTTAGCGGAGTCAGTACTACGACGCCAAAGACGATCGACACCAAACCTGAATCGGAAAAGACCAAGGAAGCGGCTGGTGGCCGTTAATCACCAGGCACACACACGATAAAGCGGGCTCGCCTGGTGCGAGCCCGTTCGTCACTTTAAGTTCGAAAGAGATTTACTCGAATGCGTTTAGATAGATTTACTCTTCGCGGTCAGGAAGCTATTCAATCTGCAATTGAACTTGCAGAGCGCGGACAGAACCAACAAGTCGAACCTGAACATTTGTTGTCGGCAATGCTGGAACAACCGGAAGGCATTGTTCGACCCGTTCTGGGAAAGATCGGCGCGAATGTGACCGTTGTTCTTAACGACATTCAAGCATCGATCGCGCGTCTCCCTCGTGTGCAGGGCGGTCAACAATATTTTAGTCCACGACTAAGTCAGATCTTCACAGCGGCGCAAAAGAAAGCCGAGCAGATGCAGGACGAGTTTATTTCGACCGAGCATCTGTTGCTCGCTCTCGCCGATGAAAAGGACGGCGAGTCAGGAAAGATCCTTCGTCAGCACGGCGTCAAGCAGGAAGATCTCGTTAAAGTTATCGAGCAGATGCGGGGCGGAACGCGCATCACCGACCAGAACGCGGAGCAAAACTACCAGGCACTTTCAAAATATGCTCGAGATCTTACGGACCTCGCCAGGCAAGGAAAGCTCGATCCGGTGATCGGACGGGACGACGAGATCCGACGAACCATTCAGGTGCTGTCGCGTCGCACAAAAAACAATCCGGTGTTGATTGGCGAACCAGGCGTGGGAAAGACGGCAATCGTTGAAGGACTTGCCCAACGAATCGTTTCCGGCGATGTGCCTGAAACGCTTAGGAACAAGCGACTCGTTGGATTGGATCTTGGAGCGATGCTCGCGGGCGCAAAGTATCGCGGCGAATTTGAAGATCGATTGAAAGCAGTTCTGAAAGAAATTGAGAACGCGCAGGGTCAGATCATTCTCTTCATCGATGAACTGCATACGCTTGTTGGAGCTGGTGCGGCCGAGGGTGCGATCGATGCATCGAACATGCTGAAGCCGGCATTAGCACGCGGCGAACTGCGGTGTGTTGGCGCAACTACTCTTAACGAATACAAGAAACACATTGAGAAGGACGCGGCGCTGGAGCGACGCTTCCAACAGATCTATGTAGGCGAACCAACCGTCGAAGACACGATTGCCATCTTGCGCGGACTGAAGGAGCGCTACGAAGTTCATCATGGCGTGCGCATCAAAGATTCAGCGATAGTCGCCGCCGCGAATCTTTCAAATCGGTACATCACTGATCGGTTTCTGCCAGACAAGGCCATTGATCTGATCGACGAAGCTGCGTCGCGGTTGCGCATTGAAATCGATTCTTTACCGCAAGAGATCGATCAGCTGGAGCGAGAGATTATTCAACTCGAGATCGAACGACAGGCGCTACAGCGCGAAGAGGATGAACGGTCCAAGTCGCGTCTGAAAGAGATCGAGCAGCGCATTGCTGACCTCCGCGAGACGTCGTCTGGCATGAAAGCGAAATGGCAATCTGAAAAGGAAGCCATCGAGCAGATGCGTGCTGCCAAGGCTGAACTCGAGCAGTTAAAACTCCAGCTCGATCAAGCGAGAAACGCGGGCGATTTGGGACGCGCTTCGGAGATTCAGTACGGCAAGATTCCCGAACTCGAACAACGGCTCAAAGTCGAACAAGACAAATTAGCGAAGTTTCAGCAAGACGGCGTGATGCTGAAAGAAGAAGTTGATGAAGAAGACGTGGCCGAAGTCGTTGCAAAATGGACAGGCATTCCGGTTTCCAAGATGCTCGAAGGCGAGATGCAGAAACTCGTAACGATGGAAGAGCGTCTCGGACAAAGAGTGATTGGTCAGCAGGAAGCACTGACAGCAGTGGCGAACGCAGTCAGAAGAGCGCGGGCCGGTCTACAGGATCCGAATCGTCCGATTGGTTCATTTATTTTCCTGGGCCCGACTGGCGTTGGTAAGACTGAAACTGCGCGCGCACTCGCAGAGTTTATGTTTGACGATGAACGGGCAATGGTACGACTCGATATGTCTGAGTACATGGAAAAACATGCTGTTGCTCGAATGATCGGTGCACCGCCGGGATACGTGGGTTACGAGGAAGGTGGTCAGCTAACTGAGGCGGTTCGCCGGCGTCCCTATTCAGTGATCCTGTTTGACGAAATCGAAAAAGCGCACACCGACGTCTTTAACGTGTTGTTACAGATTCTGGATGACGGTAGGTTAACGGACGCGAAAGGCCGCACAGTCGACTTCAAGAACACCGTTCTAATCATGACGTCGAATCTTGGTTCTCGAGAGATTCAGGCAGCAGAAGGTGATGAGAAGCAGGTGCGCGAAGCGGTGCTCCAGGAGTTGCGAGCGCACTTTAAGCCGGAGTTTCTGAACCGAATCGATGATGTAGTAATTTTCCACCAGCTCTCGCGCGAGCAGATCGGCGAAATCATCGACGTACAACTTGAGCGGCTGCGTGGCATGCTCAGCGATCGGAGCATCACACTGGTTCTTGATCCTTCGGCGAAGGAGTTACTGATGCGCGAAGGATACGATCCCAACTATGGTGCGCGACCTCTGAAGCGCGCGATTCAAACGCTGATTCAGAATCCGTTAGCCGTGAAACTATTGCAGGGTGAAATCGCGGCGGGCCAAACGATCAAAGTCTCGGCGTCAGGAGACACGATGACTTTTCAGACTGACTCAGCGGCGGTCGCCGCGTAAAGTTAAGAGCAAACGGAGAGTATTGAAGATGTCGCAAAATTGGAACCCATTACAGGATCTGTTGGTTCTGCAGGACCGCATGAACCGGTTATTTGAAGATGCAACGCAACGTCGCACGCGAGACGACTCGGAGTCAGCCGAGTTTGAGCGAAGCGATTGGACGCCCGCCGCCGATATCTATGAAGCGGAGGGTTCATTTCTGATCGCGATGGATTTGCCCGGTATCTCTCGTGAAGCGCTCGAAATTGAGGTCGACGAGAATCGCCTGGTCTTGAAAGGGATGCGCGACATTCAAGAGTTAAAGCAACATCGATCAGAGCGGCCACACGGTCGATTTGTTCGGACATTCACCGTGCCCGGTTCAGTTGACCAAACGAAGATCGCTGCCGAGTACAAAGATGGTGTCTTGCAGGTAACGCTGCCTAAGCGCAAGGATCCGAAGGCACAACGAGTCGAAATCAAAGTAGGTTAAATAAGAACGCGGGGAGAAGCTATGAGAAACAGGAGAGGTCATCGTTTCGCGACGCCGGAACAGGAGGAAACGCCGGAAGTGCGTGTCACCGACCGCCGCCGCATTTATCTAGACGACGACCAGGGTGAACAGTCGAATGTGGACACTGAGCAGCCAAGCCTTAAGCCAACTTACGTCGAGGAACTTGAGACGCGCACCAAGGCTGCCGAAAGACAAGTCCAGGAAGTTCAATCTCGGTTTGATCAGTTGCGTCAGCAACTCCAACGAGAGACTGATGAAACCCGCCAGCGTTTAAATAAGGCTGCGGATGAACGCGCAGCCGGGGAGAAGGCCCGATTCATCGCTTCCCTTTTACCGGTCGTCGATGATTTGCATCGTGCGATACAGGCTGCTGATGAGGGTGCAGATCGCGATTCGCTGCTCGAAGGAATCCGGCGTACTGCCAATAGCTTTGAGAACTCGCTTGCAAATGCCGGTGTCGAACCTGTACCGGCCGTGGGGGAAGCGTTCGATCCAGAGTTGCATGAGGCCGTCGATACAGCTGAGGTTGATCCTGAACTGGACGGCAAAGTGATTGAGGAATTCAGTCGGGGTTTTCGCATTGGCGACAGATTGCTTCGACCGGCGCGCGTGAAGGTTGGTAGAGCTGCGAACCAGGCGCGTCAAGCTAGCGAGTAACTTCTCTTATTTTTGATTAAGGAGACACCAGAGTGGCGGCAAAACAGCTGAAGTTTAGAGAAGAAGCGCGGAAAGAGATTCTCCAAGGTGTTGATGTGTTGGCCAACGCTGTTCGAGTTACGCTTGGACCGAAAGGCCGAAATGTAGTCTTAGGTAAGAAGTTTGGATCGCCTGTCATTACGAAGGACGGCGTGACTGTCGCCAAAGAGATCGAGCTTAAAGATAAGTACCAGAACATGGGCGCGCAGATGGTTCGCGAAGTAGCCGTCAAAACAAACGACAAAGCGGGCGATGGAACAACCACCGCCACTGTTTTGGCCCAGGCAATCTTCCGTGAAGGCGTGAAGAATGTTGCCGCCGGCGCCAATCCGATGCAACTACAACGTGGAATTCAATTGGCTACCGAGCAAGTGGTGGCTGAGCTCGAGCACCTATCCAAGAAAGTGAAGGGCAAAGAAGAGCTGGCAAACGTCGCCAGCGTCTCCGCCAATAACGATCGGGTTATCGGTGAACTTATTTCCGAGGCCATGGAACGAGTCGGGAAGGACGGAGTGGTTACGGTTGAAGAGTCGAAGACTCTACAAACGGAACTCGACCTCGTAGAGGGAATGCAGTTCGACCGAGGTTATCTGTCGCCTTACTTTGCGACCAATGTAGAACGCATGGAAGCAATCCTGGATGAGCCGTTAATTCTGTTGCACGAAAAGAAGATCTCAGCAATGCGCGACCTTCTGCCGTTGCTCGAGCAGGTAGTAAGCGGCGGACACTCGCTCTTGATGATCGCCGAAGATATAGAAGGGGATGCGCTCGCAACACTAATCGTCAACAAATTGCGGGGAACCATCAAAGTTTGCGCGGTAAAAGCACCTGCGTTTGGTGATCGGCGCAAAGCGATCCTTGAGGACCTCGCGGTGCTGACTGGCGGTCGAGTGATCACTGAAGATCTCGGTATCAAACTGGAAAACGTCACTGTCGCGGATCTCGGCACGGCGAAGCGAGTTATTGTCGACAAAGAGACAACTACGATCGTCGAAGGGGGTGGCGACCGAAAGGCAATCCAGGGTCGCATATCCACTATCAGAAAACAGATTGAAGAAACAACTTCTGATTACGACCGCGAGAAGTTGCAAGAGCGTTTAGCAAAACTAGCCGGAGGTGTCGCGGTAGTTAAGGTTGGTGCGCCTACCGAAACAGCGATGAAAGAAATCAAGATGCGAGTCGAGGACGCATTAAACGCAACTAAGGCGGCGGCACAGGAAGGCATTGTAGTGGGTGGTGGAGTTGCTTTGCTGCGTGCGGCAAAGGTTCTCGACGCCTACACGTCAGACGACAGGGACTTGATGACGGGAGTGAAGATCGTGCGCCGCGCTCTCAGCGAACCGCTGAGGCGTATTGCTGAGAATAGTGGAGCTGACGGCGCGGTAATAGTTGAGGAAGTAGAACGGCTTAAAGGAAACAAAGGATACAACGCTGCCACGGGCCAATTCGAAGATTTGGCAGCGGCAGGCATTATCGATCCCACGAAAGTTGTACGCACCGCATTACAAAACGCTTCGTCTATTGCTGGTCTGTTGTTAACAACTGACGCAGCTGTGACTGACGCACCTGAACCAAAGAAGCCGGCGCCGCCAATGCCTGCTGGCGACGACTACGACTATTAGCGACACCAGTTCTTGACAATCTTTTACAAACGAACGCGCATACACGGCCAGAGATTTGCATCTCAGGGTGGCCGCTAATAGTTATTGCATTGAAACGCAACGGCGCTTATGCTGGCGACATCTAATGCTCGGTCAAGTTAGCCAACTTGACCGAGAAAAAAGTGCAATTCCCCCGGGTTGCGCCGTTTATTTTGAACCACTTGGATAACACAGAACGTAATTGAGATATGGTTGATTTAGGTTCATACAAAGATAAATTCGGCGTCAGCGGGCAACGTATTCTTGAGCATGCGCTGAACGAATCACGAAGACGTGATCAGAATTTTGTCTCCGTCGAGCATATTCTGGAGGCGCTGACAGTTGAAGAGCCGGATATGTTCAATTCTGCGATGCGCGAGCTGTCTCTCGACCCTGTGGTCGTAAAGATGGCTATTGAAAAGCGCTTGAGCAGCAGCAGACAACAACACATTGGAAAAGGCTTTCGCATCGGTCCAGACACGACGGACCTTTTTAAACGCGCGATGGAGCGCGCGCGAACACAGGGCCGCAAGACCATCGAAGCGACAGATATCTTCGAAGCGCTCAGCAATTACGACAGTCTATTCGTGGAAGTACTGCGGACGATGGGTGCGAACCCTGAATCTGTAGTCGAAAACGTGCGCGCTCAGGTTCAGAAGCGTGAGTTGGAAGAGGAGCAGAACCGAAAGAAATTTGAGCTGCCTCCTTATCTAAAGCACTTCGGCGTTTCACTTAATCGATTAGCGCGAGCAGACAAGATTGCGCCGACCATCGGTCGCGAAAAAGAGATTCAGCAGATCATCGAGATTCTCTGTCACCGCGAACGCGCGAATTCACCCATGCTCGTTGGTGAGCCCGGCGTCGGCAAGACTGCGGTAATTGAAGGACTCGCACGACTCATCGAACTCGAACCCGAACGCGTTCCTGCTCGGTTGCGCGGCTCTCATATCGTCCAATTGCAAATGGGCGGTCTTGTCGCGGGCACGATGTTGCGCGGCATGTTCGAGGAAAGAATCAAAGGCATCATCGACGAGGTAAAGGAGCGCGACAATCTGATCCTCTTCATCGATGAAGCCCACACGATCATTGGCGCCGGCGCTGCGCTCGGCACTTCGTCCGACGCGGCGAACATGTTCAAGTCGGCGTTGGCTCGTGGTGACATGCGCATTATTGGCGCAACCACCTTGTCGGAATACAAGGAGTACATCGCTGAAGACGAGGCGCTAGCGAGACGGTTCCGCCTGGTAAAGGTAGTCGAGCCTTCGATCAACGAGACGCGAGAGATCCTGCTTGGGCTGCGCCCACGCCTGGAAAAGAACTACTCGGTCAAGATCTCGGACGATGCCATCAACATAGCGCTGGAAATGGCTCCGAAGTACATCCGGAATCTCCACCTGCCTGACAAAGCCATCGGCTGGCTCGACACGGCTGCGGTCAAGGTCGAGATCAACGAGCCACAGACGATGATCGTCAAGCCTGAGCATGTGATCGAAGTAATCTCGCAAGAGTCACGTATTCCACGCGATATGATCTTCCGCGATACCAGCGATCGCTTCGCAATGACTGAAGCGATGTTGAGCCGGCGCGTGATTGGACAGAAAGAAGCGATCAAGGCAGTAGCTCAACGTTTGCGGCTGAATAAGGGTCCGCTCAAAGAGTCGCACTACAAGCCTGATGGTGTTTTGCTGTTCCTCGGTCCAACTGGTGTTGGCAAGACAGAACTCGCGAAGGCTGTTGCTGAGTTCATGTTTGGTGACGAGGAAAAGATGGTCCGTATCGACATGTCCGAGTACAGCGATGGCACCGTCAGCATTGAGAAGTTGATCGGAATGCCGCGCGGCATTGTCGGATCTGAACGTGGCGGTATCCTGACAGAACAACTGCGCGAGAATCCGTATACGGTACTGTTGCTTGATGAGGTTGAAAAAGCGTCGCCTTATCTGATGAACCTGTTTCTGCAGGCATTTGACGAAGGCTGGCTGACTGATGGGCGCGGTAAGAAAGTGTATCTCTCAGACGCGATCATCATCATGACTTCTAACCTGGGTTCAGACAACTTCAAAAAGTTCGAAAAGCCACTCGGTTTTGGAACCAAGACTGCTTCGGATTTCCGGGCCGTCAAAAACGAAGTGATGAAAGCGGCCGAGCAACGCTTCTCGCCCGAGTTTCGCAACCGTATTGACGAATTGATCGTGTTCTCGCCATTGACGATGGACGAGGTACGACAGATCGCGAGGCTTTACCTTGATAAATTGCGTCGACAAATGGAGCGACAAGGTAAGCAAGTGGAAGTCACAGAAGCAGCGGTCAATCACTTAACCGAGCAAGGCTACAACACCGCGTATGGCGCTCGCTTCCTGAAGCGGCACATCGATGAAAAGGTGAAGCTGCCAATTACCGGCATGTGGAAGACTTCCTCGAGATTCCTCGTTGACGTCGAAGACGGCGAAACCGTGGTAAAACCTGACAGCGGTAACCAAGCCGGACTTAATTAAAACCACATACAGGTTGTAAACTTAGGGTTTCAGTCCTCATGCTGAAACCCTTTATCATGTCTAGTGTGAATATGATTATCAAAAGCTCTCGCATCGCTCTCGCCTTATTCATTGCCACCTTGTCGTTCGTTTCGACGGTCTGCGCACAGAGCCAGACGACTGCTTCGAGTCCTGATTCCCCGATCGATGAGAAGTCGCAGCAGATTATTAACAAGGCGATCGAGGTGCTCGGTGGTTCAGCCTATTTGAACGTCAAGACGGTGGTTGGCAAGGGATTCTTCAGTCCCTTCCATGAAGGCGCTGCGATGCCTCCCGCTCGGTTCCTCGACTACATTGTCTATCCCGATCGCGAACGGACGGAGTTCTCAGGTTCCGGAATCAAGACTATTCAAACTAATGTTGGCGATACTGGTTGGCTTTACGATGGTGGAGTCAAAAAGATCACGGATCAGCAACCGGCGCAGGTTGAAGATTTCAAGCGGACGATGAAGACGAGTCTGGAGAATCTGCTGCGCGGTTGGTGGCAAAAAGAAGGCGCCAAGGTACGTTATGCCGGTCGTCGCGAAGCGGGGTTGGCAAAACGCAATGAGACCGTAAGGCTGACATATCCTGACGGGTTTTGGATTGAATATGAATTCGGCGCCCGCGATGGAATACCCGCGAAGATTATTTACAAACGCAGTCGGAAGAACTTGGATACAGGCGACGTAGAAGAAACGACTGAAGAGGATCAGTTATTTAAGTTCCTCACCATAAGCGGGGTCACCCAGCCGTGGGTCATAGATCATTTCGTGAACGGCCAACAGACCACACGCATTAATTACGAATCCGTGGTCTACAACCAGCCGTTGCCTGATTCGCTGTTTGCCAAACCGGATGACGTGAAGAAAATAAAATGAATTTCGGAATTCGGATTTTGAGTAGTCAAACTAGATTTCTTTAAATCCAGGTTCAACTAACGGTACACAAAATCCGAAATCCTCATTCCGAAATCCGAAATCGCGCTCACATCGCCAGCCCACCATCCACCTGGATTACCTGCCCTGTGATGTAGCGTGCGTCGTTAGATAACAGGAAGCACGCGATGCGCGCGACCTCATCCGCTTCTGCAAAACGCCCGAGCGGAATCTGTTCGATGATCTTCGCGCGATAGGTTTCATCCAAAGCGCTCGACATATCGGTCGCTACCATTCCCAACGCGAGTGCGTTCACAGTTACTTTGCGACTTGCGACTTCCTTTGCCAACGCTTTCGTTAGTCCAACCATCCCCGCTTTCGAAGCGGAGTAGTTTGACTGACCGGGCATTCCTATCTCACCACTGATTGAGGAGATATTGAGGATTGACCCGCCATCGTCCTGGCGCAGCATCGTTCTTAGTGCCGCTTTCGAGAAGTTCCACGCACCTTTCAGATTGGTATCCATCACTTCGTCCCAATCAGACTCTTTCATTCGCAGAATCAGGTTGTCTCTCGTGATGCCGGCGTTGTTGATGAGAAAATCGATGCGACCGAATGCGTCCTTGACCTGCTTGACCATCTCCATCGCCGCTTCCGTATTTGCGACGTCGCATTGAGATGCGAGTGTCCGAACTCCGAGACCTTCGAGTTCCCTTTTCAGCTCTTCAGCTGACTCGGCACTCTTGGCGTAATTGAACGCCACATCGGCGCCGCGTTTGGCGAGTTCAATAGCGATGGCCCGCCCGATGCCACGCGTGGCTCCTGTTACGATCGCGGCCCGTCCGGAAAACTGTTTTTGATCAGACACGTAGGGTTCCTCTCAGCGACCGCGCTTTGGATTGCAATACTCAGGTTCACGTTGTGCCATTGATTGTTCTGTGCCTCCTCGGTGTTCTCAATCCTGTGGCGAACAGTCAGTACCACCTCGCGGTAGCGGGTGGGTGCGCAGCTGAATCGGCGTTAATGCAATGGCGGCCCAACTTCGTACCCAGCCGCTACCGCGAGGTGGTACTGCCTGTTCGCCACAGGATTGAGAACACCGAGGATGCATAGAGACAAAAAGCAACTCACTTACCATGCGTTCTTGACAGCAAACCTGTGCTGCGGCTAGCGTCGCTTTTTCATTCAGTGTGCGGTTCTAATAACATAAGTCATTGGATCACAACAAATGCTTGACCTTAACTACGTAAGAGAGAACCTCGACAAAATCCGTGCTGCCCTCGCGTCGCGTGGTGGGGATGCCAAGACCCTCGACGAATTCGAAGCCGCAGACTCCGAACGCAAGCGAGTCATCGCTGAGTCTGACTCTTTGAATGCTCAGCGCAACGCTGCCAGCCGTGAAATCGGCGGACTCATGAAGGAAGGCAAAAAAGACGAAGCCGAATCTCGACGCCGAGAAGTTGGCGAACTAAAAGATCGCATCGCTGATCTCGATCAGCAACGGGCGGCGGCCGAAAAGAAGATGAACGAACTGCTCTCTACGCTGCCGAATGTGCCGCACGAGACTGTTCCGGTTGGAAAGAACGAGCAAGACAACGAAGAGATCCGTCGGTGGGGCAATGCGCCTTCATTCGATTTTGAACCAAAGGATCACGTTGATCTGGGAACGGCACTTGGAATACTCGACCTCGAGCGCGCAGCCAAGATCTCCGCCGCGCGCTTTGCCATTCTCAATGGCGCAGGCGCACGTCTGGAGCGCGCGCTCGTCAACTTTATGCTGGATATCCAAACACGCGAGAACGGTTACAAGGAAACTCTGCCGCCGTTCATCGTGAATCGCGACGCACTGTTCGGCACCGCGCAGTTGCCAAAGTTTGAGGCTGATCTTTTTAAACTGGAAGATGATCGGGAGCTTTATCTGATACCAACAGCGGAAGTGCCCGTCACCAACTATCACCGCGATGAGATACTCGACGCGAATGATCTACCGATGCGCTGGGCTGCGTACACGCCCTGTTTTCGTTCTGAAGCTGGCAGCTACGGCCGCGACACCCGCGGCGTGATCCGACAACACCAGTTTGAAAAAGTTGAGCTTGTTAAGTATTCGTTGCCGGAGAATTCATACGACGAACTTGAGTCGCTAACACGCGACGCAGAGAGTATTCTGCAAAGGCTTGGATTGCACTATCGCGTCGTAGCTTTATCAACAGCTGATCTTGGTTTCGGCAGTGCGAAGACGTACGACATTGAAGTGTGGCTACCTTCGCAGAATGCGTTTCGCGAGATCTCATCGTGTTCTAACTACGAATCGTTCCAGGCGCGGCGAGCACAGATTCGTTTCCGACGCAGCGGTGGAGCTAAGCCCGAATATGTTCACACGTTGAATGGATCTGGTTTGGCGATTGGGCGAACGTGGATCGCGATTCTTGAGAACTATCAACAGAAGGACGGATCAATCGTTGTTCCCGAGGCCCTGCGGCCGTATATGGGTGGTCTGGAGGTGATTAGACTTTAATGCCTCACTGATCCTGGTTCTTACCTGATACGAATATCAAAAGGCATTACAAGCATTTTGTCTCCCGTCTTCATACGTTCCATCAACTGCATGAAGCGGAAGGCGCGGCGAGCATCCTCTGGGAGTGTGGCGAGCACGGCGCGCTGCTGCGCAATCTGCGTATTCGAATTCTCTCCGCTGCCGCTCATCAACTGCTGCAGGAAAGTTTGCGGATACGGAAGTATGACTCGCTCGACGCCCTTGTCCGCGGGAATCTTTGCGAGTTCCTTCGCGACTTCAATGGCTCGATCAAGTCCACCATACTCGTCTACGAGACCTCGATCTTTCGCCTGCGCTCCCGTCCATACGCGACCCTGGCCCACCGAGTCGACGTACTGCGCATCTTTCTTCCGGCCTTTCGCAACCTTTGGAACGAAGTCCTGCCAATACGTAGTGTTGATCCACTCTATAAACTTCGCGCGTTCTTCATCAGAAAACTTTTCGGTCTCCCGAAACATTCCCGCAGTCTTGCCGCGCAACACATACTCGTTGGAGATGCCGAGCCAATCGTAGAAGCCTCGCATCACGGGCTTACCTGCGACGACGCCGATCGAGCCGGTGATCGTTGATGGTTGAGCGACAATCTTGGCAGCGCTCGCTGAAATGTAATAACCACCTGATGCTGCAACGTCACTCATCGAGATCACTACGGGTTTCTTCTGGTTGGCTGCGTCAACTGCATGCCAGATTATGTCGGAAGCGAGACCGGAACCCCCGGGACTATCAACACGAATCACAATCGCTTTAATCGACTTGTCGTTTGCCGCATCCGTAACAGCGCGTGACAAAGTGTCGGACCCGATTGATTGATCTCCCGACGGGCTATTTTCGGATCTGCCAGATCCGATTTCACCTGTCGCGTAGATGACAGCGATCCGTTCGCCTTGATTCAGCCCCAGACTTTCAGGCGAAACATCGCGGTACTCGGCGCGAACCGGCAAGAACGTATCAGTTTCTTTGTAACCGAGCGTGGCTTTTATCTGCTTCTCTATTTCGTCGTGATAAGCGACTTCGTCGATTAGACCAGCTGCCTTCGCCTGGGCGCCGTTGTAAGGCGCGTTATCGATCAGTGCCCTGACTTCTTCAGGCGTTTTGTGTCTTGCCTCGGCGATCGTTTGCACGTAACGATTGAACAGATCATCAAGCAACGAATTAATGTATTCGCGATGGGCGTCGGTCATCTCCTTCTGGGTAAACATGTCGCCAGCGCTTTTGTATTTTCCGATTTGATAGATGTCAGGATAGATTCCGAGCTTATCGAGTGAGCCGCGGAAAAACATCACGTCAGCCGCGAGGCCGTTGATGAACAACTCACCGGGAGGTGGAACATAGATTTTGTCGCAGGCAGTTGCGATGTAGTACTCCTTGTTCAAACCCAATTCGACAAATGCGTAAACAGGCTTGCCTGATGTGCGGAAGTCTTTGATCGCATCGCGAATCTCTTCGGCCTTTCCCCAACCAACGCCTGACAGATCGATGTCTAGAAGAATCGCTTTGATTCTCTTGTCGACCTTGGCTTTTTTAAACTGCATCACGAGCCCGGTCAGCGACTGATCCGGTCCACCGAAGAATCTCTTAAAGGGATCGTCTGGGCTGTAGTCCGGCAGCGCGCCCGACACTCGCAGCGCGAGCAGGCTGTTGTCGCGAATCGACGGCTCGCCTTTACGAAAAGCCGAGACGACCACGGCGATTCCCAGCAGCGCAACAAACACGAGCACTGCGAAGATTCCACCTACTATCAAAAGAGTCTTTTTTGTTCCTGACATTGCCATGATTCTCGTACCTTACTTTGTTGGAGAATATTGAGTTTTAGTGGGAGTTTGGGCCCCTTGTAGTTACGCAAAGCGATGGGAAAAGGTTTTTAATTGTCTTATGACGAGCGCGTTATCCAGCCGCCACCAACAACCTCGTCGCCTCGATAGAACACTGTTGCCTGCCCGGGAGTAATCGCGCGCTGAGGTTCGTCGAAAACGATCCGGGCTCTGTGATTTGGAAGCGCGGTGATTGTCGCTGGCGCTGCTATATGACGATAACGCACTCGCACGTCTGCTCGCACCGGTTCGTTCGGCTCGGCGATCGCTATCCAATTTACACCGGCCGCTGCAAACTCCGAGCTCAGTAACTTATCCTGCGACCCAACTATCACGCGATTTGTTGGCGCCTCAACTGAAATGACATAAAGCGGTCGCTCGTCCGCGATGCCGATGCCTCGTCGCTGCCCAATGGTGTAGCGATGGATGCCGCCGTGAGTTCCGATGCGGCGACCGGTGGCATCAACTATCTCGCCTTCGCCTGGAAGACGGTCCAAGGAGTCTTCCGCGTCTAGATATCGATCGATGAAACCAGCGTAGTCGCCGTCGGGAACAAAACAGATTTCCTGCGATTCTTTTTTATCGGCAACCGCAAGACCATGATTGCGCGCTGCATCGCGTGCTTCTGGTTTCGACATTTCACCGAGCGGAAAAAGCGCGCGCGACAGTTGATCTTGCGTCAGCTCCCAAAGGAAGTACGATTGGTCCTTTTGGTCGTTGAAACCGCGAAGAAGTTTGTAGCGATTTGTAGCCTGGTCGAACCTGACTCTCGCGTAATGTCCTGTGGCGACTTTTTCGCAGCCCAAACTCCGAGCAAGACGATCCAGCGAGGCAAACTTCAAACGACTGTTGCACGACACACAGGGGATCGGCGTCTCGCCGTTCAAGTAACTCGTAACAAACGGCTGGACCACGTCGCGTTCGAAATCCTGTTCAAGGTTCAAGACGTAAAACGGAAAGTCTAATTCTTCAGCCACCCGACGAGCGTCGTAAACGTCGTCGAGTGAACAACAGCGCGAGGGCAATGGATCGCCGTTCTCATCAACGTTGATTCCACGCCGCTGATCCCACAATTGCATCGTAAAGCCGACCAGCTCATGACCTTGATCTTTCAGGATCGCCGCCGCGGCTGACGAATCCACTCCACCACTCATTGCTACTGCGATCTTCATTGCCGATTGCTGATTGCCGATTTTAAGGCCTCGTTTGGCGCCTTTCTGCCTCAATGCTAAGATGCCTCGTTCTGTTTTAGAACTGGCGAAGTAATGAAACAAGTAAGCATATCGTAAATGACGTCGGTCGTCAGGTCAGCTTACATGATTGGTAGTGACCTAAGTTGAATTCTCCTCTGTGGTGAGAAACCGTCAACAAATGCCTGAACAAGCCATAGAAGAATATCGGGTCGCGCAGGAACCTTATTACCTGCCAGTCGCTCGCGAGATTGAATTATTCGAAGCGGCACATGCTTCACGTCTCCCCGTAATTCTGAAAGGACCGACAGGGTGTGGCAAGACTCGCTTTGTCGAATACATGGCCTGGCGACTCGAGCGTCCACTCATCACCGTCGCCTGTCATGAAGATCTATCTTCCACTGATCTCGTTGGCCGCTTCCTGCTTGAAGGGCAGGAGACAATCTGGCACGACGGGCCATTGACCTCCGCCGTTCGCAACGGAGCGATCTGTTATCTCGACGAAGTGGTTGAAGCGCGAAAAGATACCGTAGTCATTATTCACCCACTGACTGATCATCGCCGCAGACTGCCGATTGAAAAAAGAGGCACGATTCTCGAAGCTCCGCCCGATTTCATGCTGGTAGTGTCTTACAACCCTGGCTATCAATCGATTCTGAAGGATTTGAAACAGTCGACGCGTCAACGTTTCGTCGCGATTGAATTCGATTATCCGCCGCCGGAAATGGAAGCGGAGATCGTCGCCCGAGAAGGTGGAATCGACGAAGGCACCGCTCGCGACCTCGTTCTAATTGGTCAGAAGGTCAGAAATCTCCGCGGACATGGTTTGGAAGAAGGCGTTTCCACTCGACTATTGATCTACGCTGCTCAACTCATCGCGCTCGGCATCCCGCCCATCGACGCAGCGGACGTCGCGATGTGCTCACCGATTACTGACGACCGCGAACTCCAACGCAGCATCCGCGAGATCATCACGACGGTCATTTAAATACTGTGAGCGCGGACGTCCTCGTCCGCACATGAGCCCGAAGCGCGAACGACGTGCGGTGTCTAACGACGCGTGTGCGGACGGGGACGTCCGCGCTCCCAGTACCAGGTTGCGAACTGACCAGGCGCTCGGTACTCTCAATCCGAGCACAATGTCAGATAAGCGCGAAAATATTGATTTAAATAACGACGACGCTGACCACCAGTCAGTCGAGCGTCAATCCTTTCTGGAACTGACTCGCAGCATCGCCAGCTTACCGCTAGACCAGGCGGCTGCGGCACTCGAAACGAGTGCTGCGATTGCGTCGATATCTTTAAGAGCGGGCATAGAGTTTCTGCGCGCCGCTCCCGCCGCCGCAGGTGTCCTCCAACCAGCAAATCTACGCGGATGGGGCGAGTTGGGCCGTCGTCTCGCAATGTCTGACTTCGACACGGCTTCCAATTTTTTCGTGGAAGGTGTCGAGAGTTTGCGTCCGCTCTCAGCGGAAATTCAATCAGCGCTATTTACGCTCTGCACTCGACAGATGACGCTCTCAACATCTGTGGGTCGTGCGACTTTGCAGCGCGCGCCACTACTCGCCAAATCGATCGACGACGATGCGCTTTTCAAATTGATTCTGGAGGTAGCGACTGAAATCGCGAAACGGTCGGCTAAACACAGTGTGGAGTTTCTTGATTCGAGCACCGATGTTTCATCCGCACTCAGACGTGATCCTGAACTGACTCAAAAGGCACTGACGCTCGCCGAAGCTTTTGCAACTCGCGCCGGCGGAATTGCTGCCGATGCATGGTCATCAATACCGCAGGCCACAGAGGACCTGAAGAAGGAAGACGCCGCGCAACTACTCGATCGCGCGTACGATTTTCTCGAGCGTGGGGGCGGCGCCGCACTTCATGTGCTCGTCGCGGGTGGTGAGATACTGCGACGCGCACCCGAAATCTTCGATGATTGGGTTGATCTTTTATGGGTAGTGGCTGCGCATGGAAACGCCAGCCTCGTTGCATTCGTTCGCAGTAGTCCGAGATTCATTCGGTTGTTAAATACTGAATCTGACCGGGCAAAGGCGATCGAGTTGTCACGCCGTGTGTTGGTGTTGACGAAAGAGATCGCCGCAACTGATGGCGAGGCAGCACTCGCCTGCTTTCGTTCAAGCAGTCAGGCACTGAAGAACGTTTCCATCGATCAATTTGAAGCGTGGGCTCGGCACGGTCTGAGTTCCAATCGCGTTGATACGCGCGCTCGGCGAAGTTATTTTTCGCTGGAAACGCGCGGAAGTTACGAAGCACTCCACAGCGGCAGCAGCGGGTTATCGCTCGACTCAGTTCAGCACCTGCTGCGTCTTTATGTCGAGGCTTTGACCGGACGCGAAGTGGAAGTCGCGCCATTGGCGGCTGTGCCCAGCGAATCTCGCATTGGCGACGGCCGCACCATTCATCTGCCCTCACTGGTAAATGAATTTGGCGATGACGATCTGGATTTCCGGCTCTACAAAGTTTTATCCGCGCACGCCGCTGGTCAAATCGAATTCGGCACTCACGATACGGGTCCGTTTCAACTGCACGCTGCCTACCGCGCGATCGCTGAAAAATACAGTCCGGAGAATGTGAATGCACTCGATGCATTTGCGATTGCGGATGAAGCACTCGCTGAAAACCTCGGCGCGGCTGCTGAACGACGTCGACACCCGAATCTTGAAAGCCTGGGTTATCTCACGATCCTTGGATTGTTTCCTGTGCCCCAACTAGCGCGCCGAATCTTCAGCACGCTCGAGAACGGCCGTATTGATCGACAACTCAGACGTAAGTACCGAGGACTCGCCCGCGACCTGGATCTGATTCGCGATCACCTCCGCAGTGGCCGGCCACGAATTGCTGAACTTCCTGTGTCGCTCGTTCCGTTTGAACTTCTGTTTCAAGTCTCTCTGCTGGGTGGGGCGCTCGAGGATGCACGGCAGTACTACAGTCAGATTATTTCTGAGTTGGAAACAATTGTTGTCGACTATCTCGCACATACGAGAGCGAGCGTCGCTGACAGTTTGATGGCGACGAGTCGCGTCTACGATCTGTTTCAGTCAGTAACGACTGACGACTCAATGCAGCAGATCGAAACTCCGGAAGATGAATCCGAACAGAACGAAGAAGATTCGGCCGCAACCGAGAGACTGAAACAGCGACAAACTCAACGCATGCCGGAGAAACGCGATGCTCGCGAGCTGTTCAATGCGTGGAACGATCCAACCGAGGGTGAACCTAATGAGTTGTCTGGCGCCGAGGCGTGGTCTGAAGCGGAAAGCCCGGAGCAGGCACTCGCGGAAGGCGAAGTCGCTTACAACTACGACGAATGGGATCGAGAGTTAACCGATCACCGGTTGGGTTGGTGTCGTGTAGTTGAAAAGCGAGTCAAACATGGCGACCGTTCGTTTGTGGATCAAACGCGCGAGCGGCACAAAGGTGTCATCTCTTCGATTCGTCATCAGTTCCAACTGATGAAGCCGGAGAATCTGATCAGAGTCACTAATGAAGTTGATGGAGAAGAATTCGATCTGAACTCTCTCATTGATTACGTCATCGATCGGCGCGCTGATGGTCATCAGTCTGAACGCATCTATACGAAGCGGTTGCGCCGGCGACGCGACGTTGCGGTTTCTTTTTTGCTGGACCAATCGTCTTCTACAGCGCGGACTATTGGACGTCATCCGCTACAGCCATACACACGACCGGGTCGACGAATCATTGAGATCGAAAAGGAGGGCCTGGTTCTGATGAGCGAAGCCCTGGAAGCAGTCGGCGATGTATATTCAATCAATGGTTTCACATCCGAGGGACGACGCAACGTAAAGTTTTACGTCGTGAAGGATTTCGACGAGAACTATTCAGACGAGGTAAAACGACGCATCGGTGGCATCAACTATCAGAACAACACGCGTCTCGGCGCGGCGATTCGTCACGCAACGGCCCGTCTGGCAAAACAAGATGCGCGGACGCGGCTGCTGATTGTTCTTTCCGACGGCCGGCCATACGACCACGATTACGGCGATGCACGATACGCGCGTGAAGACACGCGCGAAGCGTTGAGACAAGCAAAGAACGAAGGCATCACACCGTTCTGCATCACGATCGATCGCGAATCTGAAGCTGAGCTGAAGGATTTGTACGGCGAGATTGGCTACACGATTATTGACGATGTGTTGTCGTTACCAGAGCGTTTGCCGGGAATCTACCGGCGGCTGACGACCTGATGGAATCACACACTACATCTGCATTGACACTCAAGGTTCATTTCGGCGTTTCAACGTACAAAACATCAGCACTCACGCTTCAGCGCTGATCTTCTGCACGTTGAATTGTGGAATGAACCTTGAGCGTTATGCTCGCTTCCCCCACCCGCCGCCTCCGGGAGTTTCAATGCGAATTCGATCTCTGGCTTCCAAAGCGTATGATCCTTTTGCAGCCACCTGAAGAGCCTCACCATCCCGAATGATGACGTTCGTTCCGGTCTTCCCTTCTTCACCACCAGCCAGTCCATATGGTCCACGCTTGCGCCTGTCGGCCAGGAGTGACATCCGTGCTGGCACCAGAGTTTCAATCTCTCTGATTACGCCGTCGCCGCCACGATGTTTTCCGCGACCGCCTGACCCATGCCGCAGTCGATACTCGCGCACACGTAGCGGATACGCATACTCCATCGCCTCCGCCGGAGTATTTAAACTGTTCGTCATGTGCGTGTGAACCCCATTCATTCCATCCAGCGTTGGCCGCGCGCCGAGGCCTCCTGCGACTGTCTCGTAATAAGAAAACTCCTGGCCCGTGCGCATATCGATGCCTCCGATCGTCAGGTTGTTCATGGTGCCCTGACTCGCCGCTGGAATCTTGTCGGGCAGAGCCTGAGCAAGTGCTTTGAATACTACATCGACAATTCGTTGCGACATTTCGACGTTGCCGCCCGCGACAGACGCAGGGGGCAATGCGTTTACAACCGTTCCCTGCGGCGCAATCACTTCAATCGGTTCCATCAAACCTGCGCTCGCAGGAATCTCTGCTCCTACCAAACACCTGAACACATACGAAACTGCAGAGACAGTTATCGCTTCCACAGCATTAATAGCCCCCGCGACCTGCGGAGCGCTGCCGGTGAAATCGACAGTCGCACGGTCGTTTTTAACGACAATGCGGACGCGCACTGGCACTGGTTGATCACTGATCCCATCGTCGTCGAGACAATCTTCCGCTTCGTAAGTGCCATTGGGAATATTGCCGATGACCTGGCGCATGATTCGCGCGGAATAACTGATCAGTTGATTTGCGTATTCACGAGTCTCTCGTTCGCCACGCCGGTCCACGATTTCCAATAAACGGTTGGCGCCAATTTGTAGGGAACCAATCTGCGCTTCGAAGTCGCCGCGGCGTTCAATGTTACCGCGCACGTTCGCCAGCAACAGGCGCATCATGTCCGGATCGATCTGACCGTCGCGAACCAGACGGACCGGTGGAATTCGGAGACCTTCGCCGTAGATGTCCGTCGCGAGACCCATCGAGCCTGGTGTAGCTCCGCCGATGTCTGCGTGGTGTGCGCGGTTGGCCACGTAAAACAAGGGACGCGGAGATAGGGAGACGGGGAGAGGGGGAGACGGAGGGACGGGGAGACTTTTCTTTTTCCCCCCTTCCCCCCTTCCCCCTTTCACCCCGTCTTTCTTTTCAAGGAACACGCCAGTCACAAGTGTTACGTCCGGCAAATGCGTTCCCCCGGCATAAGGATCGTTGAGCGCAACAACTTCGCCCAGTTTGGGATCCACCTCGCGCAAAGCTGCGGCGACCGCCATCGGCATCGAACCAAGATGGACCGGCATGTGGTCGCCCTGCGCAATCACTCTTCCCGTTGAGTCAAATACAGCGCATGAGTAATCACGACGCTCTTTAATGTTCGGTGAGAACGCGGTGCGCCGCAGCGCAATGCCCATCTCTTCGGCAACCGAAGTAAACAGCGCACGATAGATTTCTAAGGTTGTTGGATCAAACGCCATAACTGAATTTCCGATGAAAAGGATCAACCGACCGAGATTGACAATTTCCAACTTAAAAGCGCAGTTGGGAAGGGGGCAAGCGGTCGATATGGTCCACTTACTGAAGCGTCAATGAGCGCGCCCCCGCTGAAGCCCCAAATGCCGTTCTTCATTGCATGGTCAAATAGAAGAGGCAAAAGATTAGCGGGGGCGCGCTCATTGCCCGCTCTTAGACTTGAACAAGTCGAACGCTCGCCCCCTTCCCGACTGCACTACCTACTCAGTCGAATCAAAAGCTAATAATAAGATTTCCATGTTTATCGACACGCGCATCCGCAGGGGCCGGAATCAAAGTTGTCGCCGAATATTCAGTAACAATACACGGCGTTTGAAGTCTGACACCTCCAGGCAATTCCTCTCGCTTGTAAACTCCAATGTCTAACTTCTTGCCATTCGTCCGTACGGTGTGTTTGTGCGATGCTCGAGCGGTCTGCCTTTTTTTTGAATAGCCGATAGTTTGTCGCGGCAGTTTTTCCACGAGTCCGAGCGATCGCAAACGAGCACTGACTATCTCCACCTCACTATCCTGCGCGTAGCCATAACGATCGCGGTGTGCACGATGAAAACTCTTCGTGACGTCGCTCTTGCCAACGGGTATGTCGAGCTCGAACGATTGGCCACGATAGCGCATTGCCAGGGAACGTTCGTGGCGCTGTTTCGAAATTGAGAAGCCCTCCGCTCTCAATACCCGGATCGCTTCTCGTTCCATTTCTTTGAAGGTGCGTTCAAGTTGATGGAGCTGGTCAGGCGATAGCATCACAGTACGGCTTTGGTCCTTAATCACATCAGCAGCAAGAACGCCGAGAGCTGAGAGTGCACCTCCAGCTTTTGGAACAATGATCGTCGGTATTCGCAACGCGCGCGCTAGATCATACGCGTGCAAACCGCCTGCTCCGCCGAACGGCAACAGTGCAAACTGCCGGGGATCATGACCTCTCTCGACCGAGATGTGTCGCAGCGCTCGCTCCATGTTCGTGTTCGTAACCGCGAGCACACCTTCAGCAGCATATTCGGCCGTGCAGTGTTTTCCGGAGGCAGAACTCATCGCGGCGGCGAGTTCTTCCAGCGCAGCTCGAGATCGTTTCTCATCCAGGTGGAAATCGCCCCCGAGTAATCCTGCACCGCCAAAATGCCCCAAAACCAGATGCGCGTCTGTAACTGTCGGCAAGAGTGATCGGCCGTAACATGCCGGGCCAGGATCCGCTCCCGCCGACTCTGGTCCAACACGCAGAGATCCGCCTTCATCGACGCGTGCAATTGAACCTCCTCCTGCGCCCACGGTGTGAATATCCATCACTGAAACCGCGACCGGTAATCCAGCAACGACTGCTTCATTGGTCGTGCGTATCGCACCGGTCTGACACAACGCAACATCGGTCGATGTTCCACCCATGTCGAATGTGATTATGTTCTTGAACCCGGCTTCTTTCGCCGCGCCCAGAGCACCAACAACTCCACCAGCAGGTCCCGACAAAATGGTTCTCACCGGTTCCTGCGCCGCCAACTCAGCCGATACACTTCCGCCGGACGATTGCATAACACGGAAGGTTGAACTCTTCTGGCCGCTCGTTGATTGGGTGATGCGATTGAGATAGGTGCCCATCAACGGTTGCAGGTACGCGTTGATGACGACTGTTGCGGTGCGCTCGTATTCGCGGTACTCGGGCAGGATCGTGCTCGAGACTGACAGTGGGAGCTGTAACGATGTAAGACTATCGGCGATGCGTTTTTCGTGCTGCGGATGAAGAAAGGAAAAAAGCAAGCAAATCGCGATTGACTCCGCCCCAGTCTTTTCAACAGCCTCACGGATCCGCTTGATCTCGCCTTCCTCTAATTCCTCGATCACCTCGCCACTTGCGACCACGCGTTCACGAATCCCAAACCTTAGTTCATCAGTAACCAAAGGATCAGGTTTAATCGCATTGAGGTTGTAAAGTTCCGGACGTGCTTGACGGCCAATCACCAGGACGTCTTCAAAACCCGCCGTGGTAATCAAGGCGGTTCGTGCACCGCGCCGCTGCAACAGCGCATTGGTGCCGACCGTTGTTCCGTGAACGATCTGACACTCACCGGTCGATCGACCTGTGATCTCGGCAATGCGCCGAAGACCTTGTTGAATTGCGAGCGAGGGATCCGAAGGCGTGGAAGGAAGTTTGAAGAGATCTAATCGCCCGTTGCGCTCAAAGATGAAATCAGTGAAGGTGCCGCCTGTGTCGATCCCGATGCGAATGTTTGGGAGCTCTCTTCTCTTACTGAGGGAGCTTGTGGTTTTTGGCTTCCTCAAGTTTTCTCATTCTCCCGGTTGAGAGCTTGATGCAAGTAATGAGGTCAGTACCACCTCGAGGTAGCGGCTGGGTGCGAAGCGGATTAGAGGACACTTCAGTATCTTAAGCTTCGCACCCACCCGCTACCGCGAGGTGGTACTGACCTCACTCCGACTGAACTTTCACCCAACACTTACTCTTGTTCGATTCACGAGCCGCATCCAGCACGAGTTGCACTCGGTAGCCATCCTCGAACGTGGCCGCATCTGGAACTGTTTTCTTTCCTGTGCGCACCGCGTCAACCATCGCGCATGAGAACCTCGTGAAGCCTCGCGCCCAACTGCTATCTTTCATCCCCGGGGCAATACGATCCGGTTCAATGTCGACCGGACGCCAGGCGCCGGAGCCCGCCGGTGAGTGCCACAATTCACCGGTCTCTTCGACCATTAGTGCACCAGCAGAACCGTATATCTCAGCGCGATTTTCGTATCTTCCCGATTCCACCACGGACAATCTCGCCGCACCGGTTACGCCTTTTCCTGACTGGCCATCGTTGAAACGGAACAACAACTTCGCTTCATCATCTGTCGTCACCGCACGATTCGCGCCGGTGGATTTGTCCGGTCGCTGCTTGATGTGTGTGGTAAGCATCGCCAGCACTTCCGACACTTCGAGCGAAAGGAGCCATCTGAAAGAATCGATCGCATGTGAGCCAATCGCGCCGAGCGTGCCGCCCCCCATCGTCTCGTCGGCCCACCAATCCCATGGGCGGTCCAACACGCCGCGATAATCTGAGCGGAAGACGTAGTTGCAATGTCGCACAGTGCCAATCGTTCCGTTCTGCAGCATTGTTCGCATCTTTCGCCGACTGCTCAAGAAACGCAGCTCGTGGTCGATCAGCGCGAGGACATTAGCCTCGTGCGCTGCGTCCGTCATACGTCGCGCCTCGTCCGCAGTCATCGCCATTGGTTTTTCGCAAAGAACTGCCTTGCGATGTTCCAGGGCGGCGAGCGTGATCGGCATGTGGGTCGAAGGAGGCATGACCACACTAACGAGATCCACATCCTTGTGGGCCACAAGTTCCTGCCAGTCGGCAGCGACGTGTTCGATCCCAAAGTCTTTGGCCACGCTCTCGGCACGCTCTCGTCGGTGGCTGGCAATGGCCACGATCTTTGCTCCTGTGCAGCTACGGAAGCCAGGGATCTGCGTGCTGCGCGCGAAACCAGTTCCTACGATTCCGATTCCGATAGGTGAAGTTTTCATTGTTTTTCAGGGGCGCATCTTAACAAAAGCAGATCGGTCACGAACAGCTAAGAATATCTGTTTCAACCGAAACGCCTGATTACCGGAGTCGAGGAGAATTGCACCGACGACACTATCAACTGAAACCGCCTCTGCCACGGCTTTATGATCCATTCACCGACTTGCGCCACGAACAGCTGAGAAATGTGCCCGATCTGATAAGTCGCAATCAGAAACTCTTTGAAGGAGAGCGACGAAGGTTTGCAGTTCGTGACATCACCAGAGATCCACCTCCGCAGACAGACGTTATCCTGTGTCGCGACTGTTTCATTCATATTTCTTTCGCACGAATACGCGCGGCTATGTCAAACTTCAGGAAGACAGGTGCGAGTTACCTTCTCTGCACAACGCATACAACTGTGCGGGAGAACATAGACTGCACTGATGGGAGTTGGAGGTCGCTGAATCTTCAATTGGCGGCGTTTAAGTTTCCACCACCGTCAAAACTGATCATTGAAGACGCGGAGTTGGGAAAGTGTCTCGGCGTGTGGCGGCTGAGGGATCTTTAGATCTACGCTCTGCACAACGGTCTGGAATACCACCGACGCAGTCGGTGGATGGTTAATATTCAGCCTACTGAGCCCGTGCCCGTTGTTGACAGAGAATACCACCGACGCAGTCGGTGGATTGTTAATACCTGACCTTCTAGCCAACACGCTATGCTTCAAGAAGGTAAGGATTTGTCAACGACCGCTTCGACTGATCAGGCCATGTATGAACCATCCACCGACTCCGTCGGTAGGATTTGTTCCAGAGAGCGACCTTGCTTGTAGGCTAAGTATGAAAAAATCCACCGACTGCGTCGGTGGGATTCCGGACTTTTGTGCAACGCCATGTTGAATCGCCTTTTCGATCGGTTTAGGGGTGTCCCGCAAAACACTTGCGTTTGCACCCTCGCTGTTCATCCGCCTTATCGTCACCGCGCTCAGCTCTTAATTGCTGACGCACCCGCGATGCCCTGGATTGTGTTCACGGATGAGCCGAACGACTTCATCGATCTCGGTGTGCGCGCGATTCGATATGAGCCCACTGGTCCAATGGCGATAGATTTCGTGACGAAGCTCCCGCCCACTGGAGACGGACGCGGCCGTCCCGCGTATCACGACAAGCGGTTTCTGTTACAGACGGTCCTCGAAGAGTTTGACAGTGCGATCTTCATTGATGCCGACTCACGAATAAGATCGGTTCCGCGGTTGCCGCATTTTGTTGGCGGAATTGCTGCCAATAAGGCATTCATGGAGAGTATCACTAAACATTTGAATCATTGGGGCCAGTCGCGGAGACCGGCATTTGAGCAGCTGGCAGTTGAATTGATCGGAAACGCGAACGCGCTCAACGACGCTCAATGGGTCAGCGAATGCTTGTTTGCCGTGACAAAGGACGGCAACGATTCGAAGTTCTTTGCGGCGTGGGAACGCGGCGCAAAGTTTTTGCATTCTCGCAATCTCTTCACCGGCGAAGGAGGAGTCATAGGACTCGCGGCCGCCTACGCTGGATGGACCGTCGATTACCGGAGTCTCGTTAAACTGGCAGCCGCAACCGAGCATGAGGGCGGTGGACCTAAAACGTCGTAGAGTCATTCAACGATCCAGCGCCATTGGAGCTCTGACCACGCCTCCGCTCCCGGCAAAAGATCTCGAACGGCCTTCACAACTTCGGGCCACTTCTCTTCGTTGTAATCATCACCCGATAGCCAGCCACCCGTTTTGATCTTCGGTAGCCACGCCTCAATGTCCGCCTTGACACTTTCATAGTCATGTCGCGCATCGAGATGAACCCAGTCAAGCGACGCGTCGGAAAACAATTGAGCGGCAGCAACAGAGCCCGAGATGATCAATTGAACTTTGTCTCCAAATCCGCAATCCAAAAGATTTTTGTGCAGCGCGCCGGCAAATGTGCCGCCTCCAAGCTGTACGGCATCGGCATGATAGTCGTTTCCGCGCCAACCTTCAGGTCCACTACCTCGGCACGTGTCTACTCCGATCACTGTCATGTGCTTACCGCTGCGCTCAACAACCTCGCCTAACGAACAGAGACTTCGACCTAAATATGTTCCCACCTCAACGAATCGACTCCCGTCGGGAAAGCGCGTTACTGCTTCTTCCTGAGCCAAACGCCAATTGAACCATCCATCGATTTCATGCCACTGCCGGCGAATACCGAGGCGTTGTAGCAGCGACGCGCCGAACACTGACTTCAGCGTCCCGTAATGCCGATTGAGATCTATAAAGTACATCTCTCTCTCTATCTCAGGTGTGGGAATGGTTCGTCAGGTTTTCGTTTGTTTAGAAACCGACTTAGTTCCCTCCACCCGTCGCCTTGTTCCCAGCAGACTACAAGCAAGTCGGTATTAATGCGATCACCAAAATACTCGAGCACTTCCCGGTTATGTCTTTCGTACCTCTGCGCCGATTTCTCGTAATCCCAATCGGCGGGCTGCATGCCGTGAACTTCATCCCAGAAATGCGGTTTTATGAATCCCGGTTTTCTAATTCCTTCCCGCTCGTGATGACGTTTCAGACTTGCGACGTACGTCTCTGTATCCTTTCTCAGAGTCAAAATGAATTTGCTGTTCGGGAACCTCTGGTCCAGTTCTCGATAGATTTCAAACCACGGCCAATCTTCAAACGCTTCGAATTTTTCGGCTTCCTTTAACACTGGAGCCAATATGTTTCGCTTAACTTGCAGTGCGAGATCCATATCAAAAGTACGATGCTTAAAGCCAAAACGCCGGAAGCAATACCCCAGTGTAGTTGTTCCGGTTTTTGGCAAACCTACTCCTACGACTTTGCCTGGCTTGACCGGACGAAGTTCGAGCCAAGTGCTTCTAAGCCTGTGCTGAATCCTGCTTGTAATCACGCCCGTTGTTTGTTCTTTCGTTTAGTATTTCTGAATAGTAGGTCAACAGTGAAGCCACGGTTTTCTCGGGAGCGAAGTCATTCATCTTCCGCTTCGCTGCTGCAGACATTTGATTCAACTTAGGATCCTCCCACGCAGCGATCAACTTGTCAGCAAGTGCGTTGTGATTATTCGGCTCAACCAGAAATCCATCGACTCCATCAGTGATCAACTCGTCCATACTGGTGCCCTTTGTTCCGATTACCACTTTCCCAAGGCCCATTGCTTCAAGACAACTGTTTGGCAAATTGTCGATCAATGAAGGTAAAACAATCAGGTGTGCTCGATCGATCACAGGATACAACTGGGCGTGAGGCAAGTTCTCCACAAGAATCAGCCGATCGGCGAAACGACCACAGTGCGATCGAGCGAAGGCCGCCATTGACGATCCAAGTTGAGTTTCCATATCCCTGCCGACGAGAACGGCGAACGCTTCCGGATACCGTTCAAAAAAACATGGCAGCGCTTGGGCCAATATGTGAAATCCCTTATGCAGTTGAAAACGACCAAAGTAGAGGACATAGCGCTTGTCTTTAAGAAACCGGTCGTAAACTGTTCGATCCCACTCGGGCGTTTCAACATAGAACGGACTAGGAATTACTCGCGCATCACGGATTGAGACTTTCTTTGAGAGTATTGTCTGCGCGGCAACGCTCGGGACATGAACGTGTCGAGTCAATCGATATTGCAGCGCTTGAAGATTCTCGACGATAGCCACATCGAGATTGCGTTTTATTCCCGTCGCGTCGTTGCACGCAGGTTCATAGGAAGAAGCTCGCACGATGTGCGTCGTCCGCAAAAACGGAATCGAGAAGACGCCACACGAAGAGTAGTTTGGATATTGGATTAAATGGAAAGGTTCTTTTCGATGGAGTTGTTTGAGTTTTCGAAAAACCTGGGTGCTGAAGTTCAACCAATACACTGTGGTGGGTATTGTGTAGCGAGTCAGACGATTGAACACATGCCAGCCACGCGTAAGCATGAGCCGGTGAACCATTACCCCTTCATGCTCGAATTGATCTTCGTCTTTGAACGACAGTGTTATGACGTGAACATCATGACCTAAATCCGCGAGTTTCCTTGAAACTCGATCTATGTAGTTAGCCAGTCCACCATCAAAGTGGTCTTCTGTTACATACTCCGGTGTGGCAAAGGCAATCCTCAGCTTCCGTGGTACGTCGCCCATGGGTGTCTTCCGTTGGATGAACTCGGCTCGTGGCCATTGTTACCGGTGAGACGCGAGTAGGTGGTTACGAGCATCGAGAGTACTGCTTCGGGCGCAAACAGTTTGAGATAACGATCGCGAGCTACTTGCCCCATCTCTTTGCGTAATGTGGGGTCGGAGGCAAGCCTCTGCATCGCGTCCGCGAGTGCTGAACTGTCACCCGGTGGGACAAGGATTCCCGCGTCCGGTGTAAGCAGGTCGGCTGAACCGCCGACGTTTGTCGTAATGATAGGCAATCCGTGAGACATCGCCTCAATTACGCTCTTCGACGTGCCTTCGGCGAACGATGGCAGCACGAAAACATCTAGCGTGCGCATAAACGCGCTACGGCCGATAGTCCCATCGTAAGCACCAACAAACTCCCACGAACCATCCAGCCGCAACTGGCGGACTCGTGCTTTCATTTCCTGGTCTGCTGGTCCGATGCCCGCTAAACGTACGTGCACGTCGTTCCGTTTTTGGCGCACCAGAGCCATTGCATCTGCTAACACAAAGGGTCCCTTGCCCTCCTCAATCCGAGCTGCACAGCCGAAGATCGTCTCGTGGTTACCGTTCTTCGTGACCATTCCCGATAAATTGATCATTTCGCAGTCTTCTGTTATCAGCGGCAATACGGCAACCGATAAAAACGGAAAGCGCTCCGACCATTGCTTCGCAAGCGTTGGCGAGAGCGCTGCGACCTCCGAACACAATGGCAACACCTTTTCCAATCGTCGATAGTGAGGGTCGAGGGCCGGCAAATATTGCGGTGTACCCATCTCATGATAGAGCACCGGAATACCCGCTTCCTTCCCTGCACGAATGATCAGAGTCGCACCGGTATCTGGTGTAAACACATGCAGAAGATCGTACTTAGAACCGGAAAAGAAAGCGCGACAATCTTTGTAATGAGCGCGCGAAATCAAACCGAGTAACACCTGCCAAATTCGGCGCAAGCCTTCCTCCGACCTCGGTATCCATAGAAACAGCAGCAGGAAAGCAGAGAATAGGCGGCGCAAGCTAAGCACGATCGTGAAGGCTATGGAATGCTGGATCACACTAACTATCGGGACACCCGCGTGACGCAAACGCCGGCAAAAGCGGTCTGTTTCGGCTGGTCTGTGTAAGAGCACCACCTCCACGTCGTATCCAGCTCGCCGCAAGCTTGTTGCGTAGCTGAGGAGGATCTCATCGGCACCACTTACCGGTCCGAAGAAGTGACTCTTGCAGAGCGCAATCTTCATTACTTCATGAGTAGCCAGGGCACGCGGCCGGAAGCCAGGGCCCGGAAAGGACGTAAATGAAAAGCATCGAGCGCGGTGGCTCGTGCCGCTTTAAAATCACCTCTGTCGATGAAGTGCGTTGCTTCTGACATTAATATTTCGTACGCGCGGTTACGAAATCTGCTCGTAGCGTGACGACGCTTCGTACTCGCTGCGCCCTGAGCTCGCGTGCGAGACAAAGCCATTTGCTGAACCCGTAATGCATTTCTGCACAGCGCGGCGGAGTTCGAACACATTTGGTCGGATAGAAGATTTGCCTTTCGATATATTGCGACCGGCTCATCAACTGCCGCAAACAGAAAACGTTCGCCAAGCCTGAGCCACATGTCCCAGTCCTCTATAAGCTTCAAATCCGTATTGAATCCTCCTACGTCTTGCAACCGAGACTTGCGGGCGAGCACTGTCGGCATCGGAATGAAGTTATCTTCCAGCAACTCCCAGAATATGTCGCCTTGCCGACAATTGGTCGGATAAATCTCACCGGTTGGGAGTTGACGACGTGGGTCTCCGATCAAGGCTTGTCCGTAACAAAGGGAGATGCGCTCATCAGCAACTATTCTGGATAACTGTTTGTCGAGCGAACCAGGTAGGCGTAAGTCATCATCGTCCAGGAAAGCAACGAACTCTGACGAACTCTCCGCCATGCCGACATTACGGGCGTGCGCAAGACCGCGGTTGGCATTTAGCTTAACGTACCGAATATCGGCGAGCTTCGCACAAAGCGCAGGCGTTTCATCCGACGAACAATCGTCAACTACTATCACCTCAACATCCGACCCTGCGTGGAACGCGCTCTCGATGGCACGCCTCAGAAATTGCACACGGTTGTACGTGGTAATAACGACGCTTATTTTCGGCATGGGGCGTCTACTATAAGCCAACTAAACCAAAAACGACCGATGAATCTGTCGTAAAACCATATAGCACGCAATCGAGGCAGGCTGTTGTAAGTCACCTCCGCGCGTTTCAGAGGAACTTGTCGGCGTGTAGAATGTCCCTCCCCCAAATTTCGTAAGCGAGGGACTATATGCCGCGCTATATAGTTGAACGAACGTTTCCCGACGGTCTGAAGATCCCTGTGAACGATGACGGCGCACAGATGTGTCAGCTTGTCGTATTAAACAACGCTGAAGACGATGTGACCTGGGTTCACTCTTACGTAACTCTGGACAAGAAAAAGACGTTCTGCGTCTACGATGCCCCGAACCCCGAAGCAATTCATAGCGCAGCAAAACGAAACAATCTGCCAGTGAATCGAATTACGGAAGTTACCGTCCTCGATCCGTATTTCTATCGTTAATACCTGTCGTGGTTACTGGGAGCGCGGACGTCCTCGTCCGCAACGCGACGAAGTCGCGCAAGACTTGTTCGCTTCGCTCATTTGCGGACATTAATGTCTGTCGTGGTTA
>DATIBJ010000196.1:0-17876 GCA_035457565.1 Pyrinomonadaceae bacterium | reverse complement strand
TCACCGTGCAACACGTTCTCGTTGTGCGATTGAACGTCGACGGAAGTTTGGATTCTTCATTCGGGCCTTCGGCAAATGGAATCGTAACCACGGCCGCCGATAGGATTAAGACCGTAGGGTATGCCCTGGCTCTCCAGCCTTGGGATGGAAAGATCGTTGTTGCCGGCTCGGGGTGGGACGGTGGCAACGGAAATCCGACCACTATGGTCGTCGCGCGCTATTGGCCGTGATGTGTGACCTAACGAAATCACCTACTTGATCAATAGACACTAAGGCTCAAAAGGATTAACGACATGAAACCGCGTCAACTCCCTCTGGTAGTGGCCGTTCTCTCGGCAGCTTTCATAGTGTTGTTCGTCGTCTGGATCACGCCCTCATCACACGCGCAAGGTCAGGGTTGGACTCTGATGCGTCTGCGATCAAACGGCGCCCCGGATACAAGCTTTGGTCACCGACAACGGCACCCTTGATAATGCGTTCGGCAGTGGCGGGCGCGCGATACTCGATTTCGCCGCGGTCTCTTTTGTCAAAGGCAATTTCGAACACCGCTGATAATCAAAGAACCCCATGGAGGAACAAGAATGAACCGACTTCTCATTGGCATCGTCCCCACGATGGCGATCATGATTGCACTTGGGGTATGGACCTTACCCACTAACAGCGCGGGCGGCAATGTCGCATCCGCTAACGGCTCCGGTCACAGTGGAGATGTGACTTTAAGCTTTGGCGCCTTCGACCACGGCGAAGGGAACGTGACCGGTCAAGCTACTTTCATGGATGACTTCACGAAGACAAAGGTAACGATTGATGTCGAATGTCTAACTGTTAACGGCAATCTCGCGTCAATTGGCGGATCAGTCGCTAAATCGAGTAACCCAAGTTTTGGAGTGGGTAAGATCGTCAACTTTTATGTTCGCGATAACGGCGAGGGACAAGGAGCAATTGAAGACACCTTCTCGGGTCTTTCGTTTGGCGGGTGCGCTGCAGCTCAAGGCGAGGAACCGATAATGATGGTTAGCGATACGGGCAACATTCAAGTGCGGTTCAACGCACCCGACAAAGATTGCACCAAGTGCCCTGCCGGAACGCATTGCGGAGGCAATGGTGAATGCGTTGGAGGCGGCGGGAACCATTGCAAAGCCGGCTATCACGACTGCTGTGGTATTTGCACTCCGGATGATGGACCTGCATGTCCCGCAGAGTGTGCGCCGAAATAATGGTATGACTTAGAAGTCCGGAGATCACCACATTCTACGTAGTGAAGTTTGAGTCTAAGTCGGCTTAATCTGACCTCAACTACAGAACGGGAGCGCAGCGACCGCTTTCAACGTACCTTGAACACGCTGCGAGTTGGCATCGGTCGCTGCGCTCCCGTTCTGTACCTTGCACGCGCTGGGAGTTGGCATCGGTCGCTGCGCTCCCGTTCTGCACCATTCCTTCAACTCGAGTGCGTACCTCAATGGGTGGTTGAGTTGCTTGATTCTCTCAGAAGAAAGGGTACCTACGAACTGCGTAAGTCTCCTCTTGAACATCAAGGTGAGAAAATCGCATCTGATGGTACTTTCGTGTGGCAGACCGTCTTCTGCCGTGAGCAACACCTCACTCCGAAGACCTAAGACCGAAGACCTCACTGTAAACCGGCGCACAAACAACCGTTGAGATATCGTCATTCTCAACCACAGAGTTCCGCGAAACCACCACATAGGACCCTACCTTGTGCTCGGATAAGCATTGACTCGGATGTCGCTTGGGAGTAGAGTTCGTTCCCTGCTTACAGTCGGAGATTGAAGCGCGTAAATATCGACCGCATTGCACCCGGTTGATGAAAGCCCAGGTCGCTGCGTCTTATTGCCGGCAGGCATCGCAGTTCCACCACGACGGATTCCACCCGACGGTTTCCACCCCCGACGTCCCTTGGCAGCCCAAGAAGCCCCACACGTTCGAGCTTGAGATTTTGCAAACGTCACTAAGTGAGCCCGAGATGTTTGATCTTCATCTCGAAACAAACCGACTTCTCCGGACGGTTGGCGCGATGCTGCTTACGAAGTGACCAATGACTACCCCCAACATCAGGAGGGAACCCGAAATGAAAAGATTGACACATCTCTTTAGCCCGGTTGCGCTTGTAACTGTACTCGCCTTAGCGCTCCTGGCGACCATTGGACCTGGCAGAAAAGTTGGAGCCAGCGTAACTCCCGCGGTCGTCCCCTTGAACAACTTCACAGTTGTTGCGACTGGTTTGAATAATCCACGCGGGCTGAAGTTTGGTCCAGACGGCAACCTTTACGTTGCTGAAGGAGGAACAGGAGGGACCAATCCCGCCGTTGGCTGCGCTCCAGTAGCGGCTCCTATCGGCCCCTACTTAGGCAGTAACACTGGCGGCCGAATATCGAAGTTCGATCAGAACTGGGTACGTACCACCGTTATCGACACACTACCCTCAAGTCAGACCAGCGTCATTACTGGATCATTGGTCTCCGGCGTCGCAGATGTTGCATTCATCGGCAATACACTGTATGCGCTTCTCTCGGGTGCCGGCTGTTCGCACGGCGTTACCAGCCTGCCAAACGGAATCGTCCGCATTAATTCAAATGGCACTGCAACTTTGATTGCGAATCTTAGTGCGTATCAGCAACTGAATCCCGTCGCGAATCCGCCGATAGGTGATTTCGAACCTGACGGCACCTGGTACAGCATGGTGGCTGTGCGCGGTGACTTTTATGCAGTGGAACCAAACCATGGTGAAGTGGTAAGGGTTTCACCAACCGGAGAAATCACTCGCGTAGTTGACGTCTCAGCCAGTGAAGGACACACAGTGCCTACTGCAATCACTTACAAGGGCAATTTCTTTTTTGGGAACCTGGGAACTTTTCCCGTCGTCCCAGGCACACAGGAAATCAGAAAACTTACACCTAGCGGCCAGCACAAGACCTGGGACGCGGGGCTTACAACGATTCTGGGATTGGTCTTCGATAGACATGACCGCTTGTACGCTCTTGAATCGATGACGAATCCGGGCTTTCCTCCGGCCCAGGCCGGATCGGGCAGAGTGGTTCGGATCGATCCAAACGGCGACCAGACCGAAATTGCAACCGGGTTAAGCTTCCCAGGCGGCATGACCATCAGTCCAGATGGTGGTGCACTCTACGTTTCGAACTTCAGTTTTACCGCCGATCCAGGCGATGGCGAAATCGTAAAAATCGACATTCCAAACAAGCCGGGTAAAGGTCAAGTGCATACAACCGGTCAGCCCGCACCGCAAACGGACACCAGATCAACTGGGTTGGAGTCCGAGTCAGTTTCTCAACCATCAGTCTTCGTCGGAAACTACCCAAATGTGAAAAGCACGTCGGAGAGTGAGACTCGGCTCAGCGATCTCCAAGTGGAACGAATCGCTTCTAAGAGACTTAGTGAAGATTCGGAATTGGGTTCGGTGTCCGTAACAGTCACAGAAGGTCGAGCCTTGTTGACTGGAACCGTTTATTCCGTGGCTTCCAGAGAGAAAGCCGAGAAGCTCTTGAAAGGAATGCGCGGTATTAGATCGATCAACAACCAGATCTATGTGTCGGGGCCGTAAAAGACGGTCCGGTCAGAACAGCGAAGCGACTGCTCTATTCACGCTATCATCTTGGCGGAAGAGGCGGTCGCTTCGCGCTGTTCTGAACCAAACGATTGCCCAGAAGTTCAGTTACACAGTTGCGCGGTAGTAGACGGTTCGGAGCAAGCCAAAAAGCATGCGGCCATCTTTGACCTTCTCGACGTTCGCGAATCCCGCGCCCGTCATAAGGACGAGAATGCCCGCATCGGAATTATCTTGCACTCGATCGCGGGGATGAAAGAGCTGCATCAAATGGCTGTGCAAGCCGTGCGAGTGAGGTGAACTGGACTCATGTGAAGCCGATGTATGTGAACTATCGCTTCTCGCAAAGTCCAGCAAGTGAAACGACCCTCCAGGTTTGAGGACGCGCAGGACTTCCCGCAAAGTCTTTTGTTGAGTCTGTTCGTCGAGGTGGTGGAACATCAACGACGAGAACACGCGATCGAATGATTTACTTTCATATCGCAGTTCGTCGGAGAATCCTTGATCGAATTGAACTGAAACTCCGGCGCGCGTCGCTTTAGCCTTTGCGCGGCGCAGCGCTTTCGGATCCGGATCGAGCCCTACGATCTCTACGTCAGCGCGCTGTCTCTTCAGTAATACAGCAAATGATCCAGTCCCGCAGCCAATGTCGAGAATGCGTTGCCCGGATGTCATGTTCGCTTGCTCGATTAACTCCTGTCGCGAACGATTGCCGCCGAGTAAGGTGACAAGGGGATCGTAAAGTGGAAGAAACAGGTCGTGGCCGGCTGCGGGGAGAAATGGTCGATCGGGAGACATGCGTCTTTAGTCTATTGGGATCGTCGACCCTCGCTCAAGCGAGATTCAGTATTTGAGGTGATTCCGACCAGCTGAAACGTGGCGGAGATCTCAGATCGAAGATTGCAGCTCCCCGATTCATATCGAAAGGAATCTGTAGCCAAATCCGCCGCAGCGACGCCGAGAACGCAAAGATTGCGCAGAGAGAGAGCTGAACACCTGTCAATTCAGATCGTCGTCTTTGGAATACTTAGTTCCCTTACCTGTGAGTTCAAGCGCCAGTCCTTTATCAGTCAGTTGATACATCCACACACCTTCAGACACTGAAGCCGCGCCCTCGTAAGATCCACCACCGCTACCTGTTTTCGCCGCGGCTGTAGTTTGTCCGCCAAATTCCCAACCGCTGTTTATGAATTTCTCCAACGCCGCTTTCGTTTCGAACACGAAGATCGTGCTGAACTTCTTCGCACCCATGCCGAGTCCAGCTTGCACCTCGCGCATCTTCATATAAGTAACCTTCTGCGTCGCGTTGTCGACGGCAATTCCCTGCCCCTTGCCGCCACCAGCTACGAGAATCTTTACGCCTTTACTATTGAATACAGCGTATCCCGCGGCACGTTTTATCGCAGCTCGTGCTGATGGACGTGCTTTATAGAGTCGCGCCAGAGTGTCTTGCGCCTTCTTACGCAGTTCTGCCTGCTTCTCTTCTTTAGTCTTGGCGGCCGCGGTAAGCGCGCACGCTAATACCAAAGAAGACACGAAGATGGTTCTTATACTCTTCATTGCACTCTCCTTCAGACTGGACACAGTTCGTTGCCCATACACCTAGCGGTTTACCCTAACAGATCGATGTGGGACGGAGACCTGTCAAAAGTTCTAGGGCTGGAGCGCATGCGTCCCACCTGGATTCGATCGTCTGGAAATGCAAACACGAGTTCAAAAAAGATTTATAGGCGTTCTTTTTCAGAACTAGGAGAACTCGTGCGCGGCAAGTACGCCGTGAACGAAGTAGAGTTTGCGCAACTCGTGAAACTAACAATTGCGTGCATCGGTGAGGATGAAGGGCTTCGCTTCAAACATCATTCGCCCGGTAATTCTCTCGCAGGGCGCAAAGCTGGTGATTGGACCTACGAAATCGACAATGCGAATCAAGTCACTTTGCGGTATTGGCGCAATGAGTTTAGAAGTGTTGCGGAACCGATATCTAATCCACCAGTAATCACAAACTCACAAGAACTATCGGAGCTACAGCACTCTCTCCGTAAACACGTCCTTGTCTTAAAGGACAGCGTGGATTTCTGAATGACATACCGCAGGTAAGGAACCGGTGAAACTCTATTGGATCGGGTTCTGCGGATTCCTGGGATTCACTGGTTGCGGTGGTGGCGGTCCGGGCATGCCCATGTGTTGGCCCATGCGTAGCTTTTGTAACTCCTCCTGTTGCACCGGTGTCAGCTTGTTCTTCAAACGCACCGCCATTCCGAAGTGCAGGCGTTTGATCTCGCGCTCAATGTCGAGCACCCTGTTCAATTGGCCGAGCACCTGTTCTTCATTCACGGAAGGCGCTTTCATCATTTCATGCAGCAGCTCCATTTGATCCTGCAGGTTCCACTGCAGTTCATTAAAGCTCGTGGTCGTCTTCTGAATCTCAGCTCTCATATATGCCTTCTGATCATCTGTGAGATTCAGCTGACGCGCGTGGTCCAGGATCATGCCGGGAGGAAACATCACATCGTGCAAAGGATCCGGCATCGGTGGTTGTGGAGCACGAGGAGTCTGTTGCGCCGCCATTGGTGTCGGATGGGTCGGCATTGGAGCTTGTTGTCCGGCCATCGATGCCGGATGTCCGGGCGGAAGACCAGGCTGTGGCGCCACGCCAGGAACAACGGGTCGGGCGGGCACGCCAGGCGCGGGAGCTTCCTGTTGAGCGGCAGTCAACGTTATTGCACTGAGTATGATTACACATGCGGCGACGATCCTTTTCATTGCTTCAACTCCTTCACTTCGGTGTTTGAGAGATATGACTCCAACTCTTTCACTGACTCAGTAAGTTCCGGTAGTGAACTCAACACAGGCGCGACTGGCGACACCATTAACGCACCGGTCGGCGATTGCCAACTCGCAAGAACCTCCGCTTGCTTAATCACGGCATGTTCAAGCTCATTCGGCCGAACGTTTCTTCGCTGAACCATGCGACGAGGTCTCGCTGGAGGTTTGTTCCGCACTTCTATTCGAGATTCAAGGGAAGGTGATGCGACTGGCCCGGAGACATGCGCCTTATCCTGACTCGCGGGTTGAGGTGACCTTAATCCAAGCGCGAAGACGACTGCGAGCACAGCGAATGCTCCGAGCGCAGCTAGCGGTTGCATGAACGCGACTCGCTGCGGTTGCGTTCGGCGTGCGGGATTCCACAGCCGGTCGAATGACGGAGCCATGCTCTGATCGTCAAACCTCTGTTCAGAGAACAGTGCCCGGATTCTCTTTTCGTCCCCAGCCAATTCCATAATCAACAGCCTCTTGGTCCAATAAACCGCGCAAACGTTTCTTGCCTCGATCATAGTGCTGACGCGCGCTGCCGACCGAGATATTCATGACTTGCGCGGCCTCGCTTAAACTCAGTTCCTGATAGAAGACAAGATGTAGAGTTTCCCGCTGTCGTGCTGTCAGACGTTGCAGCGCCTCCTGAAATCGCCGCTGTCTGTCGGAACGCTCCAGCTCAATCTGAGGAACGACGTCGCTCTTCCATTCAACCGGCGTTACCGATCCAACCGAACGTAATACAGCTTTGCGGCGCTCGCTGATTGCCGTATTTCGAATGACGGCGAACAGCCATGTTTGCAGTTTGCTGTGCCCTTCGTAACGTGCCTTCCCCTCCAGGATCTTTAAGTAAACGGTCTGAAGAACTTCCTCGGCTTCAGCGTGGTTTTGGCGACAACAACTCAGCGCCCAGCCAAAACTGGCGGTATGAAGTCGTTCGAGTTGGCCCCTTAGTTCCGAGAGTTCCATCGGCGCTCTATTAATTAGTCGTTTGAGCGGACAGATTATATGACTTAATAATCACGGCTCGAATTGCCGAGGTGATTTGACGCTTCACCAGGGAGGCAAATGCTGCAGAGACCTTAAGGGTGGGTGTTATACTTTGTCTATGAGCAAGGCTGGCGAAGATTACTTCATGAACCCACCACCCGGCTCGGCAGCGGCACGTGCTGTCGAGTTCGGCATTGATTTGACGCTCACCCTGGAGAACCTGCGGCTAACACCGGAAGAACGTATTCGGCAACTGCAGGACTCTATTGCTGGCATCGCGGAACTTAGGGCAACAGCGCGCCGATTGGGCCCGACCAATGCAATCGCTAAACGAGATAATTGAGGCGCCACTCAGACTACTCGGGCAGTATGAAGTAGAGGTCGTGGTTATCGGCGGAGTAGCTGCCACAATCCTCGGTTCATCACAGCTTACAAACGATCTCGACGTTTGTTACGCGCGAAACTCTACGAACTTGGAGAAACTGGCCAAAGCGCTGCGGTCAGTGAACGCTCGTTTGCGAGGCGCGCCGGAAAACGTCCCTTTTAATCTGGACGCCGCTAGCCTTCGGAATGGTTTGAACTTTACCTTCACAACCGACGTTGGCGCACTCGATCTTCTGGGCGAGGTACGCGGAGTTGGTTGCTATGATGATGTCATCGAAGGTTCTATAACTTACGACTTATTCGGTTATCGCTTTCCTGTAATTGATATCGAAAAGTTGATAATTGCAAAGCGTAGCGCCGCGAGGCCCAAAGACTTGATAGCCATTCCGGAGCTCGAGGCAATTCAGGAACGTCAGAAGTTAGAACAATCGGAATGAGCAGGCAATCTATAGTGGCAATGCCAAACTAAGTCGAATGAAACTGTTTCTCACAACCTGCTTGCTGATTATCTTCGCGTCGTCATTTAAGAGCGCCCAACCGAAAAACCACCCTCACTCACTGCTCACTCGAGCACAAATCAGGGAGGCGGAACAACGACTCGCTGACATCGGCTATTGGACAGGCGTGGTCGACGGCAGATTCGACACCGCAACGGGCTGGGCACTGATCGCTTTTCAGAAATACGAAGGGCGCACGATTACTGGGAAACTCACTATCGATGAACTTGAAGCGATTCGCACCAGCGACGCGCCGAGACCGCGCGATTCAGGTTATGCGCACGTTGAAGTCGATCTTGACCGTCAAGTGTTATTGATTGTTGGTGAGCTGACGGAAAGCGCCGACAAGTCGGCGCACTCCAAAGACAGCCGCGTCAGAGTTCTGCCTGTCTCGACGGGCAACGACAAGAAGTTTATGTCGGATGGTGTGGAAAGCATCGCCTACACACCGCGTGGAAGGTTCGCCGTTTACGACAAGAGTTTTGGTTGGGAGAACGGTCAGCTGGGTTCCGTCTATTACGCAAATTACATCAGCGGTGGTGTTGCGATTCACGGATACTTGTCCGTACCAAACGAACCGGCGAGTCATGGTTGTATCCGGATACCGATGTTTGCTGCTCGCCAAGTGAGCAGGCAGCTCCAGTTGGGAACGATCGTACTTGTATACGACAGCGTATCTTTCGTTTCGGCAAAAGAGTGGGCCGAGAATCCAAAACTCAAAGAGGCTGCGATGTTGAATGGTGCGGAGCCGGATTACGTAGATAACAAGAAGAGTCTGAGAAAAACTCGCACGCGAACCACTCGCACTTGATCTGCTCAGCTGGTTGACCAGATCGCGACTAGTGTGGGAACGAGCAACCAGAGCAGTCCCTTCACGAGAAAGAACAGAAACCCCCAGAAGCCCAGTCGTTTAATCCACGTCAGCGCTTTCATCACCCCATTTCAGACTGCACTTGCATCATTGAGTTTGTTGACTGGTGACAAGATTACGACTATCTGGGACAAAATGACAAAGCGGCGTAGCCCGCAAAGTCGAGGGGAACGCGGAGACTATGCATGTAATAATCCATCACAAATGCGGGCCATTCCGGTCGTGGGCTTCACAATCCTGTCAGAATTACCAGTAACCGGAACATCGTGTTTCAGATAGGTTTCCTACCAAATCCCAACCCTATCGGAGCTGAAACATGGTTCTTCTCAGAAACGGCGCTTCGCAGACCTCCTTAAACTTCTATCTGATTCCTCGAACTCAACTAATGATCGCCGCGATCATGGTACTTGCGATCTGCGTTCCAGTTTTGGCGCAACGACCTGCGGCGAGCCAGAAGACTCAGGCGGCAGCTGAAGATCCGTTGGATCAGTTCAACGCCTCGGTTGAAGATCTCGTCAAGAAAGTTTGGCCCAGTGTGGTCCAGATTCAAGTTACTAGCTATGGCCCTCGCGAAGAAAGCGATCGAGGGAATACAACTGTAACTGTTGGTCGCCAACGTTCTGTCGGTTCAGGATTCGTCATCGACACGGACGGCTACATCATGACAAACGCGCATGTTGTGAATGGCGCACAGCGGATACAGATTGTGCTGCCGCCCTCCAACGCTGACGGAAGTCTAAGGTCAGCCCTATCTGGAAAGACCAGAACCGTGCCTGCTCGCCTTGTTGGCTTTAGTAGTGAGATAGATCTAGCTCTGCTGAAGATTGAAGGAAAGGTCCCGGCCTTACCTCTTGCGACATACACAAAAGTGCGGCAGGGTGAGATAGTTTTCGCTTTTGGTAGTCCAGGTGGTTTGCGCAACACCATTACACGAGGAATCGTCTCCGCCGTTGCGCGTCAAACGGATCCCGACTCGCCGCTCATTTATATTCAAACCGACGCAGCCATCAACCCGGGCAATTCAGGTGGTCCGCTGGTAAATGCGAAAGGCGAAGTTGTCGGAGTAAACACGTTCATCCTTTCGCAGTCGGGCGGCAGTGAGGGATTAAATTTTGCGATACCCTGTGCGACGGCGCGAACTGTCTTCAGACAATTCAGACAGTACGGACAACTGCGTAGACAGGAAATTGGAATCGGCATTCAGACAATAACTCCCGCGATGGCGACAGGTCTTGGCTTGGCGCGAGACTACGGCGTCATCATCTCGGACGTTTTGCCGGGCAGTCCCGCGGAGTCTCGCGGAGTGAAGCCCGGCGACGTGCTTGTGTCGATCGATGGACAGCCTGCTGATAACTTACCAACCGTTAACTATATGTTTCGTCTTCGCGACTCAAACAACGACGTTCAGCTAGTCGTGCAACGAGGGACAGCTCAACAGACTTTCAGCGTGCCCGCGATCGAAGTGAAGAGTGAATTCGACCAGGTGTCAAGCATGGCCGACGCCGAAAAGAATCTCGTTGCTCCACTTGGAATCTTAGGCATCCAGATCGATGAGCGAATCTTGTCGGTAGCCAAAGGACTGCGTGGGCCTTACGGCATCATTGTGGCTGCACGAGTTTCAGGAGCGACGTCTGAAGTTCCGTTGGCCGTTGGTGATGTGATTCGAGATCTAAACGGCAAACCGATGAACACGCTTGATACGCTGCGGTCCACCTTACGAAGTGTTCCGGCGGGTGCTCCGATCACGCTACAGGTCCAGCGTGAAGGCCGGTTGCTGTATGTAACGTTTACCCTCGACTGATCTTCGCGCAGAGAGAGACGATTCGTTTCGTTTGAAGCTTGACCGGAAACGATCAGAACAGCCTCTATCATCTTCGGTGTTTCGACGTGAGGCTCAAACAGTTGGCCGTTCCCTATCAGCTATGTTCGTCTTATGCGAGGCAACATCTGCTGATCCCACTCTTCGAACTCACCAACAAGGCGCTTCAGAACATCCGGGTTCTTCTTACTGAAGTCCGCCTGCTCATGCTGATCGACTGACAAGTCGAATAGGTAGCGTTGTTGGCCGTTACGAAAGTACTTCCATTTACCACTCCGCACAGCGTCTTGATCATAAATCCGCCAGAAGAACGTTCGGTCGCTAAGCGGACTGGTTCCTTTGATCGCGGGCAATAAATCGATTCCGTCCAACGGATAACCTTCCGCACTCCTGGTGCCAGCAACAGCGAGAATAGTGGCGGTCCAATCCATCGTGATCGCCATCTGGCGAGTGACGCGCCGCGCCGGAATCACACCGGGCCACCGAACGATTGCGGGAACTCGGATGCCCCCTTCCAGTAAGTCGCCCTTCTCGCCGGAGAACGGCCACTCATATGAGAATCGCTCACCTCCGTTATCACTGGTAAAAATAACCAGCGTGTTTCTATCGAGACCGGCGGCTTTCAATGCTTTCATCAGGCTACCTATCCCCTCATCTAAACTGCGCATCATTTCAGCGTACAGCTTTAGTGAGCCACCGCCTCCCATCGTTATTGGTTCGATTGTCTTGTCGGTGAAGGTAACGCGCTCGCCACCTTTCCGATCCTGCCACGGCCAATGCGGAGCCGTGTAATGCAAACTTAGATAGAAAGGTACGGCTCGACGCTTCGTGATGTATTTGACTGCCGCGTCAGTTAAGAGATCAGTTAGATAGCCGTTTCGTTCAACTGGAGTGAGATTCTCATAGAGATCTGGCTCGCCCATCCCGGTTTTGTGAAGATGATAATCCGCCGCGCCAGAGAGAATTCCAAAGAACTCGTCAAACCCGTGTGCATTTGGTCCCCACTCAGGGCGGAAACCGAGATGCCATTTGCCAATGAGCGCGGTGTCGTATCCACCGTTCTTGAGAAGCGAAGCAATAGTCGGATGGCCCGGATCCAAACCAACGCTTCGGTTATTGGCGGGCAATGGTTCAATTAATCCGATCTTCAGTCGTCCCGGGTACCGACCAGTGATGAATCCACATCGTGATGGAGTGCAAACTGCGGAAGCGGAATATGCGTCTGTAAATCTGACGCCTTGTGAAGCAAGGAGATCGAGATTTGGGGTGCGATAATCCGGTCGACCGTAACAGCTGAGGTCGCCCCAACCGAGATCATCGGCCAGAATAAAGATGATATTCGGTCGAGTGCCTGTGTAAGGACGTACCGTTTTGGAAGCTGAAGTCGCTTTTGCCGCCAACAATGTTGCGGCCGACGAGATCCCCGTTATGAACTTTCGGCGTGTTAGTGTCACAGACGAATACTACAACTTAAATTGCACTTCTGAGAGGACGAAAATCCGAATTCCGAAGTCAGAAATCAGCCGCAGATTAACGCGGATATGACACAGATCGCAATTTAGGCTGACTGTGAGGTTTGCGGCTGAAGCCAACTGTTCCCCGGTCGTCATCATTCACGTCTTTGGTTTAAGGAAGCCGCGGAATTAGGCTTCCTGCTCTGTGACTGCCGTCGTTTGTTCCACCGCCAGTGGAACTTCATGCCTGGCATACTTGTCGAGTCCGAAACCGAGAAAGATCGTCAATGCGATGAAGGCGGACGAGAAAAAGTAAGGTGACGATACGCCCAGTGAATCAAACGCCCAACCAAAGAAGAGCGGAGCGATTATACGCGCTACGCCGCCGTACGTTTGTTGCATCCCCATGTAAAGTCCCCGCTCTCGGGCACTGATAACTCGCGACAGCAATGCCGTCACGCATGGAAACGTAAAAGACGTGCCCAGCGGAATCAGCAAGACTGCGATCGCGAGCATCGGAATGTTCCGAGCTAGAGGCATGCCTAACACACCTACCGCCAACAGCACCAACCCCAATCGCGAGAGCTTAGCTTCACCCAACCAATCTACCATCCGACCGAGTAACAACACGCGCGCAAAGACCGAGATGGAGCCAACATACATGAAGAAGTAGCCGATGGTTTGTTCAGTAACCTGAAAACGCGCGTTCAAGAAGAGCGCTAGCACTGCGAAGCTGCCCTGAAACGCGCCTATCGCAATCGCATAGATCAAGATTAGACGCGATGCAGGTTCACTGGAATGTGAGATCACACGCCAGACGGCTTGTCGAGACGTCTGCGGCGGCTCGCCAGTCGCGTCATGGTCCTTCTCGCGAGATTCTGTGAGGTAACGCGCAGCAAAAATTATCGTCACGAAACAGAGAATGGCTGCGATGATCCCGGGAGCGGCATGGCCCATCTTGAGCGTTCGCGACCCCGGCATCAGGTCGCGAGTACCCAACGCGATCGCAAAAGACCCGAGAACTGGACCAAGTGCGACCCCGAGGTTCGTTGTAGCGGATAACCAACCCAGAGCACGCGCACGATCTTTAGGATCAGTTGAGTCGGCCACGTAGGCCTGAATCACACCGACCGTACCTCCACCGGCCCCTTGCACGAGTCGCGACAACAAGAGGAGGAATAGCGAGTTCGCAAAACCAAAAATCAGATAGGCAATGCCCGATGCTGTCAAAGCGATAATGACAACCGGCCGCCGTCCCACCCGATCTGAAAGTCGGCCCCACATCGGTGCGCTCAATATTTGAGCGACCGTAAAAGCGGCAATGATGAATCCGACTACGGTGCCTATTCCGATATGAATACCTAAAAAATCGATCCCCGAACCACCCAACGTCTTCACGTAGAACGGAAGCAGTGGAATGATCATCAACAGCCCAACCATGTCCAGGAAGGCTGTTGTCATTAACGTGAAGAGCTTGGACGGAATCTTCCGAACTTCTCTCCAGAGTATGTACAAGAGTCCCATTCCAAGGGCGACGAGCAATACACGCATGATCGGCGACTGGAATGATTGAGCGATGTTTTGTTCGATCAGCATTTCACACTAAGGGAGAACTCATCGATACCTTTTGATCTGCACTGTACAGGCGTTCGAGTGAATCTGCGAAGCATTTCCATGCGTTATCTTAGCTGAAGAGCGACACATGATCTCGGGCACGCTATGGCTTGACACGCAGCACCAACGGCATTGGCGTATCCGGTGACGCGGTTGCAATCTCCCGGCTGAAGCGAAGCGTTGTTCCTTCGAAGGTCCACGCGCCGTCGCTACAACGCGAGCTTTTTTCGATCGATTTCCGGCTGCGCACACGCAACGCGTTCGCGGTCGCCTCTCGCTCGGCACGGTACCGGAACGCACGACGCCAAACGGAGCTAAGGTCCGTTCCCAACTCATTCATCGGAGTGTTCACATCACACCCGGTAAAGCGAAAGAGATCTCCAGCAATCTTGCGATCGTGATCGATCGACGAAGCGAGCCATTTCGTCGGGAATATTCGTTGGCTTTTACGGTAAGACTCAGTTTGATGTTGGAAGGCGTCCAGTAGACGCTGAACATTATCACGCGCCCGCAGTTCTTCTAGCCACGTCGGTACCGGCAGCGGCATTTTCCACGCAACTGCATTGATCATGCGCGCCATCGTCAACGCCGCAGTCTGGGCCATCATCTGCGGGTGCCCGTCCAGCGACCGAGCGAGCCTCCACACGGCGTGTAGATCGTCCCACGCAGCGGAGGTGTTTACGGCTAAGATGATTATCAGCGCGTTCTTCATCGTTGGATCAGGTTTAGAGTATTTGTTTCGCGACGCAACTCAAAAAAAGCCGCTTATCACAACATTCAGCCTAACGTTTCCTTTAAGCGCTTGCCGAACAACAGCATTACAACGATTGAAGCAGCCATAACGGTTTTCTCCACACCGACGAGAGTTTATCCAACACAAAATAAAAAAGCCCGCGAGAACTAAACAGCTCTCGCGGGCTTCGTTAAATTAATCCCGGCGACTTCCTATCCCGACATGTCGGGATTTCCCGCGCGTACCATTGGCTCCAGCAGGATTACTTGATTGTGTAATACTCTTGGTAACGCAGTTTGGCAGTCTGCTCGCTTTGCATAATCCTTACCTGCACACGACGTCGGCCAGGTGAATTCTCAAGAGGGTAGTAACTGAGACTGTATTGGCCTGACAGGTCGGATTTGATTTCTTTCAGAACTCGTTTTAGCCCCTCTGCCGATGGGAAATAGGCCAAGCCGCCAGTGGCGCTTGCCAGTTCACTCAACAGCTCTTTACCTGTACGTCCATTAGGAAGCGGGGAATCATATTTACTAAGTATGCCCACCGTATAGATGGTCGCGCGGCGCATGAGCATTTCTTGCCGGACTGCGGACAAGACCGCACGGCTGCAAGTGTCCTGACCGTCGGAAAAGAGAACCAGAGCTTTATGTCGATGAGGAATCTCGGCCAATGCATTGAGCCCGACTAACATCGCATCATAGAGTGCGGTGTTTCCGGCAGGTACCAACTTGTTCATAACCTGCCACAACTGATCTTCGTTGACGGAACGTGCGATCACAGACGCTTGATCGCTAAAGCCAATGAGTGTGTAATCATTACCTAAGGGTGCCTTCGCCAAAAAATCCTTGATCCCAGCCATCAGGCTTTGCCACTTTTCACCTCGCATTGAACTCGATAAGTCGACCACAAAGACAATGCTGGCCGGTCCGCCGTCGTCAAAGAATTCTACACGCATCTGCTTCTCTTCTTCTGTCACAAGAAAGTTTTCGGGTTTGAGCCCTGCGAGCGGTCGCCCCTTATTGCCATTAACAGAGACGTTGATCGTCACCAAGTTTGTATTAGTCCTAATCACATCCTCGGGCGCTTGAGCCCGCAGCGACGCAGCGCAAAAAAACACGAGGACGATTGCCGGGAGCCAGTGGTTTTTCGTTGCCATGATCTTCTCTCCAACGTCGGATTGAAAACTGCGAGATGCGTTTAAAGAGCGAAAGACTCCCGCTGTTCCAGTATCGTCCCTGCCATTGATGTGCCAAGAGATCGGACGCGCGAAACTGGCTTGCTTCAAGACCGGAATTTGGTGCCTAACAGTACAGGGAATATGCACTTAAGGTTAGCAGTTCATTGATCACGCGTTTTAGGAGGCAAGCAAAAATATCCTGAATGACTATCTGATGAGATAGGACGTGTTGCCTATTCGAAACGGATGGCAAAGCAAAAAGGTCCGCTCAAGAAACTCTCGAGCGGGCTCTCCCATTCCGACTCGTCGGATTTCCTGCACCTTACCATCGCGTCGGCGAGTCGCCAAAGAAATCTTTGCAGAAGGGTTGACACTGATCTGTGATATCGACATTGCAAACTGATCCCTTTAGTTCGCTCTGCAAGGGGAAAAGCGGATGGCACAATCAGAGGCACAAACACAAACCCAAGGACAAACACGATCGGACAATTTGGAAAAGCTCCGGGAGATGATCAAGGACATCGACTTCTGCATGTTAACTACCATAGACGAGCAAGGTGATCTACACAGCCGACCGATGTCGTCCAATGGTGACATCGATCGGAATGGGGATATCTGGTTCTTTACCGGCGCCTCCTCACAAAAGGTTGGTGAAATTGAGAATTCGCCAAAAGTGAATGTGAGTTTTGCAGACCCGAAGAATCACCGATATGTTTCAGTAACCGGCAGTGCACAACTCACACGCGATGCGAAAAAGATCGAAGAGCTTTGGAGACCTGAGTTCAAGATGTGGTTTCCAAAAGGTAAGGATGATCCTGAGATTGCGCTGCTGCGAATTCGTCTTGAAAAAGCGGAATACTGGGACAGTCCGTCAAGCACGATTGCGTATGTGCTGAGCTTTGTTTCGGCGGTTGTTACGGGGAAAGGGCCGGAGTTCGGCGAAAACAGGAAGGTGGAACTGAAGTAGAAACTCCGTTTGAAACTGTGGATCAAAATGGAAAGGCCCGCTCGAGAAAAACTCTCGGGCCTCTGAATTAATCTCGGCGACTTCCTACTCTCCCACGCACCTTCTCTAAATCGGGGAGATCACGGAGAACTCGTGTAAGATGCGCAGCATGGATGAGTTCAAAGCCGCGCCAAGTCCGCGTCCTACCATTAACAAATCAATCTCGCTTCAGGATGAGATCGCGAACTCCATAAGTCATGGCCTGGCGTTACTGTTAGCGCTCGCCATGGTGCCGGTTCTCGTCCTTTCCGCCGTCCGGATCGGCAATATTCACTTTGCGATTGGTGCCAGTGTGTTTGGCGGCACCGTCGTTTTACTGTACTTCGCTTCGACGCTCTATCACTCGCTTACGCACGAGGGAGCTAAACATTTCTTTCGTCTATTTGATCACAGTTCGATATTCCTGCTCATCGCTGGAACCTACACACCATTCGCTCTGGGTGTCCTTCGTGGTCGATGGGGATGGACACTATTAATAGTTGTTTGGGTACTGGCTGTGATTGGCATCGTAACGAAAGCTGTACTTGGACTGCGCCATTCCTGGATCTCAATGACACTGTATCTTCTGATGGGGTGGCTGGCTGTTGTTGCAGTAAAACCGATTTTCCTTCTCGTACCGCTGCCGGGGATTCTTTTGATATTGGCGGGTGGCCTAGCCTACACGGGCGGACTGGCGTTTCTTGCAGCACGGCAAATGCGCTACGGTCATTTCATCTGGCATCTGTTCGTAATCGCAGGTACGACGTGTCATTTCTTTGCTGTGCTCTGGTATGCCGCATGAACAGTTGACGGCCTTAATCGGGTAGGAGGCGGAGTCACCTCCGCCGTCCTCCCACACCACCGTACGTACGGTTCCGTATACGGCGGTTCACAAAGCAAGCTGGAAGCGTCGGCGGTGTTCCAGCAGTGACAAAAGACCACAACGATCAAAGTAGGA
>DATIBJ010000195.1:0-21430 GCA_035457565.1 Pyrinomonadaceae bacterium | reverse complement strand
AACGGAACGATCCACGAAGTCACACGAACCGAACACGAAACTCGTTACCGCCGAAATCTACTTTGAGGCAAAGCTGGCGCGGGACTGATTGCTCAACACTACTGTCTAAACTCAATCTGTGTAATCGGTGGAAATCTGTGGATCTGCTTATTCGTACCGCAGCGCTTCGATGGGATTCAGACGTGCTGCCTTCCACGCAGGCCAGAGACCGAAAATAACGCCGAGCCCAACTGAAACAACGAAGCCCACTACCGGAGCCCATGCTGGAATATAAGTCGGCATGATCATTTTTATGAGCAGCGCCAATCCCGATCCAACCAGTATTCCCATAATGCCGCCGATGCCGGTGAGGGTTCCGGCTTCAATTAGGAATTGCAGGATGATGTCACGCTTGCGAGCGCCAATCGCTTTTCGCACACCAATCTCTCGAGTGCGTTCGGTTACTGAAACGAGCATGATGTTCATCACACCGATGCCGCCTATCAACAAGCCAACACTCGAGATAGCTACCATCAAAGCGAACACGCCGCCAGTGATCGCTGCAAACTGTGTCACGATCTGATCGGACGTTGAGATACCGAAATTATCGGGAGCGCCGTAGGGTACTTTTCGACGGCGGCGCAGTAACTCGCGTATCTCCTCTACAGCTTGATTCATCATGCCTTCATGCGCTTGCGCCATCACAAAGTTGTCATCGACGTCGGGATAGAGTTTGCGCAACGTCAGGTAAGGCATGTAGACAGCTTTGTTCTCGTTGTTGGGATCTTCAGCGCCGACTATGAAGATGTCGCGCGGCGCCAGCACGCCAACAACGCGATACATCCGTCCATTGATGCTGACTTCCTGATCGACGGCTTTGCTGTAGGGGAAGAGCGTGTTCGCGACGTCGTTACCAATCACGACGACGTTTGCATGCAACGAGTTCTCTTCATCAGTGAAAAATCTACCTTCACCGAGAGTGGTGACTCCCATCTTGAAATACGACGGCGACGTCCCCTGAACAGCCGCATTCTTCATTTCGATGTCGCGATGCCGCACCCAAACACGTTCAGTGAATGGTCCAGCAAAGAAATCCACTGGAGACATGAAAGCTGTGGAATAGGCAACAGAAGGACATTCGGTCCCAATGGCAATCGTGTCTTCATAACTAAGCGGCTTGCGCATGCGTTCTTCAGCACTTGGATTGAAATTGAAGCCCGGATCAAAGCGGTAGACGTAAATGGAGTTTGTACCGAACGACTCGATTTCTTTCGCGACCCGTTGATCAATACCTGATACAAACGCGGCAATGACAATGACCGTCATCGTACCGATGATGACACCGAGGATGGTGAGGAACGAACGCAGCTTGTGCTGCCAGAGCGTATCTAAGCCCATCCGCACGTTTTCGAAAAACTTGCTGTGAAAAAGTCTCATCATAGGTCACTCAGCCACTCCATTCATTCCGCACGCAGGGCTTCAATCGGATCCAATCGCGCCGCGCGCCACGCCGGGTAAACGCCCGAAACCAGACCGACGGTCGCTGAAACAAGTAAAGCGAACGTGACCGCCAGCATTGGCAACGCAGTCGGCACCGGAGTTAGCACGGCCACAAGTTTAGCGAGTAAATAAGCGATGCCGATGCCGATGGCGCCACCAAACAACGATAGCATTGTCGACTCGGCCAGAAACTGCTTCACGATATCGCTGCGGCGCGCTCCTATGCTTTTGCGGATTCCGATCTCCTTCGTTCGCTCACTCACACTGACCAGCATGATGTTCATGATCACGATGCCACCGACAACCAGGGAGATCGAAGTCACTCCGATGGCGGCGACCTGAATAGTTCCAAAGATCTTATCGCGCAGTTCGTTGATGGCCTTCGGCGTTATGATGCCAAAGTTATCTTTCTCATTAGGACCCAGCTTGCGACGTGTCCGAATCACAACCTGTGCCTCGTCTATTGCCGCCTGGTAGTTGTCTGGACCAGCAGACGTCACGCTTACATTCAGCGAACGCCTTGATCCGTACGTTGCAAGGAAGGTCGACAGCGGCACCGCAACGTACATATCGCGCGGTTGTCCAAAAACAGATCCAAGCGGCTTGCCAACTCCAATAATGTTGTACGAACGGCCGTCGACACGAATCGTTTCGCCCAGCGGATTGGCCAATGGAAACAGTTTCTCTGCAACATCAGAGCCTATAAAGCACACATTCTTCCGTGAGGTATCTTCGCTGTGATTGAAATACCTGCCCGTCTCAGCTTCGATTCGTTCGATGTCGGCAATATTTGCGGTGGTCGCGCTAATGTGAACACGAAACAGCGTGGTCGAGGCGTACTTAACATCACCGAGCGCGTCTGCCTTCGCACCAACTTCGCGAATAGGTCCACCACGAGCACGCAGTGCTTCGGCGTCCTCGAGTGTGATGTCTTTGTTGCGGCGTCGGGCCGCATTTAGCGCCTCGATGCTCGAGAAGTCGTCGAGGGAGTACTTGCGCACAGCGAAAGCGTTGGTGCCAATGTTCGCAATCTTCTCATCGACGTAAGCGTTGAATCCTTCGATCAGAGACACGACGACGATCACTGTTGCAACGCCAAAGATGACGCCGAGCAGCGTGAGAAACGATCTCATCTTGTGCGCGAGTATCGCCGCAACGGCGAGTTTTAATGCTTCGAGAAAAGGCATCCTGGAAATTGCCTGCCGAGAGAATTAGTTCCCACCTAATTACGCATTAGCGGTAAACGAGTTTCAGTATAGAGGAACGATTTTCGGCTCGCACCACAGTCTTCAACTTTTTCCTGCTAAACAAACTTAACTACAGAACGGCAGCGAAACGACCGATTTCACCGTGCGTTGTGCGTCATCTAATTAAAATCGGTCGCTTCGCTCCCGTTCTGTAGTTGAGTCGATGCACCATCGGCACGCATAGTCGGACGTTACGGCGAGGCAGAGCCGTCACCTCACACCGAGCGGCAAAGCCGGAAGGCAAGGGCACTTAATCGCTTGCCACTTTGCCGATTAAGACAATTCGGCGCGTTTGCTATAATTGCTCGGGCCCCACACCAGGAGTTCAATCAAACCCGCCCGACTGTGGTTGTCTTCAGGATTTCGTCTCCCTCCCTTGTCCCGCAATGCCTGATGCTCAGTCTCTGATGAATGCTACGGTGGTCCTTTCAGTTAGCGAAGTGGCTAGGCTTTGCCCCAAAGTCACATCTAGCTCGAGCCCGGTAGTATTTTTGGTTCGTGTTGGTTCGTGTGACTTCCTGGATCGTCCTTGTTTTCTGGACAAAGAACCGATCCACGAAGTCACACGAACTAAGCACGAAACTCGTTACCACCGAAATCGGCTTTTGAGGCGAAGCTAAGTGCCGAAGTGAATTGGGGGGCATTCATGAAATGGTTTCAATCTTCTCTTCGCGTGGTTTGCAGCGCGTTCTTGTTCGTTTTCGTCTGCGCGTCGATTAACGCCGCAACTCTTCCCACCGGCTTTTTTGAAACTCGGGTCGAAGGCCTGCCAAGTCCAACGGCGATGGAGATCGCACCTGACGGTCGCGTGTTTGTGTGTCTTCAGTTCGGCGAGTTGCGTGTCGTAAAGAATGGCGTTCTGTTACCAACACCTTTCTTAACCGTCAATACCGACCCTGCAGGTGAACGAGGACTTCTTGGTGTTGCCTTTGATCCGAATTTCGCAACGAATAATTTTGTGTACATCTATTACACCAGCGTTACGCAGTCGCCGCGGTTCAATCGAGTAAGTCGATTCACGGCAAATGGTGATGTGGCCGTTCCCGGCAGTGAACAAGTGATCATCGATCTCGACCCGTTGAGCGCCGGGAATCACAACGGCGGCGCAATCCATTTTGGTCCTGACGGAAAACTCTATATCGCCACCGGCGAAAACGCCGTCACCGACAACTCGCAAACTCTTTCGAATGTGCTTGGCAAGATCCTTCGCATCAATCCGGACGGCTCGATACCTGGCGATAATCCGTTTTTCAACGTCGCAACCGGAAAAAATCGCTCCATCTGGGCGCTCGGCCTACGCAATCCCTTCACATTTGCATTTCAACCGGGAACGACGCGAATGTTCATCAACGATGTGGGCGCGGGAACATGGGAAGAGATCAACGACGGTATTGCCGGGTCAAACTACGGCTGGCCAGTGACCGAAGGTCCAACATCCGATCCAAGGTTCCGTAGCCCAATATTCGCCTACCCTCATGGATTAAGTGGAACGACGGGATGCGCGATTGCCGGAGGCACGTTCTACAATCCACAAACGATTCAGTTTCCCACGAGCTTTGTCGGCAAATACTTCTTTGCTGATCTGTGCAGCGGCTGGATCCGTGTGCTCGATCCTTCGAATAACACGGCTGCAGGATTCGCTACGGGAATCAATCAACCAGTCGATCTAAAAGTAGGGGCTGATGGCAGTTTGTACTATGTCTCGATCGGCGCCAGTTCACTCTTCAAAGTTCAATTCGACACCGGCGCCCCGCCAACGATTACTAGTCATCCCTCTAATCAATCGGTGCTGGTAGGCCAACCGGCGTCGTTCTCCGTCGTCGCTACTGGCAGTGAGACGCTCACTTACCAATGGCAAAAGAATATGGTGAACATCGGTGGTGCCACAGCGCCGACCTATGACTTACTGGCCGCCGCGTTGATAGACAATGGCGCTAAGTTTCGCTGCCTGGTGACAAACTCGTTCGGCACCACCACCAGCAACGAAGCGACGTTGACCGTGTCAAGCCCGCCGCCCATCATCATCACGGAAGAGAATACCGACGTAGCGATTGCTCTCGATTCAGTGATTTGGATTCGCGATCCGTTCTTTTTCACAAACCCTCTCAACTTCAGCAGTGACCAACGGACGCGCCTGATGTTCTTCGTTCGCAATCTGGATCTATTGCCGAGCGAGAACATGTCGGCAATTGCAGCACGGGCCGAAGATGCTCAGCTTAACCAGTTTCCACTGACGTTGGAGTTTGTTGGAAGGATGGCGAGCTTCGATTTCATCCAGGTAGTTGGGCGTCTACCCGATAATTTACCGACGGGCCAGATTTTGTTTGTTAGTTTGACGCTGCGTGGTCAGACGAGCAACAAGGCGAGAATCAGAATGAGATGAGACTTTTAAGGTTACTCAGCGACCGTTGCTTTGGGTTGTGCCCACGTTGGGGATTTTTAGTCGTATCACGAAATTCACTTTGTTTGACGGTTGAGCTGTCGACACCAGGAGTTTCTGTCCTCGTTCCTGCTGCTCACCCTTATCCACAGCCCCAGGTGGACCGGGAGCAGTGACGGTATTTACGTCGATCGTAGTCCGTACTTCGGGTGGTTGAATCACGTCAATCGAGAGCTTAGCTTCGCCTCGTTCTATTACGAATCGCCGCTCGCCATCTTTCTTCAACCCCGAGTCGGCGTGAATAACTGATGTGAAGGTCGCCGGTTTCAGCGTTTCAATCTCATCTCGAATTAAAAAACCCTCTGCAGCACGATATTCAAACGTCCTCACAAATTTTTTCAGACCAAGTTCCGCATCATAAGCGCTCGTAGCGTCGCCGGTGATGAGAACATGATCCTTGTCCACCTGGACCTCAACAATTCTGATTCGATTAATCAATTCGTAATCAACACCCGCAAATGCGTCGTGACCGCGGCCCTCCTTCGCTTGGCCGCGTCCGTTTAGCAAGACTGTGTTGTGATGTTCAGTCATCGGCACGCCTGCGTAGCCAGTGTCGCCAATCAAATATTTTCCGTTTGCAAAAATGATGAAGCTATTCGCGTCAGGGTGCGCGTGCCCCGATGAGAGTCGCCAATCAGGAAACTGTTTAAGCAGTGGAGCAGCGTGATGTCCCTCGCTCGGTCCACACTTAAATGCGAACGCTGTGGCATTTGGGCTCCAGTCGCTCCGCCAAACGACGACATCATGATCGTCGAAGTAGTGCCACGTCGTCTGTTGCTGGATCGGAATCGGTCGAATGCCTGGATCGAACCACACCAGTGACCAGAAATCTTCTGCATTGACTTGCTTGAAATCGCTCAACCATTGAGCTATGCCTTGTGCTTCACCGTTTTCGAAACGTTGGGCCAGCCGAAAAAGCAAATTGTAATTTGTGTGAAAACGACCATTCGGATGGGTGCGCGGATATTCATCACCCTGACCAGCTCGCGTCAGTGGCCCCTCAAAGATGTCCCCAAAGTCGAACACATATTGACCCGTCGGCAACATCGAGTGTGCAACGTACTTGTGCATGTTGCGTAAACCAGGATGGTCGTACAGGTCTTCGCCTGTAGCGTGCAGGTGAGCGTCGAGGTAGTGAACGATCCAGGGAGTCGAGAAGATCCAGTACTCGAATCCTTCGTAGTAGTAACCATCGCGGGAGTAAGTCTGTAGCACGCGATCAAAAATCGCGCGTGCGAGTTGTGCCCAACCCGCGGCTTCAGATGTTTCGCCGTAAAGTGCATATGCTGTAACAGCGAGTCCTGATATCGGAATAAAAGTATGGTTTTGGCTGTACGCGAATGTCTTGCCGGGTTTCGGTTGAAAATAGTCGGCTACTAGTTTCGCCTGCTTGATTAGCTTCTGACGGTAACGTGCACGTTCCTGATCAGTAAGATCGTTGTACAGCAGGTCGTACGCCCATCCCATTCCATAAAGCAGGTGGCCCGCCGCGAGATCAACGTTCGGTTTGTTGTTCGCATATCCCCAGATGTCGTACGACACCGCTGCATCCATGAATTTCTTCGCTGCCTTCAGGTATTTGTCATCGTGTTCAACTTTGTAGACGAAGGCCGCTTCGGCAATGGCTAGTCCGACGTCGTTTTGTTCGCGGCGCTTTTGAGCGGGCGGCGCTGGCGGGTCTGCGTTCAACGCGCGCACTCGACTGAGCACTTGTTGCCAGAGCTCCTTGTGCGTTGTGCGCGAACGAAGTCGGAGCGCGTCGAATTCGTTTTCTGTAAGGTAAACGCGCGGATGGAGCCCCACGAGTTCCGGCTTTAGTCGAGAGTTACGCGTCCGCATCAGTTGGATTAGCGGATGCTCTCCTTTGATCCTGTTACTGGTTGTTTTCTCATCCTGAAGTTCCCGAACGTCCTGAGCGTTGGTGAACACTGAGATTGAAAGTGTCAGTGCGACGCTGACACTAAAAAGGAACAACCTCGATCTGTGCATGGGTAGCATCATTCTTTACAACTCATATTCTCGACGTTGTCGACTGTCTAACCTACTTCCACTATTCAGTTTGCCTCAATCACATTCGTTCCAGCAGGCACATTGAAACTAATCGTCTTCTTTAGTTCGTCATATTCACTTCTGGTTTTTAGTCCGTTAATGCGCAAGTTAGACCAGGCTACCGGACTACTTAGAACAATCGTTGTCGACGTGTCAGTAATCACAGTGCCGCGCCACTCTTGTGTCTCACTTTTAGCGAACGACGCGGAAACCGAACGCAACGAATGGAAGAGTTCCACTCCATTGCGTTCTATTTGGGTACCTCGCTGCAACACCAAACGTTGCAACATACCTAGTCGTGAAACTCGGACCACAGCGCGCTCTCCGCGGATACGCACATCACCAGATTGATCGCGCAGAAGCACAGTTTCTTCGTCGCCATTTGGCCATTCAATACGAAGGCCTCCGGCGACACCAGCCAACGCAAGAAGACGAGGATTACGTTTCGACGCAGTTTCTGCGGCACTTAGAAAATGGAGGAACTGAATCTCGCGACTCCTGACATTCGTGCTTTCGACTAGTTGAAACCCGCGCTGTTCTAATTTTCCTTTCTCAACTTCACCCGGTCGGCCCTGAGTAGTCACCATCTGCGACGCGACCCTTTGATTCACGGAAGCTGGCAATAGCCGGTGCACAAATAGCGCAGCGTCCTTGATTGAAACAGCGAAGCTATTTTCATTTTGCGCCCGAAACTTTTCGTCAGCGTTCAGTAGCCAGGAGAATTCGCGCGGCTCATTCGTTGCGAGCTCATCCCAAATAACGAAGTAATCTGGTGACACGTAGAGGAAGTGGCGGTCAAACCGGCTGACATTGAGGTCCGCAAAATACGCAGGCGCAGCCTCGCCTCTCGCGTAGAAAAACTCAGAAGTGGCCCAATAATCGGCCAGACGCAGTTTATTGAGACGCTCGTACGGCACTTCCTTGAATACTTCGTGTCGGCCATCGTTCTCCTGGCCGCGACCATCGACCAGGATAGTGTTGTGATCTTCAGTTAGTTTGACTCCGGTATATCCCGTGTCACCAGTCAGATACTGGCCGCGAGAATAGATGATGAAACTATTCGCATCGGGATGCGCGTGACCTGTGCTCTGCCGCCAGTCGGGGATTAAAGGCAGCAATTTTGCGGCGTGATGACCTTCCGGTGGACCACAGCGGAAGGCAAAGGCAGTTGCATCTCGTTGCCAGCTACTTCGCCAGAAAGCTGTTTCACTGTTCGGGAAGTAGTGGAACGTTGGCATTGAACTCAGCGAAACAGCCGGCAAATCAGGATCGTGAGCATAAAACGCCCATGTCTTTTCCCAGGTAGTGGTTTTGAGTTCACGGTGCAACCATTGGCCAATTCCTTGTGCTTCCGCATCTCGATACTTGGTTGCCAGCCTGTAGATGACCTCGTAAGCGGTATTGAGCTTGAGAGTTTGCTGGTTGTTTCGATCGGTGGCGCCCTGGCCCGTGTCGCCAAAGTCGAAGACATTTCGACCGTCTGGGAGAACAGAATGAGCAACGTAAAACTTTAGTGGTTGAAATCGATCACGTATACGCGGATACAGATCCTCCCCAGTTGCGTGTTCAAGCGCATCCAGGTAGCGAATGATCCAATGGATGGCGAAGACGTTGTAGTGAAAACCTTCGTAGTAATATCCGTCAGTGCCGAACGTTTCGAGCGTGCGATCGAAAATCGCGCGCGCGAGTCGCGCCCATTCTTCAGCCGCAGGATCTTCACCCATAAGTGCCAAAGCAGCGACAGCCAAGCCTGCCATCGGAATGAACGTGTGATTCTGACTATACGAATATCGCTTCCGCGGTTTGTACTTAAAGTAATCGAACATCAAACGAGCTTGCAAAGCCAGCTTCTTCTGAACGGAAACGCGTTCGTCAACTTTTAGTTGATCGAAAAGGACGTCGTAAGCAAAACCCACGGCGTAGAGAAGGTGAGCAGGCGGCAGGTCCACATTCGGTGATCGAAAAGTGTAGCCCCATGGTTCATATTTGATCACGGTGAGTAACCATTTTCTAGCAGCCTCGAGGTACCGCGAATCTTGTTCGATGGCGTACGCGAATGTCACTTCGGCGAGAATATAAGCAACATCGTACTGGGAAAGGTCGCCCTCGATTTGTTCAACGCCGCTGCGATTCAACATCGGACTACCGGGAGGGGGCGGCTCGATACTTAGCGCTCGGATGTTCTTTACTGCCTCCTTCCATAAGTCGCGATCACCGGTCTTTGCCCGATGACGTAAAGCTTTCAAAGACTCATCGGAGAAGAAAACTCGCGGGTGCTTGCCATTTAGCTCCGGACGAAGTTTGACTGGACGCTTCAATAGTTCTTCGAACGGAACGACGACACGGACCTCTGCACGAGGAACAGGCGGACGGAAACCGTTGAGTAGTGAGGAGAGGACTGCAACGAGTCCAATTAAAGCAGTTGTCTTCATGAATGATTGTTTCTCTGCGAAACCTCTGCCTGCTCAATGTTTCAGCGAGAGTATTGGTTGAACAGCTTCACCGCAGAGGCGCAGCGCAGCAAGACCGCAACCAATGAACTGCTTCTTGCTTGACGGCTTTGCCGTTCTTAAAAAGGTTCTAAGGACAACAAAAACTTACGAACTTGCTACGCGTTGCGCAGAGAGTTGCAAACTCTCCGCGCTCACGGTCTAGAACAGCAGCTTAATAGCAAACTGCAATTCGCGACCTTCATTCGCCGTCGAAGTCACACGTGCAACATCCGCACGATCAAGAAAGAAAACTGGCACCTGGAAGTTCGGGTGATTGAAAACGTTGAAAGCTTCCGCTCGCAACTGCAACCGCACGCCCTCTCCCAATCGGATGTTCTTCAAGATTGACGCGTTGAAATTCTTGAATCCCGGACCGATCAGGATATTCCGTCCCGCATCGCCAAAGAGATTCAATGGATCGTTAGGATTAATCGAATTACTCGGGTCGCCAAATGCCGCTGGGTTGAAAAAGAGTCCGGCAGGGATATTTTGAGACGGATCGCCAATCAGGTCCGGACGCTGTTGACCAACGTCAGGCGCGTTGTACATTGGAGTAAAAGGACGTCCTGACAATACGGTCACGATGCCGTTGATCTGATAGTCGCCGACCAGTAGTTGCTTCAGTCCACGCGCGTCATCGAAGAATGCCCTGCCACGGCCGAACGGCAACGAGTAGTTGAAACTTGCGGTAAATTGGTGTTGACGATGGAAGTCAGACAGAGATCTTTCTGCGTGCAGATTGTAGATATTTTGCGGAAACTTCTGCGTACCGGTTGTTGAATTGTTAGTTGAAGACGCATCGTCAATCGCTCTTGAGAATGTGTACGACACCAGCATAGTCAAACCACCACTTAGGCGGCGTCGTAAGCTCGTCTGTAAGGAGTTGTAACTGGAATTTGCCGACTGCTCCTGATACTGCAAAGTAGCGGTGCCAAACTGCGCGGCAAACGGATTCACATTGGAGAACGTCCCATTTGCGTTTCGTACACTAAACGATTGATTGATGTTGTAACGTCGACCAAGATGTCTGCCTTGAGAACCAACGTAGCCAATCTCCCACGTCAGATCCTTGGCGATTTCACGCTCAAAAGTCAGGTTGTACTGGTAAAATTCCGGAGTTTGATTCGTTGTATCAATGCCAAACGTATCGTTGGCTGCAGCGACTGATCCCGTCGGAAATGGATTAGTGAACGTGAGTCCTACGGGATTTCGAGTTGTCGAAGTCGCGCTAATGAATGGCCGATTGAATTGAACTCGATTCAGGAACGGAAAGTTGTTGGCGAGTTGCTGTCGCGAAACATTGAAGCTTTCCAGACTGTGATAGATTCCGGCCGCCCCACGCAGCACCGTCCGATCATCTCCAAATAATCTGAGAGCGAAACCGATTCGCGGGCCGAAGTTGTTCTTGTCAGTTTCAAGCAGTGCTTCCGGAAAACGCGGATCGCCTGAAAGTACAACTTCACGCAGCGTGGGAATAAATGTAGCAAGCCGACCGGTGGCCTCCGTTAACGGTTGCTGCAACTCATATCGCAGACCGAGATTCAACGTCAGTCGTTGATTAACTCGCCAGTTATCCTGAAAGAAAAACGCATACTGTGTTCCTGTCAGGTCGGCAGCCTCAGAGCCCACTTGAAGTTGTGTTTGATCGGGATAGCCGAGCAGAAAATCTGCGAACGATCTAAACCCGCTTGATGTGCTGCCGGCGGTTCCTCCGGAGGGATTAGTACTGCGTCCCCGAAATCGAAAATCCCCTCGAGTATTTCGAACATCCGCTTCGCGATAATTGGCTCGAATGATGTCACCGCCAAACTTCAGATTGTGATCGCGAATATTCCACGAAGCAACGTCATAAAACTGGAAGTTCCGGATGTTGTAAATGAATGGATCGTTGGGCCGATCCCCAAACTCTTCAAAACCGTCGATTCGGATCGCTGGCCATCCCTGTAGTTCTGCCGGTGGATTGTAAGGAATTCCGAAAATTGCGTTGTAATTCTTGTCGCGATTCTGTCCCAAGTTTTGGTTTTTTTGACGGAAGTAACCGAAACGAGATTCGTTGACGAAATTGGATGACCACGTTTGCGTGTCGCTGATCGAAAGAGTGTTTTGATTGCTGATTACATCGCGTCCAAAACCAGGATAGAAGTTGCGTGCCGATGGAAACGGATCAAAGTTGTTCGCAGTCTGGCGCGCGTACGACACGAAGAAATTGTTTGTATCGGAGAATCGATGATCGACTTTAAAAAGATACTGGTTGCGGTTAGTGTTGTTCAACCCATTCGCCAGGTAAGTGCTCGTTGGCGTACCCGGTGTAGGCGACGGCTGATTCGCCGCGGGAATGAAGGACAGCATTGCGGCAGCTACCGGGCTAAAAAGGCTGGCGGGAATAACGTTGGGCGTCGGAAACTCAACGCGAGTTATTGTGACAGAGCCATTCGGGTTGGTGGTGGCAATTGGACGCAAGATACGGTTCGTGTCATCTGCGTTTCCGAAGATGCCATCATTTCCTGCACCGCGGACATTCCGAAAGTCGCCACGCAACCAGGCTTCATTTGGCGCACTCCTCAAAAAGGCCGATGAGCGATCTTCGCGCGTGCCCTCATAGGAGACGAAGAAGAATGTCTGGTCTTTGCCCGACCGAAACATCGGACCGCCTTCACCAAAATTGAACAATGGAAGTGGTCCACCCGCCGTGCCGCCAAATTGATTCCGGCGCAAATCTTTCTTACCGCTGAAAAAATTAGCGGCATCGAATGCGTCATTGCGAATGAATTCAAATACGGAGCCGTGGAAGTTGTTGGTACCTGATTTCGATACGACATTGATCTGTCCACCGGCCGTGCGTCCAAACTCCGCGGAGTAAGACGACGTAGAAACCTTGAATTCCTGAATCGAATCGACGCTTGTGTTGACACCGATATTGCCGTTCCTATCCGATCGATTGTTAACGCCATCAAGTATGAAATTTGTCGAATCGGTTCGCGTTCCAGCTACTGCCAGGCCCTGCCCTTGATCGTCTTCGGCGGGTCGCTGGTATACCCCGGGAACGAGTTGGGCCAAGTCTGTCGCGTCGCGCCCATTCAGTGGGAGTTCCTGCACCTGACGATTTGTTATCACTTCACCTTTGTCGCTGGTTTCCGTGTTAATCGCCGGCGCTGCTGCAACAATATTGACGCTCTCGTTGACGTTTCCTGCTTCGAGCGTGATATTCAGGAGTTGCGTTTGATCGGTCTCAAGCACGAGGTCCGATTGGACGCTGCGCTTGAAATTCATTGCCTCGACTCTCACCTCGTACTCACCAGGCGGCAGCTGTGAAATCGTAAAGCTGCCCTCATCATTTGATTTCGTTGTGTGAGTACGACTGGTTCCTTTCTCGGTAACCGTGATTGTAGCGCCGGGAATAACCGCGCCGTTTGTATCGGCAACTTTGCCGACTACCGTTGCCTTGAAGCTTTGTGCTGAAACTAAAACAGCCATAAAGAGCACAACAGCCAAAGCCCCTATGAGCCGCATTTGAGCGCGGTGTTCAAGAGTTAAGCCGATCATCGTAAATCTCCTTTGCAGTCTCACTAACAGTTGGTTGTTAGTAAATTCGTTTTGTACGGACTTTTAGTCCATAAACATTCCACCATTAATCTCGATTGTTTCGCCCACGAGAAAACTCGCCGCGTCTGATGCGAGAAAACAGATTACGCTCGCTACTTCTTCTGGCTGGCCTATTCGACCCAATGGGATCATCCCGATGTAAGCTTTCATCATGTCAGCCGACGAGAATTGCTCGTGATAGGGAGTAGCAATGACACCGGGCGATACGGCGTTCACGCGCACTCCGTGCGGCGCCAGTTCCTTAGCTAAGCCCTTTGTAAAAGTAATGATTCCGCCTTTTGCCGTGGAGTAGTGAATCGATCCGAGAGCCCCTCCATTGCGACCGGCGATTGACGAGACGTTCACGATCGAGCCTGATTTGCGGTTGACCATCGTTTCTGCAACCGCCTTTGAGCAAAGAAATGCACTCTTGAGATTCAGGTTCATCACTTCGTCCCAACGTTCATCACTCAACTCCAGTATCTTCAAACGTTCGATAAGCGATCCCGCGTTGTTGACCAGGATGTCAATGGGCCCAAACTCCAGTTCGGTTTGTTTCACCAACGACTGGACGTCTGCTGCCTTCGTTACATCAGCCTGAACGACGATTGCTTTACCGCCTGCGTTCACAATTTCGGCGCGTGCGGCTTCCGCTCCTTGTTCATTGCGATTGAAGTTGATAGCCACGTCAGCTCCGCTTACAGCCAATGCCATCGCCGTCGCTCTTCCGATACCGGACGATGCACCGGTGACGAGCGCTACCTTTCCGTTTAGATCGAAGTGCGTACTCATTGAAGCTCCTTTATTAAGACGTCAGTTATTGCGCATCGCCTTTAAAGGCACGCGCTTGATATGACCCGCTAAAAGAAACAAAACCACAGTGCCAAGCGGGGCGAGCAGTCCGGCGACAACAAGCACGGGCACATAAGAAAAATGATCTACGGCCCAACCCGTGCCAAAGATGAAGAGCATCGAGCCAATACCAGCGCCCGTGCCTCCAAGCCCAGCGACCGAAGCAACAGCCCGATCCGGAAAGAAATCACTTGGCAGTGTCTGCACGTTGTTAATCCAAACCTGAAATCCAAAAAGAACGACGCCAATCAAGACGAGAGCAACCATTGCGTCGTCCGCAAACGCGGCAAAGATCCCTGCAGGCATAAGCATCGCGGCCAGAACAATCACCGTCTTGCGAGCTCGGTCCACACTCCAGCCTCGCCCGATCAAATAACCAGACAACCATCCACCAGATAAGCTGCCAGCATCAGCCGCAGCGTAAGGAACCCATGCAAACAGTCCTATTTTTGTCAGCGAAAACCCACGCGCGTCGGCCAGGTATTTTGGCAGCCAACTGATGTAGAGCCACCAGATCGGATCGGTGAAGAACCGAGCTAAAACGATGGCCCAAACCTGCCGGTATCGCAGTAGTTCACGCCATCGAATCGACATCTCCGTGGTTGACGACGATTCCTCATCGGCTGAGGTTCGTTGTCCGTCTGAAATAAGTTTCCGCTCGGATGCGCTTAACCATTTATGGCGATCCGGCCTCTGGTAAAGCGCCAACCACAAAACAAGCCAAATGAAGCCGAGGGATCCGGTTACGATGAATGTCGTTTGCCAGCCATATGCAAGACTTAGCCAAACAATCAGCGGGGGTGCGATTACGGATCCGAGAGCGGCGCCACTGTTGAAGATGGCCATTGCGAACGCGCGTTGTCGAACAGGAAACCACTCCGCTGTAGCCTTAGCGGCCCCTGGCCAATTACCCGCTTCGCCAAGGCCAAGGAAAAATCGAAAGATACTAAGGCTCGTTAGTCCGCGCGCAAACGCGTGAGCCATCGCGGCAAGCGACCAAACGATGATTGAGAAGACGAATCCAAGTTTGGTCCCTATTCGATCGTAAAGCTTTCCTGATAGAGCCTGACTGATCGTGTAAGCGAGTAAAAACCAGGCGACTATCCCGCCGAATTCTGTATTCGTAAGTCCTAAATCGCGCGTTATCACGGGAGCGAGGACAGATATCGTCAGGCGGTCGATGTAATTGATTAGCGTTGCAAGGAAGACCAGGCCAATGATCCACCAGCGCAGGCCTGGCAGCGTAAATGCCGTTGTCGCCAGTCGAGGCCGCGTCCGATCATTCGCCGCACTGAACTCTGGATTTGCCATCTTTGGGAATACTTGTCTCGTTAATAATTACCCGTCGCCGTAATGATTTGGCCGCGGGTTAAGCCGGTGAAATCATAGGCTTGTCAAAGGTGTTATCGCTAACATACCGACCGACGGCACAATCTGCAGACTCAATAACCCTAGAGCTTAGGCGATTGCGATCTGCGGATTACTGTTTTGAACTGATTGAACTTGTGCTGCTGGAACTGTCGACTCGCGAACCACAAGTTCGCAGTCAAATGCTTTTTCGGCTCGCGGTTGTTCGCGATCACCTTCAATCCGTCTCAATAAAAACTCGGCCGCAGTGCTTCCCTGTTCCCGCGTTGGTTGTCTGACCGTTGTCAGCGTCGGCGAGGTATGCGAAGCGAGCGGAATGTCGTCGTAACCCACGACCGCGATGTCTTCGGGTATGCGCAGGCCTGCGCGCTTGATCGCGTTCAATGCTCCCATTGCGGTGTAATCGTTGCGGGCGAACACGGCTGTCGGTCTTCGTTTGAGTTGCAGGAGTTTCGCCATACCGTCGTAGCCCATTTCTTCAGTTGAGTAACCCGGCATCTGTTCAGAGATGTTCCTGCCGCCGACAATCAGCTGCTCTTCAACCGGAAGACCATGTTCATTCATTGCCTCGAGATAGCCCTGAAAGCGTTTCAGCCTCAGGCCCTCAGTTAAAGAAATGCCAATAAAACCAATGCGTTTGTGGCCTAGAGCGATCAGATGCGATGTTGCTTCGTAGCCGCCTTTCAGATTATCGGCCATGACTAGATCGGCGTGCGGATGACGAAAGTCCCTGCCAATTAGCGAGACAGGAACACCGGAATCTATGAGTTCGGCGAGCCGTTCATTGCTGCTCTTCGACGCGCGGGTAGCAACAATGATTCCGTCAGCTCTATGATCCGCAAGCGAGTCGAAGGCCTGGATATCTTCTTTCGCACTGTGTTCACTAACACATATGAAAAGGCTGTAGCCGTGTTGTTCCAGCACTTCGCGAACACCGCGACTCAGCTCGGCTGCAAAGGGATTGGCGATATCCCCGATTACCATGCCCACAGTCTCAGTGCACTGTCGTTTCAATCCGCGCGCCAGACCGTTGCGGCGGTAGTTCATTTCGCGCGCAACACGGAGGACGCGTTCACGAGTCTCCACGTGAACGTAACCGGTGCCATTCATGGCACGGGAAACGGTCATCGGCGTGACAGCGGCCTGGGCCGCGATATCCGCCAGTGTCACTGGTTTTTTAGGCTGCTTTTTCATCAATCCCACGGTAGGTTAACGATAACATACCGTTTTATACCAGCATCCGTGTGACGTGGCAACTGGTTTTTCGTTTTTTGTGGGATTCCGGCGAGATCAGGCGACCGTGGCGCTAACAGAAAATAACATCAGGCAAGCACTGCCTCTTCCTTTTCGTGCAGAAACTCCTCGGGCTCGACGATCCGTCCCGCGATTGCAGACGCAGCAACGACATACGGCGATGCGAGATACAGTTTGCCTGGACCACTCCGGCCTGGAAAGTTTCGGTTTTGTGCGCTCACCGTAACGGTCTCTGCATTCGCTGACGCTCCGGGTCCGGCGTTGATACACGCACCACACGAAGGGTCGATTAATTCCGCGCCCGCGCGTTGGAAAATCTCGATGTAGCCTTTCGCACGCGCGTACTGTTTGATCTTCTGCGAGCCGAATTGAATGTACAGATGCACTCCCTCCGCTACACGCTTACCCTGGTCCAACGCGCTCTGCAAAACTTCGGCGTACATGTCCATGTCAGCCATTTTTCCGCCGGTGCATGAACCACCGTACGCAGCATTGATTCGAACTTCTTCGGTTAGCTCATCGATCGGAATCCCATTTCGAGGATCGCCGGGCGTGGCCACCATTGGCCGAATCTGATCGAGATCAATCTCGAAGTCAGCAGCGTATCCAGCGTTCGGGTCGCTGTAAACAAATCCATTCCGCACTTCTTTGGCATCTAGTCCGCGTGTTTTAACGATGTAGTCGAGCGTAACTTCGTCAGGCTCGATGATTCCGGTTGTGCCCCCAGCTTCGACGGCCATGTTTGTCAACGTCGCTCGCTCGTCCATCGACCAGTTCTTTAAATCATCACCGGCAAACTCGAGCACCTTGCCAATGCCCTTGCTGCTCTTCATGTAGTCAGTCGCAAGGATGTAGAGCATTACGTCTTTCGCCGCCACATCAGAACGTTTCTTGCCTTTCAAAACGTAACGCACCGTCTCGGGAACCTTGATGCGAATGTCTTTCGTGTACCAGGCATTTGCCATGTCCGTGGAACCAACTCCAAATGCGAAACAACCGAGCACGCCGGCCATGCACGTATGCGAGTCAGTCCCGATCACAATCTGTCCGGGAAGCGCGAGATCCTCAACGACCGCGTTATGACAGATCGCTTCCGAGCCACCTTCTGGATTCTCCCCGTAAAGCTTGATGTTTTGGCGGGCAGTGAAAGTCTCCTGCGTAGTAGCCAAACCTTCGGCCTTTTCAAGCAGCCCCATCTCGCGATGTTTGGTCGACATTACCCGGCCGAGAAAAGTCAGGTGATCACGAAATGCAAAAACCGATTCCGGTTCAGAAACGCGCGCATCGCTTCCTAATGCCTGCTTGAACAACGACTCCGCCATGGGCGTCACGTATTCATGTGAGAAGCGAACATCAGCAACAGCGAAGAGCGCATCGCCGGGCTTGACGGCAGCGACGCCGATCTTGCCGGCAGTCACAAACACATGACTCGCGATGATCTTTTCCACCATGGTCATCGGCCGCGGCGGTGTATCAACCGGCGGTGGAGAAACTTCACCAGCCAACCGTGCTTTGTTGTAGTTGAACAACCCACCATACGTGACAATGTCCTGAGATATTTGATCGAGACCTTTCGTAAACTCGGTCAAGGCGATTTCTTCACCGCGTCGAATTCTGTCGACCAATCCGAAGTCTGTTGACGTCAGCAGACCGATGTTCTGTGAGTTCTGTCCGTAGATCTTCTCAATGCTTTGCGCGATTACGAGCTCGATACCTGCGGCCTTCTCTGCGTAAGGCGCCGTTTCACGCGATGAGCCGCATCCTTTAGACAGGCCCGAAACAACCACTGAAAATCCCCCGTTGCGGACCTGATCCTTTTGCACGGCACCTTCGCGCATGCCGACGTAGACGTAATGACCGAGTGTCTCGTCGTAATAAAAACAAACCCAACCCGGCGTGATTTCGTCGGTGGAGATGTTGTTCATCAACGGAAGCTCGGACCGCATAGCTAATCCGGCGAGTTCCGCCTCCAAAGCCTGCGCTTCCGAACTGCCGGGGGTGGCCGCGAGTTGGCGGCGAATAAGGGAAGTGTCTTCAGTTAAGAATAGAATTCGACCCGAGAATTTGATTCCCTGGGCTCGCTTTTCGTGTGACTGTGGCGCCATCGTCCTCCAATAATTCCGCTAGTTCGTACTGACGTTTGCTTTCGCAAGGAAAGTAATTATAACCTCACGTTGATAAAACCCTTAGCGGGCAATCTGGCGTCTAAGGGCTTTGATGAGGGGGAAACGTCAAATATGAGGTTGTTAATACATAAGCTGGCATTGGTGGTTTTCGTTCTGTTGCTGACGCTCGTAACCGCGGGCCAGCAAAACCTGATCTCCGGTGCAGGCAATGCTGCCGCGGCCCAGGAGACTGATGACCAGGTGAAGATCGACATCTACAAACGATTCGTCGACAACCGCATCCCGAATCCGACGGTTGCTTACCAGGCCGCCAGGGATTACATGCAGCGCTATTCGAAGGAAAAGGATCAATATACTGACTATATAAAACAGTGGATGATGTTTTATGAAAGAGATGAGCGCAAGAGGCGGTTACCGATTCTGATCAACGAAAAGAATTTCGCCGAAGCCTACAAGGTGGGCAATCAGATTCTATCGGACGAGCCTGATTATCTCCGAAGTCAGATCGATTTGGGCTATGCCGGTTATTTGGCTGCAACCTACTGCGCAAACCCCGTCACTGAAGCTGGCGACACGCTAAGAAAGATCGCTCAGCGCTGTAGCGTCACCCCCGAAGATGCAGCGCGGATGAACAACAACATGCCGCTTGATAATCCTTTGCCAGTCGGTCAGGCGATCAAACTTCCTGCAGCCGCTGCCACTACTTTCAATACCGAGGCGTTGGCGAGTGCCCGCAAAGCCATTCAGGTGGTGGAATCAGGAAAGGCACCGTCTGATTGGGAACCTTTTAAAGGCAAGGACGACACGTTGGCCCACCTCTATTACGCGATTGCGTCCCTCAATCTTAAGAGCGCACCTGACCAGGCGATTGATCCACTGCTGAAAGTAGCGCAGGGCACCAGCGACCTGAAAAAGACCCCGTCGACGTATTATTACCTGGCCTATGCTTACGAGACTGGTCCATATCGCACTCTCTCGACGGCTTACCAAACAAACTACGCCGGTAAACCCGAGACTCCTGAAAGCAAGGCAGCTCTCGAGAAACTAAACGTCGTTATCGATCGGCTCATCGACGCATATGCACGCGCCGTTGCTGCCGCTGGAACTGATCCGAAAACTCAGTCAGCAAAAGCTGGTTGGATGGCGACACTGACGAACTACTGGAAATTCCGGCACGAAAACTCTGAAGCGGGACTCAATGAGTTTATTGCTACGGTGTTGAGTAAGCCGCTGCCACCGAAACCGTAAGAGTTAGATGTTCGATAAACTTTAGTTTGTCGTGACACGGCCCAACCTCAACAGCTTTCGCTAATTCCCCGTGGTTACTGAAAGCTGTTGTTCGTTTAGGCAAGTTGACGACAAACTAAAGGAAGCTCTGAATAAGTTTCCTCAAGTTAATCAGTAACCAAGTTAAAATGACGGCAGCTCAACCGAAGGAGAACTGCCGAATGAGTCAACCAACATTTGCCGCGCTGGCCTATGCCAACAAGAAGAAGAAGACCAAGCGCGAAGTGTTTCTGGAAGAGATGGAGCAGGTAGTGCCCTGGGCCCAGTTGCTCAAAGTAATCAAGCGCTACTATCCCAAAGCCGGCAATGGGCGACCCCCTTTCGCCATGGAGCAGATGCTGCGGATCTATTTTTTGCAGCAGTGGTTCAACCTGTCTGACCCAGGCATGGAAGAAACGCTTTACGACAGCGAATCGATGCGACGGTTTGCCGGGATCGAGTTGGGCCAGGACGAGGTGCCGGATGAAACGACGATCTTGAACTTCCGTCATTTGCTGGAGCGGCACGGGCTGACGAAAAAGCTGTTTGCCAAGACCCAGGAGCACCTGCAACAGCAGGGACTGTCGCTGCGTGCGGGCACGATCGTCGACGCCACCATTATCACGGCGCCCCGCTCTACCAAGAACGCCAGTGGTAAACATGATCCGGAGATGAGTAGCACGCGCAAAGGGACAGACTGGTTTTTCGGTATGAAGCTGCACGTGGGCACGGACTCGGTATATGGATTGGCGCACAGCGCAGTGGTGACCACGGCCAAAGTGCACGACTCGCAGGTGATGGAGCAGTTGCTGCACGGTGAAGAGCAAGCGATCTATGGCGACCGAGCCTATATTGACGAGGCGAAGCGGGAGCTTTACGAAGGGCGTGGGCAGCGTTGGCGGGTGCAACGCCGCAGCAACCGTGGCGCTCCGCTCAACCACCGCGACCGGCAATGGAATCGGCGGCAAAGCAAGGTGCGAGCGAAAGTAGAATATATCTTCCATGTCATCAAACGGCTGTGGGGCCACAGCAAAGTTCGTTATCGCGGCCTGGCCAAGAACGAGGCCCAATGCTTCAGTCTCCTGGCCCTGGCAAATCTCTATCTAGTACGTAGAAAACTGTTGCTGCTCAGGACGTAGTGTCTTTACTGATCGCTCCGAGCCGCGAAAACGAAATCAAAAATGAATCACTAAACCCAAACGACTGACCCCGGAAGCTCTGAGAGCTGCCAAAATAGCAAGAGTGGTGATTCATCAAACTTATTCAGAGCTTCCT
>DATIBJ010000194.1:0-24419 GCA_035457565.1 Pyrinomonadaceae bacterium | reverse complement strand
GAATGACGGCATTCTTTCTGATGGTGCCGCTCGCGATTACATCAACACACAGAATGGTGAAGCGGCTTGGCGGCAAGAACTGGGCACGTTTGCACCGGCTGGTTTATCTCGCGGCCATCCTCGGCGTCGTGCACTTTTGGATGCTGGTGAAATCTGACGTGCGATTGCCGCTCACCTTTGGTTTTCTGTTAGCTTTGTTACTGGCACACCGAATCGCCGTGCGGTACTTCCCCTCGCACGCGGCCGAGATAGAAGGTCGATAGTGACCCAAGTCACAATAACATTTACGATCACTGGGATGTTCGACGTACAAAATGGCAAAATGCGAGCTGCATTAAACCAACTCAAGCTGCGATAAGTGCAAGTTGAGTCGACGACAAACTATGAAGTTTATCGAACATTAAGATGCAATCAGTTGAACGTTTTTCCAGTCGCGTAGAAAACTACGCCAAATACCGGCCCGGGTATCCGACTGCAATCGTTGATTTGCTGCGTGAAGAGTGTGGACTCAAAGAGGGTTCGCTAATCGCAGATATCGGCTCAGGCACCGGAAAGCTTTGTGAACTCTTCCTGGCAAATGGGAATCGCGTAATCGGTGTCGAACCCAATGCGGCTATGCGAGCGGCTGCGGAGTCCATTTTCGCCGGCACCAGGAACTTTCAAAGCATCGAAGGCACCGCCGAATCCACAACTCTCGACGACGCGAGCGTCGATTTCATTATCGCGGGTCAGGCATTCCACTGGTTCGAACCGCTTAAGGCAAAGGAAGAGTGCAGACGCATCCTCAAGCCGAATGGCTGGGTCGTCGTCATCTGGAACGAGCGACAAACTGACACAACGCCTTTCCTCCGCGCTTACGAGACTTTACTGCTAACCTACGGCACTGACTACAACGAAGTCCGACACGAAAACGCTGAACCGGCTGTCAAAGAATTCTTTGCGCCGCGGATTCCGAAGTTTGCACAGTTTCCCAATCATCAGGAATTCGACTTCCAAGCGCTGCGAGGTCGCTTGTGTTCGTCTTCGTACACTCCCGAGCCATCAAGTCCGAGCTTCCAGCCGATGCTGGCCGAGTTGGAATCGATCTTCAATACCCATCAGGAAGCCGGCATCGTACGTTTCGAATACGACACTCGAGTTTTCTACGAGCAGTTGGATTAATGACTCGTGGGGCGAGGATCGTTCCGTTTGTCCGGGAAAAGAAGGACGATCCACGAAATCACACGAACCAACACGAACGAAAACACTTCCGACTCAGGCTGATGTGACTCTTGAGGCAAAGCCGAGCAAGACCAGGCGAGGACTGTGCCCCGCAGGTCTTTGAGCCAGATCTATTGCGTCGCTCTGTTTTGAATCACTGCGACCGCGTGCGCCAGTTCTGCGCGACTCAGCGGATTCTGCGGCTGGAATAACGTACCGCACGATAACAAACCCTTCGACACGGCAACAGATACATAACCTCTCAACTCGGTAGGGATACTCGACGCATCAAGAAAGGACAGCGCAACTAAGGTCGTCGCTTCTGCTTCAGAACGCAGTCCCGCAGCTCGCACAAGCGCCACCGCCGCCGCTAACCTCGTGACGTTATCGTTTGGTCTAAACCTGCCTGCCGACGTGTCGATGAACAGAGCGCCCGCGGGATTTGACTGCACGCTCTCAACGAACGACATCGTTAAGTTGTCGCGGACGTCTGAATAGCTTGGCGTGGCCGGCAAATACTGTGGAATACGGGCTCCTACAACCAACGCCATCGACATGTCAGCCCTACTGACTGCTACACCTGGCCGGAATTTCGCGCCCACTGGCGCCATCGCAAACGTTCTAACACTCTGATAGATGTCGCTGCGCATATCTGTGCTCAGCGATTGGAGGTCGTTCATTGAACCAAGACTCGCCCGCCCAAATTGCAACACTCCGCTAAATGCCTGTGAAGTTCCCAGTGGCAACGAGTTGGTCACCTTCACACGCCAAACGCCTGGAGCCGGAAGACTCAGGTTTACCCGTTCCGATCTGCCAGTAAGGCCCGGCAAATTGATCGCATTAGATTGAGCCGCAAGATTGCCGTATGGGTCGTAAATGCGGAGTGCGAGATCATTGACGCTCGTGAGTGGCCCCCAACCAATTTGAACGGATGCAAAAACAACCTCTCCCGGCACTTGAATCGTCGTTTCAAAAGCAGTGCCCGGTTGAACGACGCCGGTAAAAGTTGTCAGTGGGTCGTTTCCGAATTTTACCTGTCCAGCATCGATGGCACCGCGCCAGTCACCGATGCGCCGATCTGGAAATGCAGCTTGAAGAACTGCCGCATGTACGTTGAGCATTCCCGCCCCGACTTCGTGCTGATAATACGGGGCCAGAGGCGTAGCAGTCGCCTGAAGAATATCGCGAACATCGGCGGGCGTCAGCGAAGGATTGGCTTCCAACATCAACGCGATGGCTCCTGCAACCTGCGGCGCCGAAAAGCTCGTTCCGCTGGCGGTGGTGTAAAAAGGAAGTTCGGAAGTGCTGAGTCGCTGCAGGTCGCTGTTGACGATTCCCTGTACGCCAGTCACATTCGTTACGCCCGAGCCGCGTACACTGACAACAGCAACACCTGGAGCAACTAACGTAGGCCGAAAAAGCGCGCTTCCAAAATCGCCTCGTGAAGAGAAGTTCGCCAGCCGTCCTTTCGAATCAGTGGCTCCGACACTAATCACCCAGGGAGCAACCGCATACGGATTCAAGGTATGTTGACCCGAACCTGTGTTGCCGGCCGAGAACACTACGTTAACGCCCTTGTCAGTGAGCATCTTCGTCGCGATGTTTACTGGATCATTAACGTCGAACACTACATTGGCGGAAAAGCTGCAGTTCAAAACGCGCACATTCAGATCAGCTCGGTTAGCCAACAGATAATCGAGGCCCTCCAATACGTAGAGCAACGTAAGTTCGCCAGCGCTAAGCCCAACGATACTTGCACCGGGAGCGACACCACTGAATTTGCCGTTCGAAGCGGCGCCGGTGCCACCAATCACACCAGCCACAAAACTGCCATGCCCCTGAAGCAGGTCCGTGTTCGATAGGTTTTCTGAGGCCGTCGGATAGTTAAAACTAAGATTCGCACTCAACGTGTCGGCGAACTTAACGTTCCGGGTAACACGCCCGGCAAGATCCGGATGCGTTGAGTCGATTCCTGTGTCGAGGACGGCAACCGTTATGTTTCGTCCCGTTACGGGGAAACTTGAGTTCCGCGTTCGAATATCGGCGTCACTCCACGCCCTATCGACGCCGGTGATAGCGCGTACTTCTGGCTCCGAAGTAAGCGTCAAGGTGCGATTTCCGTAAATCGAACGAACGGACGCGAGCCTCGAGATCGCAATCAGCTGGTCGCGCGTGGCCGTCACCGTAAGCATTGGCAACGCTCGGAACCGCAGGCCACCCACAATTCCAATTGCGTTCAACGCAGCGAGATCCGATTCAGTTGGCAATTGATGGTAAACAACGACAGCGTTGACGTTGCTGTCGTCAGTCATATTGTTCAGCGTGATCGCGAGTTCCGGATCAATACTCTGCAAACCAAGTTCTGAGGCGGGCGCGAGTGCGGCAGTGAGCGCGCTAAGCCCTGTGTCACGAACGGTGTCGGCGCCAGTGATACTGATACCTTCCGCGCCGGCGACGATCATCAAGTCAGCACCAAGTAAGGTTAGGCTGCCTGCCGCAACGTTTACTGGTCGACCATCAGCGCCAGTTGCAGTAATTCCATCAGCACCGGAAATGGTAATTCCGTCGGCGCCAGTCGCAGTGATACCGTCAGACCGTGCTATCTGACGCGAATCTGCGCCAGTTGCGGTGATACCGTCCGCCCCGGTTGCTGTGATTCCATCAGCGCCAGTCGCGGTAATCCCAGTCGGGAAGTAGAAATGGATTGAATCGATCGAGTAAGTCGTGCCGTCTGCACCCGTTGCGGTTATGCCATCGGCTCCGGTGGCAGTGATTCCATCGGCATTTCCAATAACCAAAGAGTCGGCTCCCGTGGCAGTAATGCCATTTGCGCCTGTGTAGGTGTAACCGTCAGCCCCGGTGGCAGTGATTCCGTCAGCCCCTGTGGCTGTAATTCCATCAGCGCCCGTCGCTGTAATTCCATTTGGTCCAAAGGTAAGTAACCCATCTGCGCCAGTGGCGGTGATTCCAGAGAGTCCGACAAACTGAACCCCGTCAGCGCCTGTAGCAGTAATTCCGTTTGAACGAGTAATCGAGATACCGGCGAATGCTGGACCAGTGACTGAGAGGAGCGTCAGGCAGAGAGCAAGGAGACGCTTAGCTTGAATGATCGACTTCGAGTGTTTAATCCGCCACTTTAGCAAGCCATCACCTCAGTCGGGTTTATCGGCGCAGTCATGCTAAAACACACCAAAGGGGGACACGCCTTGTGGGGGGGTTGGTTTCGCGGGCCAATCTGGAGAACGGGAGTACGATTGGCCCTCGTATTTGCTGGCGCCGCCTGCCGAATAATTGGCCCAGCGTCCGGGCTAACCTTTTTAAAGGGATCCATATTCTAGAGTTGAAGAGACCTGAGATTTGTTGCGGTCGCCTTGCGATTTTCCCAAGAAACTATAAGAACCAGCTTTTGACTAATCTGACTTCAGCAATTCCTGGTAAACCCTGCGAGTTTCAGCGCCGGGCTCAACCCCCAGCTCCTTATGCAACAAACGCTTCAATGTCTCGAACTGCTCCCGGGCCGCACCTCGATTGCCCATGTTGACGTGCGCCCTCATGATCATGCAGTGAATGTCTTCTCTGAATGCGTCCTCGTGCAGAATGCTTTGGGCCAGCTGCAAAGATCTGCTCCACTCTTCCTGTTTTTGCGCGACATTCGCCAGGGCCTTCAGCAGATGTAAATACTTTTCTTTGTAATAGGCCCGTTGTTCATCGACCCAAGTCTCATAACTCCCCTGCGCGAAATCGCCTCGATAAAGCGCCACCGCCTGTTCATACGCTTGAACGCACTCCTCAACTTGCCGCGCCCGCCGCGCACTTTCACCCTGATTCACCAGCTTGTCGAACTCCTCGGTGTCGATCCGATATGACAAGTCTGGATTTAACTGATAGTCGCCATCGCGGTAGATAATGAAGTTTTGCTTCAATGGTTGGTTTCTGTTAAGTGCTTTCCGTATGTGCGAAACCGTCGGATGGAAGTTCTTTTCGACTACGTCCATATCGGTCTCACCCCAGAACGTGTCGATGATCGTGTCTTTCGAAGCACGCCGGTGACGTCTTGAGGCAATGAAGCACAAAATGTCGCGCGCGCGACGGGTAGTCCATGCGTCAGCTGCGAGAGGTCGCCCGAACTCGCGCAAGACTTCGACCGGGCCCAGCAAATTGATCGTCAGGTCGGCAACAGGTTCGGTTTTTAAAGCAATCTCCTGAGGTTGACCTGTTGCGGGTCCGACACCCGACGAGACATTGACGAGTTGAATTCTTAAGTCAGAGGGCAATAGTTCCGCCGCTTCTTCGCTTCCGAACAGCGGCGCGTGCGCGACTAGTTGGCGTTGCAGCCAATATTCATAGTCGTAACGCACGGCGAGGTCTATTGCCCTGCGCAGATGCTCAAGCATCTGCGGTTCCTTTCCGAGCTTGAAGTCACACCACGCCAGCGCGAGTGAAGCCTGAGCCTCGTAGTAATACAACGTGTGACTGTGGAAATAATCGAGAGCGCCAGTCAAAAGCTCAGAGCCGCCGTTTTCGTCGGCCTGAGCAATCATGATGCGGGCTTTTGCCAGTGAAGCGGTGAAGTAGCCAATCTGGTTCTTTTCGAGGGGCCGCGCCGAAATCAACCGTTCGATTTGATTACGAGCCGCGTTCAAGTCGCCAACCAGCATGCTCAGCAGTGCTTGTTCTTCGAGCAGTTCCGTTCGGGCCAGATTCACACCAGCCTCGTCGTAAGCACGCGCTGCTCGCTGGTAATACTCATTAGCTTTTTCAATCTCACCGCGTTCACGAAAGAGATTCCCGTAAGTTTCCAACGCATCACCCCTGGCTGCCACCAGATTGAAGAGCTGGCAACGTTCAATTGCTTCATCGAGGTTCTTTTCGCACGATTGGAGGTCGCCGAGATACAGATAGCAATGGGCCATGTTCAGATGCGCGGTCGCTTCCTGTGGCAGAGGAGCTTGGTTTCCTTCACGGAACATTCGGCGAAGCCACCGGAGAGCTTCACCAAAATCGCCCCGCATCATTGCTGGTAAACCCAGATTGTGACTGATCAGCCTCATATATCGGCCGTCGTTGCTCTCCTGTGCGAGTTGCAGGGCGCTGCGGAATTCAAGTTCTGCAGACGTCCACTCACCGAGCGCCACAAAGCAGAGGCCTCGCGTGTTGGCGCATTTCATACGCAGCGCCGAACGCTCATCGACAAGCTTTAATGCCCGATCGAGATAACTAAAAGCGAGCGTGTAGTCGCCTTCGCGGCGGGCAAGTGTCGCCAGAGAATGCAACGCTTCCGCTTCACCCTCACGATCATTACCTTGCTGAAGAAGGCTGGCGGCGCGTCTGAACATCGCCTGTGCTGATTCGTACTCGCCGCGCAGTCGGGCCACCTCCGCTCGATGCGCAATCACTCGCGGGTGCTTCTCGATTACCGACGATGGAAGAGAATCGGCCGTTAAGGCCAGTGAGCTGAGCGCACCTGACGAGATCCATTCCCCGCCCCTTTCAGCTACCACTTCAGCGGCTTGAACGTAATCTTCGGCCGCAAGCAAATGCCTGACTCCGTGCTCCCAAAGCCCGCGACTGAGAAAATAGTCAGCATAGCGTCGGTGTTCAGCAGAGACGCCAGTTCGTCCGATCTCGCTGCGCAAGCGACGTCGCAAAAAGGTTTGGAACAGTGGGTGAAGTCGATATTCCTCACCCTGCCCATCGCTGGCGACAGTCAGAAAAACATTTCGCTTTACGAGGCTCGGTAGTATTCGAGAGCAGTTCATTCCTTTGAAGAGTGCGGCGCAGGTATCAAGTTCTATTCGATCTAGTAATGCGACCTTCAATAACAAGCTTTTCACCTGTTCAGTTTCGTCGGCAAACACCTCCTCCGCGAAGTAATCGAATATGTCCCGTTCAGATTGCCTCAGGACTTCAATGAGGTTGGCTGGCCCAGAAAGGCCACCGCGGCTAGTGATCGTTTTTTGGGCCACTTGTCTGACTAGTTGAAGCGCGGTGATCCAGCCATGTGTGCGTTCACCATACTCGGCCAATTGCTGTGGGGTGAGTTCTAAATCGAATACCTGACGAAAGAGATGGCGAGTTTCTTCGTCAGTGAATAACAGGTCCGATCTTTCAATGATTGCCGCTGGAGACTGAGTGCGGAGGCGAGCCAGTGCGAGCGGCGGCATTTCACGGGAGACAATCACGATGTGCAGTACATCTGGGAGATATGCCAGCAGTCTATCCAGCACAGCGTGAACGGACGTTTCCGCTCCCAGGTGATGGTAATCGTCTAAGACGACGATGAGTTTTTGCTCAACCAGTTCCAAAACTTCATTGATCAGGACGTCAACGGCGCGTTCAGGATTCTGGGCCAACTCGCCCGCAGCTTCCTGCAGGTAACCGAACATCGCCTTTCCAAATCCCGGTACAACCTGTTGAATACCGAAAGTTAAGTACCCGAGAAAGACTGATGGATCGGCGTCGGTATGATCGAGCTGATACCAAACGAATTGACGCTTGTGAGTGCGAAGAAAGTCGGCAACGAAAGTGGTTTTTCCCGAACCCGCATTCGCAGTAACGAGTGACAGCGGGTTTTCGAGATTTCGAGATAATCGTTCGGCGAGACGAGGACGCGACAACAGTTCAGGAACAGGCCTCGGAGGGAGAAGCTTTGTGCGTAAGAAGAAAGTGGGCTGCACTCCAGCTGATTCTTTACTTACATCGAGCTGTCGGTTTTTCGACGGTTTACCCTGTCGGGTCCTGGCCATCAGCCTCTGCCTCTGGGCTCTGCGGTCTGGGGGCGGCAGATTAACACAGCGAAATGGGTGGATACCACTTTTGCCAAATGCCGGAACAATCCGGATTTGCGTTTCGCTCTTTTGTTGTAGTTCGCCAATCGACATTCGTTTAAGTGACTCGCACGACGTCAGTGAAAGCCGTTCCTTTATCGCTCATCTCGTTGTAATGAAGAGTGGCAGCCAAACTCGCCAGTGCCGCGGGTCGGCCGCGAGAGTGATCGAACGCGATGGCAGCTTGTTCGTGTGTCAGGTTGTAGCTTGCGAACAATTCGACCGCTTCATTGCGTGTGAACGAGAGCATGTCGTCGTCGATAACAGACAGAGTTTGCTTCGATCGCATTCGCCAGAGGGGCGCCGGAGGCATCGTCCTGCTGGTAATCAGCATATGAACATCAGCCGGTAACAAGGGAAGGACCCGTTTAAAGAATGGCACAAGCCACTCCGCGTCGAAGACAAGATGCAGATCTTCAATAACGATCAGTAACGGTGGCTCCAGCTTGCAATCCAGTTCGTGCACAAAAGCTTCTGCCAGCAACGTGAGTTCACTGTTTGAGGGAGAATCCCAACGAACAGTGTCCAAAAGGCTCCGCAATGGACCGCGACCGAACGCAGGCCGCTGCGCGGCGATGCTCGCAATCAGATACTGTAGAAAGATTCGAAGGTCGGTCTCAGGAGCGTCGACTTTGTACCAGGCGACGTCCCGCCGACATAGTTCAGCGAAGTGCAGCGCGAGAGTTGTTTTTCCCATGCCCGCTCGACCGCTGATGACTGTCGAGGAGCACGAGTTGAAGCTCTGCCAAAGCGCGTCCAAGAGTCGCCGTCGACAAAAACTAACTCGCGGAGAAGGTATTATTATTTTGTCGAGAATCAGCTCGATCTTGCCGATTCCGGTGTCGTCAGCGGATTCAACCATGAGCATAAGCATTTGAGTGTTTCCTGTGGTTATGGGCGAGGACGTCTCTTTGTGCTGTCATTCGACTGCGAAATCGACAGAGGGCTTGGACGCGGTCGTCCGCTGGGAACTTCATCAGGACTTTTATTGCAACTCGGTTGAGAAATTCTTGAGGTTTTAAACACGGATGGGCAGATCTCAGTTGGCCGTGGTCAGTTGTCCGTTGTTCGTGGTCAGTTGGTAGGGCGACGCAGCTCGAGCTAACGGACCACTGACTACGGACCACGGGCCACGGACTACTGACCCCGGACCACTGCCCACGTAGTTCTACTTCTTTTTGGGATCAGGCTTTTCGTCGTAGAAGAGGATATTGAAGAGAAGGATGAGTCCGGCTGCAGCTGCCATCAGGAAAAAGATCATTGCGAGTCCCGGATAACCGAGGATGCGGAAAGAAGTCTCCACACGCATCAGCATTGCCGCCCCCACAATCAAGGCAGCCACGACCAGGCCCATCGTGATTCGGTTGGCGACCTTCTGAAGGCCGTCGAGCACAACCTTTTCATCTATTGCGTCGACCTTCACCTTCAGTTCGTTGTTGCCGATCGCGTCGAGAATGCGATTAACACGAGTGGGAAGTTTTTCTGCAAACTCCTTAACTTCGACAACGCCGGTCAGCAAATTACTCGGTGACATGCTCTTGATGATATTGCGTTGAAGGATCTCACTGGCGCGCTCGCGAATCACTGCATTGGGATCGAAGGTTGGATCGAGCGTGAAGACCACGCGGTCCAGGTTCAACAGGGCTTTCGCGATCATCGTAAACTCCGGCGGCAAGCGGAACCACGTGTCAGCGGAGATTCTTGTTATTTCCAGAGCCACCTGCCCGGCATTTAATCGCGATAGATTTGCATCTCGATTTTCCGCCACAAGGTCCCCCACGCGACGCGTGAAGTTAGTGCGATCAAATCCCTCCTTTGGCTCGCCCATCTTGATCGCAGCTTCGGCGGCCTCTTCGCCACGTCCTTCGCTGATAGCGAGCAACAGCCGTAGCAGGTTGTCCTGAAAGGTGCGAGTGAGGCGACCAACCATTCCCAGATCAAGCAGCGCGATTTGATCGTCGTCAGTTAGAAAGACGTTTCCTGGATGCGGATCCGCGTGGAAGAGGCCTTCGACCAGAATCTGTTTCAGGTACGCACGGAACAACTCATCTGCGAGACCTGGGCCATCAATCTCGAGTAATCGCAACGCGCTAAGCGAAGTAATCTTCTTTCCGTCGATTCGTTCCATCGTGAGGACGCGAGTAGTGCAATAGTCGCTGATTGGCTCAGGTAGAACGATGTGGTCAAACTCCTCGAGAATGCGAGCGATGGCGACCATATTGTTTGCCTCAAGTGTGAAATCCAACTCATGAAGCAAACTCTTTCGGAGGTCTACCAGCATGTTTCCGAACTCGTATCGCTTTCCTAACTGGGTATGGGCATCGATGAACTCCGCGACCTCAGTCAGCGCTTCAAGATCTTCGACGATTTGCTCGCGGATGTTTGGTCGTTGAACCTTTGCGACCACGCTTCGTCCATCGCGCATGTAGGCCTGATGGACCTGAGCCAACGAAGCAGCTGCCACTGGTGTAGGTTCAAAATCAGCGAATGCTTTCGACATACGGATGCCGAGTTCGCCTGAGACAATTCGCTCGACCTCCTCGTATGAAAACGGCTCGATTTGATCCTGCAGCCGGCTTAACGCATCGAGATATGGTGGCGGCAGAAGATCGGCGCGAGTGGAAAGAAGTTGACCAAGCTTGATGAATGTCGGTCCGAGTTTCTCGAGGTCTTTGGCCAGATCCTCGGCGTCGGGCGCACTCGCATCCGTCAGTTCCTCCAGATCGACACCTTCAAGTCCGGCCTCTTTGACAAGATCAGAGCGGCCGTACTTCATCAGGAGCATCGCGACATCTTTATAACGCTTCAGCCGCTCTGGTTTTAAGGAAACTCCCATCACTTTTTGCCCAACCCATCGACGCGAAAAGTTGCCAAGCAACCGCTCTGGCGAGTATGCTCGCCACGACTTGTAAGTTCAGTATTTGTCAGGTTGTCGACGGAAGTCTTACGGAACGGTCACGTGAGTCTTTGTCATTACGGGCCTCACGAGTTGGCCCACGCAATTATCTAACTTTTGGGGAGGTCTCTTATGGTCAGACGATTCTGCCAATTCGTCTTCGTGCTATTGGCGGGCGTGATTGCCATTCAGGCGCAGCAACCTGCTCCCGCCGCTTCACCTCAGGCAGCACGGCCGCAGGCGCCAAAAACTCATTTGAAGGTTGGTGACCCTGCTCCTGATTTCACCCTGCGAGCGACGGACGGAAACACCTATAAGCTTAGCGACTTCAAGGGCAAGAAGAACGTCGTACTTGCGATGTATGTATTGGCATTCACTGGTGGTTGAACGAAGGAATTGAAGGCGTATCAGGCTGATCTCGCCAAATTCGAAGCAACCGAAACTCAGGTTTTTGGTATGAGTGTCGACAGTATTCCCGCCAATCGCGAATTCGCTAAGCAACTTGGAGTCACATTTCCAATACTCAGCGATTTCAAACGCACTGTGGTCAAAGACTATGGTGTCTTTATCGAAGAGCAGGGCTTTGGAAATCGTGCCACCTTCGTGATCGATAAAGAGGGCATCATTCGGCACATTGAGGAAGGAAACACCGCAATCGACCCAACTGGCGCATACAACGCGTGCAGTATCTTCGATAAGAAGAAAACCTCACCGTGATCATTTTTACTGCGGCGGCGCGCTCGCTCGTCGGGCTGCCGCCGCACGATCTATTGCCTGCCGCAATCCATCAGCACTCAGCATCCGTAGCATCACACCGTTAACAAAAATCGTAGGCGTACTTCCGACGCCGTAGATCTCCGCATCGGCAATGTCGTGCTTAATCTCGGGAGTGTAAGTACCGCTGTCGAGCGCAGCATCAAACTTTTGCCGGTTCAATCCCAGCTCGCTTGCATATTTCTTCAGCGATGGTGTGTCGAGTGCCTTTTGACGCTTGTACAGCAAAGCGATGTATTCAAAGAATTTTCCCTGTGCGTTGGCAGCGTTCGCAGCTTCAGCAGCTTTCAATGCATTCTCATGCATTGACAAGGGAAAATCGCGGACTACCAACCGTACACTGTTCCCATAAGATTTCAGCACCTCTTCTATCACTGGATGCATAAGCGCGCATGACGGGCATTGGAAATCAGTAAACTCAACGATAGTTACGGACGCATTTACGTCTCCACGACTCGGATCGTCATCTGTGCTGACCGCCTGGACAGGCTGTGCGGGTTCAGTGAGTAGCCAGCGAATGTCAGCTCCTTTTCGCAGCCTCGCAGACAATTCGCTCTCTAAACGCTGCCTGTCTTGCTCCTGCAGATATGTGGCGATCTGGTAGCGCACTTGTTCGAAATCGCCGTTGATGCGCGCCTTGTTGTCATCGTAGAACTTGCGGACTTCGGCGTCACCAGGCGCTCTCGCTTTGTCGGACACTTCAGTGCGAACGATCACTTCTGGTCCAATTCCACGTTTCTTGGCTTCATCCAAAAGCAGTAGGTCGTTTATTAGCTGGTCGGCTTTCTTCTTTGCGGCCTCGTACGCACCCAGCCGGGTACGATATGCGATTGGCTTAAGTCGTTCGCTAATTGCGCTTGCTTTCACTGGTTGACCCGCGACGGTCGCAACTACAGCATCGTCCTTCAGACCAGGAGTGTTGATATCAACGCCCGCAACCACCGGATACATCTTCTTTAGCCGCTGGACGAACTGCTCCGACACTTTTTCTTCTCGTTGACTCAGCAGATAGCTGGCCACTGAAGGCGTCGCTGCGGCCGCGTTGACCCCGGAAAACTGATCGGGATTGTCTTCTATGAACTTCTTAATTTCGGCAGGAGTTGGCTCGGTTAACTTGCTTGTTACTTCCAGCGCGTACAGCCGGTCAGTGCTCAATCCTCGCTTGCGCGCTTCGGTCTGCAATAAGAGTGTGTTGAGTTGAAGATCCAGCAGGTCCTGCTTCGTTTGAGCGATCTCGCGATCCACTGATTCAATTTCCTGGCGCAGCGCGGGTTCAAACTCCGTGCTCGTTATAGTCCGTCCGTTGACAACGACGATTGAAACCGGGGTGAGCGGAGGCAGTGTTTTAGCGGGCGCCGCAGTGGGAGCAGTTGGCGCCTCATTGGTAGTAGCAGGGGCGCTCGGTTGCGTGGGCGCTGGACGCTTTGCGGGCCCTCTTGGCCGCGTCGTCTGAGCAATGGCAACAGTAAGCAGGAGGCAAATTGCCAGAGGGGTGATCAGTATCTTCATAGGTGATTGTTCAACTGGGAGTCTGAGAACTTAGCGATCGCGGTTCAAATTCGATTTCGGTCGCCATCATCTTGTTTGGCATGCGGATGATACGAGAACCGTTTGTTAGAGCACAAATACAGTACTGGCGCTGCCTCTTGTTTGAAAAAAGACAGCGCCAGATTTTGGTGCACTTGATGTGGCGTCGGTTCAGTGGTACCGGATGATGCTTCGGCGGCGTTTCTTCACTGGCGTCCGAATGGACAGCAGATCCTTGTGGCGCCCGTTAAGAATGAAAGCCAACCCTTGATGAGTGACGCCGAGCATCCTCGCCGCACGGGTGACACTCCCGCCGGAGATCTCCAGTGCCTGCCGAATCAGGTTCGCCTCATAACGCAGAACCTCCGTTTCGAGTGAATAGACTTCGCCGTTCATCACAGGAACCGGTTGCTCGTTTCTCGGCTGGTGCGCCTCAAACTTAGTCGCGTTGGACCATGTTGATGAGACAAGTCGCCGCGCACATTCACCGAGTCTTGCTCGAACCTTGCGGTTTTGAGAACTCGCCAGAGTGGATTCGGCCGACCAGTAATACTCGCGCAGCGACTCCGCGGGTAGCTCTTGGCCCAACTCTTCGATAACGGTTAACGCCGCAATGCCTCCGGCATCTGGATCGCCGGCAACTTGTGCCAGTTCAATTGCTCGATCAAGAGTCTTTCTCGCAGCGTCTGACTGATTCAAGCGGGCCAGTGCCTTACCGTGAGTTGTTAGAGCTTCAGCAAGAATCGATTGCTCACCACCACGCTCGAGGGATCTTACAGCGGCGCGAGCTGTCTTCTCGGCAAGTTCGTACTTGCCTTCCAGCAATAGAACCTGGGCTCGCGTGTCGTCTGCACCTGCGGCACCACCATGATCGCCAACACTTAAGTGCAAAGCGCGTGCTCGATCAAGATGTTCGTATGCTTCTTTAAATCGACCGATGCTCGCAAACAAAAAACCTTCGTTATTTTCAACGCGCGCACGAAAACGCTTGTGGCCCGCTTGCTCGAAGTGAAACTGTGCTGCGGCAAACTCAACCAACGCTTGATCGATATAGTCCTCGCGGTCCTGCGACAGACCCAGGCCTTTCAACACGATCGCGTATGAGTTGTGAAACTTACCCTTCAGAGAATTGCTCGTGCTGGTTTCGGCTAGCGGAGCGACGTCACGGTATATCCGCAGTGCCTCATCGTAGCGAGTAGCAACCTGTTCAATGATGGCAGTGTTGATAAGGGCTCGCAGTCGTTGGTCACTTTCGAGATCACCTAGAGTATCCAGTGCTGAACGCAAGGTGACTCTCGCTTCGTCGAGCGCGCCTTCGCGCCAATAACATATCGCCATGTCGACGCGCGCTTCCGCCACTTTTTCAATCAGTCCTTGCTTCTCGAAAAGCGCAGCGCTTTCGCTGATTAGATCCTTTGCAGATTCCTGTGCGCCGGAGACTTGCTTCGCACTGCCCAGCCAGCCGGTCAACGTTCCTGTACGCAACAACAGCTCAGCTTTTATCTCTATGGGCCAATTTTCAGCAGCTGGTCTGACACCGATGCCCTGCCAAAGATCGCCTAATGCTTCGCGAGCAGCCTGGAATTCGCCTGCTTCCTCGAGCTCTTTGGCAGCCTCGCACCGACTCAGTATTGTATCTACGTCACCCAGCCACGGGGTCCAATGAACTACAGATGTTTGCAATCCCATATTACGTCTCCAGTTCTGTTATTACGCAAGGAACCTTGCAAGCGTATCGATTGACGGATATTATGCCCTTGTTGACCCAATTGTCTACTGGGTTTAGCCACCTTACCGGCTAGCTAACCCAAACAGGAGAAGGCCATGAAACTTGTCAGGAACCTAGCTGCTGCCCTTTTGCTCGCGTCTGCTCTCACCATTAACGTTTACGCCGGAGACCAACAAACGCCAGCCTTAGTGCCACCACCACCTTCAACCAGTGAACCCTGCACGACAGACAAAGCAGATGAAACCTCGGACACTGACGGAAAAGTTAGTTCGGAAGAAACTACGACCGAGGATCTTCTGGTTAGCGCCGTGTTAGCGCTCCTATCTGTGTTCTGACAAGTACGACCCCGATCGCTTGATTTGCCGTGTTAGCCAGTCGCGGCCCGCTCAAGTTGTCGTTGTCGGCTCGTTCACACGCTGAAAAATCAGTATTGGGAGGCGGTGACGTGGGCTCATCGTACCTCCACAAAGCCGCGGACGCAATAGTTTCGACACGATTTAAACCGACCGCCAATCGAACGCCCTTCCCGCTTACCACAACCGGACAGGCTAACTCGTTTCGACTAATCGTTTAACCGTGTCCAGCGTATCGATCTCTTCTGGCAATTTGTCCGGTCTGAGACGCAGGATCCGTGGAAAACGCATCGCAAACCCGCTCTTGTGTCGTTTTGAAGGCTGGATTCGATCGAATGTAACTTCGATTACGATTGAGGGCTCTACTAGCCGGACCCGGCCGTGGCCAAACTCTTGTAGCGTGTGATTGCGAAACCACTCGGTCAGTTCCGTTAGTTCCTTATCTGTTAAGCCGGAGTACGCTTTGCCGATGTTCAGCAGTTCGCCATCTTCGGCACTGCGCCTCACTGCAAAGGTATAGTCCGACAGCAAGTGTCGCCTTTTCCCATGGCCCACCTCGACAGCCGTGACAACTACGTCAAGTGTTGCAATCGCCCGCTTCAGCTTGAGCCAGTCACGACCACGACGGCCCGGCTTATAGACTGAAGCCGGACTCTTAATCATCAGCCCCTCGTTTCCGCGCGCTCGGGCAGCCGTGAATTCGTCATCAAGATCAGCCGCCTCGGTGAACAACTTTCCGACTGAGAGGCGCAATGGCCCGTGGCTCGGTATCAACCGTTGCAAGACTTCTCGACGCTCTGCAAGCGGTTTATTGATTAAGACCTCGCCCGATCCGTAAAGCAGATCATAGGCGACGAGTACCACTGGCACCGCGATCAGTAACTGCGTGCCGACACTCTTTCTACCCAGCCGTTTCTGTAGTTCACTGAATGGCAGGATTGCTGCGTCATTTGCCGGCACGATCTCTCCGTCGATAATGACATCCGTCGGCATCGAATTAAGTGGCCCAATCAGTTCTGGAAACCGGTGCGTGATCTCATCCATCGTTCGGGAATAGATAGCCACCCGTCCTTCCTTCACATGAGCCTGGGCTCGTATTCCGTCGAACTTGTCCTCCACCAAAAACTCACCCGGCATAGTTCTCGCAATGTCAGTCAGGTCGGCCGCAGGTGTCGCCAACATGAATTTGATCGGGTGAAACAGGCGCATGTTGACGTCACGTAGATCTCCCGATCGTGCGCGCACAGCTGTCTCTCCGATGTCGCCGAGCAACATGTTGGCGTACGAGACGTCGTCGAGATCTTGGCCAAACGCGCGCGCGATTGAGTCCTCCACCAATCCTTCACGCAAACCTATGCGGAGATCACCCGCGAGGAGTTTCACCAGATACTTTGCTTCGAGTGGAGTGGCATAACGCAGTGCGGCCGACAGAATGGCCGTTTTGTTTTTCGTTCCCCGTGTCTCACTCAAACGGGTAATGATTGATTCGACTTCGGCAAGCGTTAATTGGGGAACCGCAGCACTTCGTTTTGCTTCTGCAACTATTTCCGCAGCGAGGTCACCAGGGTCTCCGAGTTTGACGTAGCGAGGATACATGTCTTCTAAACCAAAGCCGGTGGCCTCGCTCAGTGCCACGCTTATAATGCTGCCTCCCACGTTTGTCGTGCGCGAATCGCTTTGAGCGAACTGTTGACCAGCAAAATACCTCGCTGCGCGCGTCAGATCGGCATCGTTGAGTTTCTGCAGATAGCCGCCGAGAAATGCGGCCTTTTCCAGCTTCTTCGTCGTAGCAGCCACAGACTCCGCTGTCTCAGCGAAAACCTGGAGTACAGCAGAATCTAGAACCTGTTTGCTCTCTTCCTGTGTAGACCCGTTCTTCATTTCCTGCATTGGTTTCAGTCTTGCGCCGTCACCGCGAAAGCGTCAAGCGAGCGAGTTAGCCACCGACGGTTCTGCTTTTGTGCGGCAGGCGTTACAATCCGCAAGTTGAAGACTGGATTTATGAAAGGTAGGGACGCGCAGTGTACGCCCTGATCCTCGAGACGCTCAGCAGCACAGAACTGTTGTTCATCCTCGTGATTGCCCTGATATTTTTTGGACCGCGCAGACTACCTCAACTGGCGCGCTCAATAGGAAAGGGCATGGCCGAGTTTCGCAAAGCCTCAGAAGACTTCAAACGCACATGGGAACGCGAAGTGGCGATGGAAACAGCGAAATTGCAATCAGAGGCGCACAGCATTCTCGATATGGAAAGCTCGACCTTCGATTCACCTTCGGTCAACGAACCTAATGTCGCGCCCGCAGATTCGAATCTTGTGGTTGCGCGTGAGAGTTTATCGTCCACAACAACAGAGGAATCCGCTTCAGCCAGTGATTCCAACGAACCAGTTGCCCCCAACTCACGAAAGCATGATTGGCTGTAGAGCTGAGACCTAATGTCAGCATTTCTCAGAGCGCTAAGCACAAACAAAAGTAGCGATGAAGAACTCGGCGGCCAGATGTCCTTTCTGGAACATCTCGACGAATTGCGCCGTCGCCTGATTCGCTCGTTCGTCTTTGTGTTTGTCGCTGCGGTCGTTTGCTGGTTTGTGTCCAAGCCAATTTACGCTTTTCTCGCCAGGCCTGTTGAACGCGCTCTGGCGGAAGCGCAACGGCGACAAGTTCCAATTGCCGGTCTAACGGGTCATGAAACCATACTGGCGCTGAACTCGCTTAAGGAGAGCGATACGGGCCGCTACGTATTCGCTGAAGAAACCAAACTTGGAAACAGTTTGATTCCTGGCGGCGCGTCTGTCATGGCTCGTGTACTTAAAGACCCGCAGGGAAATCTCGGACTCTTCACTGACGAAGCTCTCTACGCCGGGAACACGGTTATCCCGAAGGGCGTTCGATTGCCGGCCGAGCTAAACCAGCCGACCGAAGAGTACTCAGGTATCAACGACAAATTAATCGTGACCACCGCACTCGAGCCATTCTCGCTTTATGTGAAAGTGGCGCTGTACGCAGCAATTTGTGTCTCGGTGCCGTTCCTGCTTTGGCAAATCTGGGCGTTTGTTTCTCCGGGCCTGTATCCGCATGAACGAGCCTATGTAACGCCCTTCATCTCGCTGTCGTCGATCTCGTTCATACTGGGCGCGGCTTTCGCGTATTACGTTATCTTTCCACCAGCGGCGACATATTTATTGGGACTTGGATCCGACTTTAGGCTTCTGCTCAAGGCAAACGATTACTTTGATTTCATTATTATCGTGATGCTCGGAATGGGCGTCGTCTTTCAGATGCCCGCAATCACGTACGTACTTGCGCGAATTGGTCTCGTGAATGCCCGTGTGATGATCCGCATTTGGCGCGCCGCTCTGATAGTTATCCTGATCGCGGCAGCGGTCCTTTCGCCTACGAGCGACATTCCCAACATGATGCTTTTCGCGGCACCGATGCTGGTCTTGTATGTGGTCTCAGTTTTTGTCGCGTGGATTTTCGGAAAACCCAGAACGACCACCTAAGGTCCCGCCCGTTTTTCCTGCCATTTTTGGGCACTTTAGGGCAACTAACTTCATCAATCGTGGCATCTTGACTGTGTTCTCAGCAGGATCTTAGAATCCTCGGTCTTCAACTGAAGCCGACAGCAGTCCTTTAGCTTGATTCGTAACAGTACCAGTTAGGAGTTCCTGAATGTCTTACCAGAAAGTCGCTCTCCGTCTGGCAGTTTTGGCTGTCCTGTTGGGTTCTTGCGTTAGCGCGTTTGCGCAGGAGTCGCAGGATCCAACGCAAAGGCAACGCAATGTCAAACCCGAGTTGAAAAAGGCCTACAAAGACTGGCTCGACAAAGACGTCACTTACATCATTACGGACGAAGAGCGGAAGGCCTTCAAAAAGCTGGCGACTGACGACGAAAGAGAGCGCTTTATTGAGGAATTCTGGCGGCGTCGGGATCCGGATCCAGACACCGACGAAAATGAGTTTAAGGAAGAGTATTACGAACGGATCGCTTACGCGAACGAGCATTTCAGTTCTGGCATTCCGGGCTGGAAAACCGATCGCGGCCGGATCTGGATCATGTATGGCAAGCCCGATGAGCGCGAGACGCACCCAATGGGCGGTCCTTACCAACGGCCGAGTTACGAGGGTGGCGGCTCAACCTCAACGTATCCGTTTGAGATCTGGTTCTATCGTTATCTCGCTGGCGTCGGTTCCGGTGTCGAAATAGAGTTTGTAGATCCCACAGGCAGCGGCGAATACCGCATTGCGCGAAATCCAAACGAAAAGGACGCGCTGTTAATGATACCAGGCGCCGGTTTGACGCTTGCGGAAGAACTCGGACTTTCCGACAAGGGCGAACGCATCTCGGGCATGGGCAGCATTGGTAACCCGCAGTATCAGCGTGAACAAGATAGCCCGTTCTCTCGTCTACAATTGCTTGCGGACTTAAGCCGACCTCCGCAAGTTAAGTTCAACGATCTCGCTACAGCCGTTAACACGGGCGTCGTTGAAGAAAACCCACTCAACTTCGACGTTCAAATTGATTTCTTCCGCCAGTCAGATGAGCGCGTGATCACAGCCTTTACGATCCAAGCCGAGAACCGCGACCTCGTATTTCAGGACAGTGGCGGCTTGCAGCAAGCGCGCATGAACATCTTTGGCAGAATCACTTCAGTTGCCGGACGTCGCGCCGGAATCTTTGAAGATCCCGTTATCACAACTGCGACTCCCGAAGAACTGACGGAAGCGAAGGATCGGAAGTCGGCTTATCAAAAAGCCCTGCCTTTGCCGCCGGGCACGTACAAAGTGGACGTCATCGTCCGCGATACCGCGTCAGGTGCAACCGGAATTAAGCATGTAGGGTTCACTGTTCCGAAGTACGATCAAGCAAAGCTGTCGACTTCAACCTTGGTGCTCGCTGCAAAACTTGAGAGCTTGCAGGATCAACCAGCCGTGGGACAGTTTGTCATCGGTACCACCAAGGTGATTCCAAACGTCTCCGGCGTCTATCATCGCGGTCAGCCTGTCGGCGTTTATCTGCAGATTTATAACGCCGGTGTCGATCAAACTACTCTGCGTCCGTCGGTCGATGTCGAATATGTACTCTTGAAAGACGGCAAGGAAGTCGGGAAACAAGCAGAAGACTGGCGTGGACTCAGCGACTCCGGGCAGCGACTAACCCTTGCTCGATTGCTCGACAGTCGACAGCTCGCTTTAGGCGAGTATGAGCTCGCCATTCGGATTCGTGATCGCGTTACCGGCCAATCGCTGATGCCGTCACAGAAGTTCAGCGTTGTTCAGTAATAGTTTAGCGATGGGAGCAGGAGCGATTTAGTTTTCCTGCTCCTGCCTCCTGCCCTGCTCCTGATTCTTTTCAGTGTTGTCTCCCCGTCTCATCCTTAACGACTTTTCTGAAAGGACAACGCGATGACTCTTTCATACGCGCGTAGCTTAACTGCAGTCCTCTTACTCATCAGCTTATCCACCGCAATCGCGTTTGCACAGAAAGTAAAAACCCCGCCTGACAAGAAACCACGCAAAATAAAAAACGAACCAAAGAGGGCGTACGTCGATTGGATCAAAGACGTAGATCTAATACTCACGAACGAGGATCGTTTGGCGTGGAACAAACTGAAAACCAATGAGGAACGCGACCAGTTCATCCAGTTGTTTTGGCGACAACGTGATCCGGATCCGGATACACAAGAAAACGAATACAAAGAACAGTTCTACGAACGCGTCGCATATGCGAATGAGCACTTCTCCTCAGGCAAGCCCGGACGTCTAACCGATCGCGGACGGATCTACATTAAGTTCGGCAAGCCTGATGACATCGAATCCCATCCTTCGGGTGGAGTTTATGATCGTCCCGTGTGGGAGGGCGGCGGATCTGCGACCACCTACCCATTTGAGAAGTGGTTTTACAGGTACATTCGAAATGTCGGCAGCGGCATCGAGCTTGAATTCGTAGATCCGAGTGGTTCAGGCGAGTATCGGCTCGCGCGAAACCCGGACGAAAAGGTCGCGATTGTGCCAAACGGCGCCAATGGCACCTTTGGTCAAGAAAATTACATTCGTGTGCAGGATTCGCCGTTCGCAGTTATGCAGCTGCACTCCGACCTTGATCAAGCGCAGCCGGTCGACCGGCGGTGGATCGAAAGCGGCACTGGCACGCCCGTCGTTGACTCCGACGCTATCTCTTTCGAAGCACAACTCAACTACTTCCGCCAGTCAGACAATTCTGTACTAACCGCGCTCACGCTGCAGGCCGACAACAGTGAGCTTGTCTTCGAAGACGTTGGCGGGCTGCAAACGGCACGACTGAATATCATCGGACGCATCACTTCGGTTGCCGACATTCGCATCGGTAAATTTGAAGATGTAGTCATCACGCATGCGACGCCGGAAGAACTGAGTAGCATTCGCACACGCAAGTCAGCGTACGCAAAAGCATTCGTGCTACAACCAGGTCGCTACAGGATCGATCTCTTTGTTCGCGATACCGTGTCGGGAAATATGGGCGTTCAGCACATTGGCTTTCAGGTTCCCCTGTTTCCCGCCGATCGACTCGCGGCGTCGAGCATAATCCTCGCCTCAAAACTCGAGAGTCTAAAAGAGACAGTTGCGACTGGCCCGTTCGCCATAGGACCTTACAAAGTAGTGCCGAATCTTGCTGCGACTTATAAGCGAGGACAGAATGTGGGTATCTATCTTCAGGTCTACAACACAGCCATCGATCAAACCACTCTGCGACCGGCAGTGGATGTTGAATACGTGGTGCTGAAAGATGCGCTGGAGTTGAGCCGGAAGCATGAAGACTGGCAAGACATCAACGACAGCGGCCAACGACTAACCTTAACCGAGTTCATTGATACCAAATCGTTGTCGCCCGGCGAGTATGAGATCCGCGTCGTCATCATAGACCACATTACTCGAAAGACGATCTCACCGACAGTTAAGTTTACGGTGACTAATAATTAGCCGGTTCCCCTAATAGTCAACTTTCCGCTGATCAATGCAACGGGCAAATAATCAGCGCTCAACCTTCGCTGGAACACCTCAAGCCTGGTTAATTGCAGTTAGGAAGGGCGGTTAACCAGGCTTGGGCTTTCCCTGTGAAGCTTGAGCACTGATGATTTTCCACGTTGCGTTGTTCCGAGGATGTTGGATTTGATTGCACCCGATGCCCCTTTAAGCGGGTGCATCATTTCCTTGCCTTGAATTCTGAAACCTTGAACCAATTCCGGTCCGGCGTGAGAGTCCTGTGAGCGTTTGCTAAGATGACTCTGTCATGGAGAATCGGATGCAGCTGCTTGGGATGTCGGAAGGCGAATTGGTGGCATTCGTCGAAGAGCTCGGCGAGCCGGCCTATCGCGGCCGTCAGATCTTCGCGGCCCTTCAGGATCGCCGCCTCACTAACTTCGACGAAATAACGGATCTGCCGCAGAAGTTTCGAGAGAAACTAAGCGAAGTGGCGACAGCTTCCACACTCACTGTGGTATCCCGTTACATTTCAGAAGATGGAACCCGTCGCTACTTGATGAAGACTTATGACAGTTTGCCTGTCGAAACAGTTTTCATTCCCGAAGAGCGACGCGACACAATCTGTTTCTCTTCTCAATCCGGTTGTCCTCTGCAATGCACCTTTTGTTTGACCGCTCAACTTGGTCTGCTGCGCTCACTGACAGCCGCCGAGATCGTCGAGCAGATAGTGATTGCACTGAACGATGCCTACGGCCTCGGAACAAGACCTCCACGTGGAACGAACCTCGTGGGTATGGGTGCCGGCGAGCCATTCCTTAACTTCGACGAGTTGATGAAAGCGCTGAGGGTGATGGCGAGTCCGGCTGGTCTACACATCGTTCCGAATCGAGTAACGATTTCAACGGCCGGCATCGTTCCACGCATACGCGATCTTGCTGCGCTTGATGATCGTCCGCATCTAGCGATTTCACTTGCCGCTCCGACTGACGAACTACGAAACGAGCTGATGCCAATCAATAAAAAGTGGCCGTTGGGAGAATTGCTCGCCGCGTGCAAGGATTTTGAGAAGACGTTGAAGCCCAATGAGCGATTCACTTTTGAATACGTGATGCTAGACGGCGTCAATGATTCGGACGAACAGGCGCGACAACTGGCGAATCTTTTGAATCGTCATCAATTGAAGGCGAAGGTAAATCTCATTCCGCATAATCCCGCTGAACCATTACCGTATCGACCTTCGTCCGATGAAACTGTCGCGCGCTTTCGCAATATTCTGGAGGCGAAAGGCATTCATACGTATGTGCGGCGACCGCGCGGTCGCGACATCTTTGCGGCGTGTGGGCAACTTGCAGCCCGCCAGGAAACAACTATTAACAGTTTGGAATCAACTTCAGTTGGAGCATAGTCACGCATGATCAAGTATTCACGTTTGCTTAGTCTTGTCGCTCTTTTACTGGTACCGGCGACGTTCTACTCAACGCCATTACCGCAATCAGCTTCTGATGTAAAGGTCAGTGGGTCGACATCGCCTGACAGGATAAAGCGCGGCCGCGCCGTGAAAGGCAACGTGGTGATGGAGATCCCCAGCGGCTTGCATGTGCAGTCGAGCAGACCATTGGACAAGTTCCTTGTCGCAACTAAGCTGGAGATTGAAGCGCCGCAAGGTGTGAAAGTTAGTGCACCTTTGTATCCGCGAGCCGTGATGCGCAATCTGAAGTTCTCTAAAGGCAAGGTTGCCGTTTATGAGGGCCGTGCTGTGATTCGATTCAATGTGACGATTCCGGCGAGCTTCAGCGGAAACTCAGCTGAGTTGAAGGGACGTTTGAGGTTCCAAGCGTGTAATGACGAGTCCTGCTTCCCACCGGTAACTCGTGAAGTGAAGATCTGGATAAACGTTGAGCGAGGCGTTTAAAGGGGGGATCAGTTCAGAACAGCTTTGCACAAAAGTCCGGAATCCCACCGACGCAGTCGGTGGATGCTTCATACTTAGCCTACAAACTCAAGGTCGTTCTCTGGGAACAAATCCCACCGACGAGTCGGTGGATTGTTCACACATTGCCTAATCAGTCGATCGCGGTCGCTTGCAAAACTTAAGCTTCCTGAAAGCATTAGCGTGTTGGCGGCGGTGTGAAGGTCAGGTATGAACAATC
>DATIBJ010000193.1:0-43039 GCA_035457565.1 Pyrinomonadaceae bacterium | reverse complement strand
CCTACTTTGATCGTTGTGGTCTTTTGTCACTGCTGGAACACCGCCGACGCTTCCAGCTTGCTTTGTGAACCGCCGTATACGGAACCGTACGTACGGTGGTGTGGGAGGACGGCGGAGGTGACTCCGCCTCCTACCCGATTCGTTTTTGCAACACCGGGCCAGTTGACCCCGGGGCAGTTCACCCACTCCTTCTCCTTCGCGAAACTTCGTTTACATTTTCAACGTTTGTGATTTCGTCCTCCAACCGATTGCGTGTAAAATTGCCGTCTTCCAAAAAGAGAAAGGCAAACAAAGAACTGTAAACAGAGCGCGACTCTGTGAACCAGACGAGTCTACAAACGCATCTCCCCACCTGACGTCCTGGTCAGGATCTTTTTATAAAAGCGCGCGACCCGATCGCGGTGTGAACGCTGCAAGAAGGAGAACTAAAGAACATGACTGAAGCACGAATGCAGGAAGCTGTTGAATACAAACCTGGTACCTTTTGTTGGGTCGAGTTGGGTACGAGCGGGAGTGAGGCTGCCAAGAGCTTTTACACCCAGGTATTTGGATGGACTTTTCTAGACCATCCAATGGGAGAAGCCGGAGTCTATACAATTCTGCAACTTAACGGGAAAGACGTTGCTGCACTTTACGAGCTGATGCCCGAAATGAAAGCGCAGGGAGTCCCCCCTCATTGGATGAGTTATGTGTCAGTGGAAAGTGCTGATGAAACAACTGAGAAGGCAAAGGCCGCCGGGGCAACGATCCTTAAGGAACCCTTCGACGTGTCCACGCTTGGTAGGATGGCCGTCATTCAGGATCCCACGGGCGCCGTTTTTTCACTGTGGCAACCGAAGGCTCATAAGGGAGCTGGTGCCGTCAACGCGCCGAACTCCTTTACCTGGAACGAACTCATGACCACCGATACGAAGAAGGCGGGCGAGTTCTATTCCTCTGTTTTCGGTTGGAAGCTCGACAAGCAAAACTTTGGACCGATGGAGTACACGATGCTGGTCAATGGAGATCGGCCGAACGGCGGAATGCTTCAAATTACTCCAGAAATGGGAAACATTCCTTCGAATTGGCTCGTCTATTTCGCCGTTGACGATTGCGATGCCAAGGTTCAAAAAGCGACGGGACTGGGAGCTAAAGTATGTAAGCCCGCAGACGACATTCCAGGAGTCGGTCGCTTTGCGATTCTCACGGATCCACAGGGCGCCGGTTTTGCGTTGATCAAGCTCGACAATCCGCAGAGCTAGTTTTTCGTCTTTAGCGCGTTTACTAAAGAAGTCGGCAAGTAGAACGTTGTTTCTACTTGCCGCTTCTGTTGAAGGCACTCACAGCGGTTGGAGAAGTCTCCCTGAATGAAAGCTCGTTTGGTTTGGCTGGTTCTCTGTCTTATCTGGGGCTCAACGTGGCTCTTCATCAAGATCGGTCTAAACGATCTTCCTCCGCTGACCTTCGCCGGCATTCGGTTCGTAATTGCGGTCGTCATCATCTTCATCATTATCTGGACCCGACGTGTCTCGCTTCCCACAAGTAGCGCTGACTGGCGTTTGCTGGCCCTGACCGGAATATTGTCGTTCAGTCTTAATTACGGTCTGATCTTTTGGGGTGAGCAGTACGTATCTTCCGGACTTGCGGCACTCCTACAAGCTACCATTCCAGTCTTCGGTCTAGTCATCGCACATTTCTATTTGCCGACGGAAAGAATGACGCCGGCAAGAATCGGTGGTGTTGTGCTTGGTGTGTGTGGAGTCGGCGTCGTCTTCTCGAATCAACTTTCCGTGGCTGGAGGAAGAGCATTCGCAGGCTCGGTTGCTATGGTGCTTAGTTCGTTTTTTGTTGCCTACTCAAACGTTCTTATTAAGGCGCGTGCCACGAAGCTGAATCCGGCCATCATTGCTGCTGCTCAAATGTTTTTTGGATTGATTCCACTTCTTTTGATCGGAATTCCATTGGAGGGAAATCCTCTTCGTTTCCGCTGGACCATGATGGCAGTGATTTCGCTGTTCTATCTGGCGGTCGTTGGATCGGTAGTGGCTTTCTTGTTGTATTACTGGTTAATGAGAAACATGGATGTTACGAAGACGATGTTGATTGCGTTGGTGACTCCGGTGGTTGCGGTGGCGCTGGGAATGATCGTGTTGGATGAGCAGCTGAGTTGGCGAACCTTTGTGGGTGGGTTGATGATTATGGGCGGAATTGGATTGATCGTGGTGACAAGAGCCAGGCAGCCGGAGTCAGCAACGACGCCTAGGAATCTTCATTCAAATTGATCTCGTTTAGTTGCGCTAATAAATAAGCTTCCACAGCAAGCCTTACGTTAGCAGCTGCTTCTCCTGAGTAGTACTCCGGCAGTCGTCGCAGTTGCGCGATTTGATCGCGCATCAGCCAGAACCCACCGACTTCAACACCAAATTGATTTTGCACCGCGAGTTCGAGCGCAGTTCTATGGACGATACGTAAATACTTTTCCAGTGTCGGACTGATCTCGACAAGACAATTGCCAAGCGCGAAACCAACTAGCTCAACTTCTTTCTTCGAAGCGGCGTTCATGTCGCTGATACCTGTGGTAGTCAAACCGCCTGCCGGTCGTATTTGCGAATCAGGCCTTTAACCACACCCTGGATCTGGATACGTTCAGGTGTCTTGATGAAGATTGGTTTGAATTGAGGATTCGCCGGCTCGAGCCGGATGAATTCAGGCTCTTGATAAAACTTCTTCACCGTGGCGTAATTCCCATCAATTAAAGCCACCACCACTTGTCCGTTTTCCGCAGTTTTTTGCGATGCGACGATGATGATGTCACCATCCTGAATGTTCTCATCAATCATGGAATCGCCGCGCACTCGAAGGGCAAAAGTACGACCGCGGCCTTGCATGTCTCTGGGAACATTTACTGTGTCATGGGAGAGAATCGCCTCGATGGGTTGTCCGGCCGCTACTGTTCCCAACAGCGGGACTTCGTGTTCACCGTTGTTCGTCGACTGCTCAACCAACTGAATTCCGCGGCTGACATTTGGGATGCGTTTGATAAGACCTTCACGTTCAAGTGCCGTAAGAATGCTGTGGACACTGGCAGGCGAACTCATCTGAAACTGGCGGCCGATTTCGGCGATTGTCGGCGGCTCCTCATTCGATTCTATGTAGCGGCGAATAAAATCGTAAATCCGTTTTTGCTTGGCGGTTATTGGCATTAATTCCTCTCAACTTCCTGCCCAGAATTATTTTCGTTGACAAGCGAAAATTTAGCGAACATTCTCGAACATGACGAAGCAAACGTCAAGAGAATTTTTTAGAGAAAGGAGAACTGCGACGACTAGTAAGAGGCGGAATTCGGTGGTGTTCTGGTTCGAGTTCTTTTCATCGACCGACGTTTTTCTGTCTTCGGTGACTGCCGAACAAGGCTGATCGTTAATACAGAGCATGCTGGGCAGCACAGATATTGAATTAGGACACCGCCGACGGTTCTATCGGTGGCTTTGCAAAAATCGCTCAATGTGTTCGCGTAGCGAACCAATTAAGTAGTCGGTGATTTCTATCGTGGCTTTAGCCCGGTGATCATTTGCTCCCTCACTCGTCTGGAACGCCACATTCCAGATAGGACCACTTGAACACCCACACCGGGCTAAAGCGACGGTGGAAGACTGGGAGCGCACCGTCGGCTCGCGTGTAGATGAGCGGGAAGCGCGAAGAGATCTCTTGCGTCATCGGCAGGCACGTGTTCCTGGTAGGCGCGCATTACTGGGAGCACACGGGTCCCGCGTGCAGATGGCGGAAAAGTGCGAACGTGCGGCTGTGCTTCTGGGTATTTTGGATGAAGCGGTGTCACGAGAATCAGCCATCAAGGGCGACGCGTGCGCTTCGGGTGAACGACTTACTTGAGCACTCGGGCGAGCTTTTTTAAGTCGTCGACAAAGCGACGATATTCGAGATGCCGCGTTTCATCATCAGGTGCCCGCAAAATTGAGGAAGGGTGGACCGTAGCCATGATGTACGGTGTCAGCATTGATTCAATGAATTTTCCACGTTCTTTCGTAACTCTGAATTGCGCGCCGAGAAGTGTTTGAGCTGCAGTCGCTCCTAAAGCCACGATTACTTTAGGTTTTATGAGTGCGATTTCCGCTTCAAGCCACGGACGACAGGCAGCGATCTCCTGGGCATTTGGCTTTTTATGAATGCGACGTTTACCGCGCGGTTCCCATTTGAAATGTTTGACAACATTTGTGACGTACGTCTGTTTCCGATCAATGCCTGCTTCGTCGAGCGCATTGTCAAATAAACGACCTGCCGGCCCAACGAAGGGTTTGCCTGTCAGATCTTCTTCGTTGCCGGGTTGTTCGCCGACAAACATAACGCGCGCGCGTTTGCGACCGTCGCCGAAAACCGTTTGTGTCCCTTTTTTCCAGAGGTCGCACGCACGACAGTCTGCCGCGGCATCTTTGAGTAGTGGTAGTGACAGCTGTTCCGGAACCAGGTCGGCAGCGGAGCCAGCGCGTTTACGGGACGGCATGTCATTCGAGTGAAGCACTTATTCGTGCTTTTGAGATAACAGTAGCGATGCAAAAGTTTTGTGTTTACGTATAGATCATGCGAGCAATAATTTCGAAAGCGGAACTGGAAGCAGAAATCGTCGAACGATTTGGCAAAGCCTTAACGCTTCAAAAGAAGGCCCAGGCGTCAATCCTTTCGACTGGCCTTTCAACACTCGATCAGTTCACGGGCGGCCTTCCGCGGGGTGCTGTTACGGAGATTTTTGGAACCGCGTCGTCTGGACGAACCAGTCTCCTTTTTTCAATTCTTGCCTACGCCACAACTCATGAGGAGATCTGTGCAGTCGTTGATACTCACGATGTATTTGCGCCGACCGTGGCCGCCGGCGCTGGCATAAATTTCGATAATTTATTGTGGGTACGATGTGCGGCCAACCTCGAGCACGCATTTAAAGCTACTGATTTGTTGTTGCATGCTGGAGGTTTCGGCTTGGTAGTGCTCGATCTCGGTGAGGTGGAAGGGAAAGATTCGCGCCGTATTATTTCGTCGTGGTGGCACCGGTTCAAACATACTGTCGAAAATAAACCGGTGACGGTTGTAGTCCTGGCCGCTGAATCGTGTGTCCGATCTTGCGCAGCACTGTCGCTTGAATTGAAAGGCCACTCTGAGTGGGAAAGCACGACCAACCTGAAACTACCAGCGGCTGAGATATATCAGTGGGATCGCCGAAAACGATCGCGAATAGCAACCGCGAGCTCTCAACTAAATACGGTTGCAATCACACATGGAAACTTACTTCGCGCCAATTCCATCGCAATCAGCCGTCATAGGCCGATCATTCCCGCCGCGAATGAAGTCCATCTGACCGCGCATGCCGGTTAAATTCAGCACTCGGCAGCCGTATGTCCCACCGGCTCGGCCGGTAGAGACTGACAATCTTATTTCTGTTGCGCCGCCATCGCTTCGCACATGAAAGCACCTGCGGCATCGCTATACGGCTTTGGAAAGTCGCTGGGCCAGTTCGCTTGATCTGAATACATCTTGTTTAGACCAGTCTGGATTTCTCTATCACCACCGGTGAATCCGCGAATCAATTCACGCCAACGAACAGCCAATGCCGCGGCCCGATCGCTAGTGGGACTCATGCCGTCAGCCACCGCTTTCTCCACTTCGGCAATCAAAGCCGCCCAATCGTTCTGCGCCTTCTCAATCACCTCTTGGGGGATCGCTTGCGCACGCTCAGCAATCTTGTTTTGAGCGTCTTCAGAATAGTACTTCTTGGTCCAGTCCATATTGTTTTGCATATTAATCACCTCAATGATTCGTTTGAATGCTTGCCAATCAGGCTCATCGTTTCCCTCTAATAGCTCATGGGCTTTTTCAATTGCCGTTACAGCTTGATCAAGTTGTCGGCGCTTCTCAGCCAGGATCTCTCGCTGTTGATTGAGCGCATCTCGCAAATCAAACGAGTTGCTATTTAAAAGCTGTTTGATTTGTAACAGAGAGAAGCCGATGAACTTCAATGTCACGATCTGTTGCAGCCGCACCAAGTCGTGCTTTCGATACAACCGATAGCCGGTGCTTGTGTAGCCGCTCGGCTTCAAGAGGCCAATTTGGTCGTAGTGATGAAGTGTTCGAACAGTCACGCCGGCAAGGCGCGCAAATTCGTTTGGCTGATACAGCGACTCTTTGTCCATTTCTCTCACGGGGAGCAATCCTAAACCCTGACGTTACGACAGGCGCAAGCACTTTTTTACGTTTCCCAACATAAGAAGACAGGCGGTTGACAGTATTCACTAATTTTCGCTAATCTTCGGTATATTTTCTAAGATGCTATGTTTGCCTGTATTCATGTTTCTGGAGCTCGGCCGGCATCATTTGTCGAGTTTTCCTACGGATTTTCACCGATTGTTGAGATCACAAGCCCCGATACCATTGTCCTGAACGCTGACGGATGCGAACTTCTTTTCGGCTCCGCGTACCAGCTAGCGACTGCAATTTGTTCCCGCGCGACTCGAGAATCCAGTGAAGGCGGATTAGGGGTAAAAGTGAGTGTGGCGCTCGCGTCGAATCCTGATGCCGCCATTCATGCCGCCAAAAACTTTCAAGGCATCACTTTTATTTCGCCGGGTGAAGAATTGACCTGTTTAGGTGAACTGAATCTTCGAGCGCTTGAATATTCACTCGTTAATGTCGACGAAAAACAAGCAGCTGAAATTTTCGAAACACTGCGTCTATGGGGTGTTCGTACCTTCCGCGACTTTGCCTCGCTGCCAGTGCGAGGCGTTGCCGAACGATTGGGCCAGGAAGGAGTAAGTCTACAACAGCTCGCGAGTGGAAAAACGGACCGCCACTTAAAGTTAAAACATCCAGAACGGGTATTCGCAGCTTCGATTGAACTCGAACACGCAGTCGCAGAACTTGAACCACTCTCATTTATTTTCGCGCGTTTATTGAATCAACTTTGCGCGACGTTGAATGCCTATGCACTGGCCACGAACGAGCTGCTAGTTCAAATGACACTAGACAATCAAAGCACGCACGAACGGAAACTGACGCTCCCGTATGCGATGCGCGATCATAAAGTGTTTTTGAAATTGTTATTGCTCGACACAGAACTACATCCGCCGCCAACGGCAGTAATGGCGGTGTCGATTAAATGCGATCCAGTAAAACCACGTATCCTGCAAAACGGATTGTTCATACCGTTAGCTCCGGAACCCGAGAAGCTGGAGCTTACACTGGCGCGCATCGCGAAGTTGGTTGGAGAAACAAATGTCGGTTCACCTGTAGTGCTCGATACTCACCGTCCCGACGCGTTTTCAATGAAGCGATTTGTGGTGACCACCAAAAATGATTTCCGAAAGCGCGGCCGCTTGCGGCCTGGCAATCACCAATCGTCAATTGGCAATCCGCAATGTTTAGGTTTCCGCATGTTCAGACCCGCATTACGCGCGATGATTCAGGCACATCAAGGTGTGCCCAATCAGATTAGTGCCTGGGATAAGCACCGAAGCATTCACGGAAAGATAACAACCGTCGCGGGTCCATGGAGGACTACTGGCGATTGGTGGCGTGAAGACCGTTGGGCGCGAGATGAGTGGGATATAGCAGTGGAAATGGGAAGTGGATTTGATGCTACACATACGACGGCTCTGTATCGGATTTATCGCGAGCTAGCCAGTGGGACGTGGTTTGTGGATGGAAGCTACGACTGAAAGAGGCAGGAATCATTGGTCATATGTCACTTAACATTTCGCAGTTGTTATTTAAAGAAAACTCGACGCAGGTTTCCTAAATGGACACATGAGAAATGTCCAATGATATATGACCAATTATATTGAACTACACGCGCGATCGGCTTTCAGTTTTCTCGAGGGCGCGTCTGTGCCTGAAGAGCTGATCGCGGCCGCTTTGGAATTCGACATGCCAGCGATGGCGTTGCTGGATCGCAACGGTGTTTATGGCGCACCTCGATTTCATCTGTCAGCAAAAAAGAATGGGATTAAGGCCTACATTGGCGCTGAGATAAACGTCCAAAGTTCAAGGCCCAAAGTCCCACGGTCACTGACTAACTCCTTCTCCTTGCCGCTTCTCGTCTCTAATCGGACCGGTTATCAGAATCTTTGTCGTTTGATCACAAAGATGAAATTGCGTGTTCCGAAACATGCAAAACCCGGAGAGCATGTAGTTACAGCCGACGAACTGCACGCGCACGCAGAAGGTTTGATCTGTTTGACCGGCGGTAGTGATGGACCTCTTTCATTTATCAATCCTGATTCCGTGCAGCAAAGCACGGAATGGTTAATAGACGTCTTCGGTAAACAAAACGTATATGCCGAGTTACAGCGCCACTTTATCCGAGAAGAAGAAGTGCGCAATCAGGCCGTTATCTTACTTGCCAAACGATGCGGCCTTTCATTGATCGCTACTAACGGCGTGAATCACGCGACGCCCTTACAACGCGAGGTTAGCGATGTCTTCAGCTGCCTTCGTAATCATGTTCGACTTCACACCGCTGGCCGTCTGCTGGCTCAAAACTCGGAGCGCCATCTTAAATCGAGTAAGGCAATGTGCGAATTATTTGCTGATGTGCCTGAAGCAACTGCTAACACTTTGGAGCTATCGTCGCGTTTGGAATTTACGCTCGAAGATCTCGGTTACGAGTTTCCGAAATATCCCGTTCCAGCTGGCGAGAGTATGAGTTCGTTTCTTCGTAAGCGAACTGAAGGAGGTGCCCGCGCCCGTTACAGAGGAACAAACGGCGCGCCCACTTTTGAGGCTGCTCGTCCACAACTCGAACGTGAATTGGCGTTGATTGAGAAACTTCAACTCGAAGGGTATTTCCTGATCGTTTGGGACATCGTCCAATTTTGCCGGCGTGAAGGAATTCTGATCCAAGGTCGGGGCTCTGCCGCAAACAGTGCAGTTTGTTATGCGCTGGGGATTACGGCGGTCGATCCGATCGGCATGCAACTTCTGTTTGAACGGTTTCTTTCTGAAGAGAGAGGCGAATGGCCCGACATCGATCTCGATTTGCCAAGTGGCGACCAACGGGAAAAGGCAATTCAGTATGTATATCAACGCTACGGAAAGCTAGGCGCTGCGATGACCGCGAATGTCATTACATATCGCGGACGTTCGGCTGCGCGTGAGGTAGGAAAGGCTCTCGATTTTGATGATGAAACTCTTTCGCGCCTCGCAGGTTTGGTCCATACGTGGGAGTGGAAGGATCCGAAAGACTCGAGCGAACGTCAATTTCGCGATGCCGGACTGGATCTTCGCAACGAGCGAATTAAAAACTTTTTCCAGCTATATCAGTTAGTACAAGATCTGCCACGTCACCTGGGCCAGCATTCGGGCGGCATGGTTATTTGTCAGGGACAACTCGACTCTGTTGTGCCACTTGAGCCGGCGGCAATGCCTGATCGCGTCGTAGTGCAGTGGGACAAAGAAGATTGCGCAGACATGGGGTTGATAAAAGTAGATCTGCTGGGATTGGGTATGATGGCGGTGTTGGAAGATTCGATTGAATTAATTCGAGATTCTTACAGAGAAGACGTGGATCTGGCCCATCTGCCGCAAGACGATCCGGCAGTCTACGCGGCATTGCAAAAAGCTGACACGATCGGAATGTTCCAGGTTGAAAGTCGCGCTCAAATGTCGTGTTTGCCCCGCCTGCGGCCACAGAGGTTCTACGACATAGTTGTACAGGTGGCGATCATTCGTCCTGGCCCAATCGTCGGCAACATGGTGCATCCATATTTAAAGCGCCGCCAGGGAAGGGAGCCCGTTACGTATCCGCACCCGCTACTCGAGCCAGTGTTGCAACGTACGCTTGGCGTGCCCTTGTTTCAAGAACAACTATTAAAAATGGCAATGATCTGTGCTGACTTTTCAGGCGGTGAAGCCGAAGAGCTGCGACGTGCATTCGGGTTCAAGCGTTCTGAAGCACGTATGAAACAGATCGAAGTGAAGCTTCGGCGAGGGCTGCAGCGAAAAGGAATTGTCGGTAAGACGCAGGAACAGATCGTACAGGCAATCAGTTCGTTCGCACTCTATGGTTTTCCGGAGTCACATGCGGCAAGTTTCGCATTGATTGCGTATGCCAGCGCCTATCTGAAATGCAATTATCTCGCGGCGTTCACCGCAGCTATTTTGAATAACCAACCGATGGGTTTTTATCAGCCATTCACGCTTATAAAAGATGCACAGCGACACGGCTTGAAGGTGTTACCCGTGGATGTGATGAAGTCGGATTGGTTGTGCACGATCGAGGAGACGGACGGAGAGACGGGGGGACGCGGGGACGCGGGGACAGGGAGAAACGGGGACAAGGAGATGCGGAGACGGGCAGACGCGGCGACACGGGAATCTCCGTGTCCCCGTGTCCCCGTGTCTCCCTATCCCCCCGTCCCCGTGTCATCGCTTTCCCTTCGACTCGGTCTTAAGTACGTAAAGGGTCTCAGTGAACAATCAGGGCAGGCAATCGTAAAAGCGAGACACATTGAACCTTTCATCGGTATTGATGATCTGCACAATCGGGTCCCTGAACTTCGCAAAGATGAATTGAGGAAACTCGCAGCTGTCGGCGCTTTGAATTTCATTCAAACCTCCACACCCACAAGTAAAACGAAACGACGATCACGCAATAATGATCGATCGAGCACAAATCGCCGCGATGCTTTATGGCAGGTGGAACGAGTCGCGCGCGCCGGCGGCGAGCTCTATGAACAACTTTTCGAAAACGATGGTGATTCGCCTTTAATGGCTATGACTTTGCCCGAACGAATGGATGCCGACTTTCGCGGCACCGGTCTCACAATCGGCAAACACCCTGTCGCATATCACAGAGCAGAGTTAAATAAACTCGGTGCAATGCGGGCTGTCGATATTAGTAAATTGCGCAACGGCACGTCGGTTCGCGTAGGTGGGTGGGTTATCGTTCGCCAACGACCAGGAACGGCAAAAGGATTTGTGTTCTTAACTCTCGAGGACGAAACGGGAGTTAGTAACATCATTATTACGCCTCAGTTGTTTGATAAAAACCGTCTGGTGCTTGTAGACCATCCATTTCTTTTAATCGATGGCATGCTGCAGAACCAGGACAATGTTGTTTCAGTGAAAGCACGACGCGTTCAGCCTCTCTCGTTCAAAGTAGCCGCTGCACCATCGCATGACTTCCATTAGTCGTCGCTTCTTGTTGCGACAGCCCACTGCGTATAAAACCATACCCGCGTCTAACTTCCGTTAAGTTACAATTAGCGGCGAAATGCGTGAATCGATAGCGGGCGATGAGTCGTCGAACGCGATGACTGCTGACGAGAGCACCCAGGTCATCGGAAGCAGTGGTATGCCTCATTCCCAAACTCCCGACTCTACGTCTACTGCACAAAAACCCAGATTTGGACTTCCTCCAAACTTTGTTCCTCGCCAGCAACGTGCCGGCCGATTCCTATTACTCGACGAGAACATCTACAGTCTGCCGGACGGAAGAGAGTTCGTTCCCAGCACACCAAAAGGTCCGCTCGCTGGTGACCGGCATCTTTATGCACTTGTTACTGTGGAGCAGTTCGAACGAGGCAGTAGAGGTTCCGTATTTGTAACACTGGATGGAAGAGTGTTCGATTACAGTGTGGTCCAGTCAGATCCGGATCGTGAGATGTTTGATACCGGTTACACCATCCATCACCTCAAGCGGACTGGACGCTATGCTTCGTCAGTTCCTATTAAAAAGACTGACCGTCAGAAGACACTGAAGAAAAGGGCAGGCGTTTAAGTCGACCAAACTACGCACCAACTCTGAAGCGAATCGGCAACGCAAAATGGGCTGCGGTTCGCGTTGCCAAAATTGGATGATCTAGATTCCTATCGCTGCGCGCACGTTCGATCGGCGCTGTACTGGCAGGTTGATTCTTCCCGAGATAGTCTCTGACGCAGGTTTGGTAATAAGGTAAAGGAGCACTTCACAAACCGCGCGGGTGCCCGTTCCTATAGTTTCACCTTTTTCGTCCTGAAGAGCATAGATCGTCCCGTTCACGTCGAGCGGGAGGATGATGGGGGCCGTGTACATCCACAACTCTCCTTGATGTATTGAAAGAACGTTTACTTCCAGCTTTCAAATCGGCAGTGAAGCCAAGCAACATTACTCAGATCGATTTTTCTGCCACCTTCGTCGAATACCTGCCGCAGCACCAGCTAGACCACTACCGAGTAAAAGGATGCTCGCCGGTTCGGGGACAGCTTGCGGTCCCGCAAAACCGCCGACACGCCACTGATTGATGTCCTGGAAAGTTGTATTACCAAGTCCTTGAACAGTTACGCTATTGATCACCGCACCCTCTGAAGCTTCTATTCCGAAAAAGTTCTGACCATTGGTATCAACTGTGAACACTTGATTAAAAACTTGTCCTCCCGCCAGCGTGTAGTTCACTGTGAACTGGACCTGGGTTGGTGGAGGCAGGCCTGCAGTTACGTCGATATTCAAGATTAACTTGGTAAACGTTGCGCCGTTCTCAAGCTGAACCGTGGCGTTTGAGAAAGGAATGTTACCCGTGCCGCCCACAAGAACAGCTTGCCCGCCACTGACACCGAGGTTCCCTGAACCGGAAGCTGAGGTGAAGTCGACGATGAAGCCTGCACCAGCTCCATTAAAGTCTCCCTGGACCAGCAGGCCGGAGTGGACGAGACTAGGATTATTGAACAGCACATTGTCGGTGTTCTGATTACCAGGATTTCCCACGGTAATTGTAATGGGGTCAGCGACGGCGGTGACTGATGCCAATGCCAGGATTGTGATCGCCAGGAATCCGAGAGCAAGTTTTTTTACTAAACCAATTGAGGACATTTGAGCTCCTTGACAAGATGCGATTTGTGAAACGCGTCGATGGGAGCGTTGCGGGCAATCACAGGGCCTTTCAGGGTCCCAACAGGATCATCCTCGTCGTCGGCCTGGGCGAACAAGGGCCAGAAATACAGGCTAATTCGCTAAGATGGCAGGACGCGAACCGCGTTCATTCTCTAATACACACTCAATAAATGGGTTTTCCCAGTTCTGCCCGGGACGCAGAGCTACAAGGAGGGGAAAAAGACAGGTCTGGTTCAGTCCTACTCTATGTTGGCATCGGGCGCTAGGCGGGAAAGCGTTTCTTACGCGTGACGGAAGGCCTCTTTAGGAGGCGATTCGAGAAGTCCCTCGACAACCTGAGCAACTTGTGAGAGTGGTTTGGGTTTTCTCAGGAAGGCATCGGCTCCGCAGCGTCTCGCTTCGTCTTCGACTTCCGTAGAGCCGTAGGCAGTAAGAACGATGATCTTCGCGTGCCGATTATGATCACGGACCATCTTAATGATATCCAGTCCGTCAGAGTTCCGCGTGGTCCCGAGACGAAGGTCCTGGATGATTACTTTGTAGTCCTGTGCTTCGAGCAGTTTTTCCGCTTCCTCGACTTCATTCGCAGTATCAACTTTGAAGCCGTGCAGCGAGAAGTACTCACTCATTGAGAAGCAGATAGATTCTTCGTCATCAACTATCAATAGACGCGGCATCGGTAATTCGCTCGACGGCGGTTCCGTTCGTCCTTCCCAAAGTCGTCTCAACTTACCCGAGACCTTTTTTAATTTTCCAAATCGCTTCTGCTTCACAACTCACCTGGCTCCGGCAGCCGTTGCCGCGCGCGGTTACGGTCTCAGCCTGTTTCAAAGTCAACTTCGAAAGCCCGAGAAACATGTAGACGGTATAGCTCAAGATCGTCCCTTAATCGTTAAGTTGTGTAAGCGCAGTAACTCCGGAAGCTGATAGTAGGCGCTGGGCTAACAATCGAAGATGGTCCGGTATTACTACTCGGTCGTACTCTGGTGGGTTGATTGGACTGGAGAGAAACCGCGATTCAAGCATAAGCTTCATTCGGCCTGGTGAGCATCTCACCAACCTCAATAGTTGATCGCGTATCGACTACGAATAAGAGCAGTTCCTCAGGAGGACACAGGAGATTCTAAGAAAATCTGATTGACCGACCTCATTGTCCTCTCTCCCACCAACGAGCAAGTCAGGCAACGCTGACGGGCAATATCGGCGTTGCCCAACCCGTCGCGCTATATTGCTATTGCAGCACGCACGTTAGGTCGCGGCTGTACTGGCACATTTACTCTTCCCGACACAGTGGGCGAGGCCGGTTTGGTGATTATGTATAACAGAACTTCACAAACCTCGCGGGTACCTGTTCCTATCGTGTTCCCCTTTTCATCCAGGAGAGCATAAATCTTTCCACTCTCATGCAGGGGAAGAATCATCGGTCCTGCGTACATCAACAATTCTCCTTCGTTACCCGCGGGAAACGTCCCGCGGGTAACTCTTGAGCACTAGACACACTATGGGCAACCTGGATACTGCCGAGGATATTCGCCGAGACTTACTTGCGCGTGAAGCGCTTACGAATTACCCCAGCCGCTCCCAATAGACCAGTCCCCAACAACAACATGCTTGCTGGTTCAGGTACGGCGCTGCCAGTTATCTGTCCCTGTACCGTCGTTATTCCGTTGTTTGACGCCGGAGGTACAAGGTTCAGTGGGTTATTAGTGATTGAATAAGTAATTCCGCCGATGTTCACCGACGTAACAGTGAAATTAACTACGCCGGTGCCCGAATTGCTTGCGCTGAATGTTCCGCTGAATGTCGCAGCGAAACTGTCAGATCCAGCAGTTGGTACCGTCTGCGTAATTGTCAGAGTAAAAGTACCCGAGGCGTTTATTACGCCAGTGCCACTAACGAAGGTTTGGAAATTCCCAAAGCTCGAGCCAGTGGGAGTATTCAAACTTGTAGATCCCAGACCAGTAAACGTGATCATGAGCGCATTGCCCATGCCGCCAAGAAACGACACGGAGTTTGTACCGCTCCCAGCACAACCGACGCACGTAAACGTTCCGGATGTCGAGAAAGTGACGGGATCTGCATTCGCGGTGCTTGCTGCGACTGACAAGAAAGCTGCAGCCACGGCAAGCATCAAAGAGGTTTTTGACAAAATCCTCATGGTTAATGTCCTCCGAAGTACCCTTGCACGGTTATCCCTAAGGCCTTGTTCAACACTCCGTATCGCCTTGGTGAAGGCGATTGTTGATGATCGAAGAATCCCGGAGGGCAATCTGGAATCCTCGATTTGCGTTAAATCTTGCGACGACGTCGGCGAATGGCCGCCGCCGCACCAACCAGACCACTGCCCAGCAGCAACATGCTCGCTGGTTCTGGAACAATGATTTGACCGCCGCCCAAACGGACCTGTCTGACGTCAGTCATAGGTACGCCACTAAGGCTGATCGTTTGAATTAGCTGACCGTTTATGGCGTCCACGGTAAAGAAGTTTTGACCGTTGGCGTCCACGGTAAACACATCAACAAAGGTTCCGCCAGTGATGTTTATTCCTGTGACTGTGATCGTAACCATCCCGTCTATTGCTGCATTAATGTTGAATACAGCACGCGTAAACGTATCATTGTTTGCGAGGCCAAATGTGAGCTGGGTAAACGGACCATTGCCGAGACCCCCGCTTACTGTGGCTTGGCCGGATGGGTTTGCATTGAGCAGCATCGTACCGCTGGTAGACGTAAAGTTGACCACAAGATTGTTCTGGCCAACTGTACCCGTCACCGTGAGCACGTTTGTTGCCGGGTTAAGCAGGACGTTATCGGTGTCTTGATTGTTGACGCCAGTCGTTACAACAATGTCAGCCCTTGCCGTTCCTGCAACTACGCCGACGATGCCAAACACCGCCAACGCTACAATTAACCTCTTTAGAGATCCAAATCGGAACATGGAAATACTCCTTGATTCCTCGAAACGTTGGAGTTTACAACGTTAATTAATGGGAGGCTCGAAATCAGGAGAACCATGCGGGGCAATGCAGGGTCCAACGAATTCCAACCAAATCACTCGGAGAACTACCCGAGAACATACGTATGTCTAAGCACTTGCTTTCGCAGCAGCAATTAGTGCGCCATCAGATCGGAAATGTCCAATGACGCGAAACCTCCAAAATCCTTTGGTTTTAGGCTAGTTACAAGACTGAGTAGTGGGAAGGTGTCCAAAGTCTAGACGACTCGTCTAGACTTTGGACGACGGAATCTGGTGTTTCTTGATCTTTTGATAGAGTGAACTTCGCGGGATCCCTAGCCGCTTTGCTGCCTTCTCAACGCGTCCTTTTTCTTCCTGAAGAACTCTTTCGATGTGTTGCTTTTCCAGTTCGACCAACGTCAGACGACTGTCGAGGAAGGGGGCACCTACATTTGTGTGGCCGTCGAAATGAAGATCCTTTAGTCCTATCCGTTTATGATCACTCAGTAGAACTGCTCGTTCGATAACGTTTCGCAACTCTCTGACATTGCCGGGCCAGGAATACGATTGCAACGCCTGAATGCAATCATCAGTTAATTCAATCTCACCGCGACCGAGATCTCCCGACAGCTTGTTCAGCAGGTAACGCGCCACATCCGGAATATCTTCAATTCGATCGCGGAGCGCAGGAAATGACAGGGGAATGGTACTGATTCGAAAATAGAGGTCATCACGAAACCTCTTCTCTCTCACTAGCTGCCCGACATCCTGGTGAGTAGCGGCGATCAGACGAACATCGACTTGCCGATCTCGAACATCACCCACTCGACGAAATCGCTTTTCTTCTAAAACCTTCAGCAGCTTGGGTTGTATCTGAAGATCGACGTCCCCAACTTCGTCAAGAAAAATTGATCCGCGGTGAGCTACTTCGAAGAGTCCTTGCTTTGAAGTTGTAGCACTAGTGAACGCGCCTTTCTCATGTCCGAATAATTCTGTTTCCAACAGCTCACGTGAAAGTCCGGCGCAATTTAGATCGACGAATGCTTCATCGGCGCGTGGGCTGTTTTCGTGAAGCCAGCGCGCGAGCACGCCTTTGCCTGTACCTGTTTCGCCAAGAATCAGCACAGGACTTTCAGTGCCCAAAACCTTGTGTGCTTGAGCTGCCAAAGCGGTAATAGCCGCGCTCTTTCCGATGAAAGGATCGACCGCTTGGCGAACCTGGCGCGACTTGCTGGCCAGCTGTTTGTGCGCATTTCTCTGTTTCTCGAGGAGTCTATGGAGAATTACCTGAAGCGCGGGTAATTCGAGAGGTTTCGTTAAAAACTGTTCAGCGCCTTCCTTGATGGCTCTTACCGCGAGGTCGATTGATCCGTGCGCTGTCAAAACCAAAAGAGGAATAGCGGAATCAATGTCTTTCAACCGTGGCAGAAGGTCCAATGCAGTGCCATCTGGCAGCATGTAATCGGCAATTACGATGTCCGGCCGTGAACTACGGAAGAGATGTTGTGCTTCCTGACAACTATCGGCCTCTTCGATCTCATAGCCCTGCTGTTCAAGAAAATCGCGGATGCCAAAGCGAACAGCGGGTTCATCGTCCACGACCAGCACTTTGTTTCTAGCCATCAGGAATTGTCCTCAGTCATACGGGGAAAGCTAGCTGTCATACAAGCGCCGCCCTCAGGATTATTACTCGCTACCAGTTTACCTCCATGTTCTTGCATGATCCGCTGAGCGATCGCAAGCCCTAATCCTGTGCCACCTCTTCTTTTCGAAAAGAACGGTTCGAACAGTCTGGGCATATCTTCGGCAGCAATACCTTTGCCACTATCCGAAACGACACATTGGATCCAATCTTGTTTACCGTCCGATGTCAGACGTCCTTCGACTCTAACGACACCTCCGGCCGGCGAATGCTGGATAGCATTCTCGACGAGATTCACAAAGACTTTCGACAACCGTCGACGATCGATTCTGATCTTTGGCAACGATGGCGAAACGTCACTTTCAATTGTCACCATCGCAGCCTGCGCGGCCGGCGAGCAGGCCCGAACCGTGCGCGTGATCATTTCTTCAAGCGATAAAACGTACAATTCTCCGCGGAATGGCTTGCCATACTCCAGCAGTTCTTCCATCAAAATCGTGAGACGGCCTATTTCATCACGCAATACGTCCGTATAGCGCTTGTACTCCGTGCGGTCGCTGAAACGGGTTTCAAAAGCGTCGAGAATCGATGAAATCCCGAACAGAGGGTTCCGTACTTCGTGAGCAACACCCGCGACCAGCGATCCTAACAGCGACATCATTTCGCTTTGTCGAAGGGAAGCTTCCAACTCTGTACGTTTTGTGATGTCTTGCGCAATCACGATTGCGCGCTCGCCCCTTGAACCAAACTCGTTAATCAGATAAACGGTCAGGGCCCACATCTTGGACGTCGATTCATCTTTTACCTCAGCTGACAATGGTGATCCAATTAGCCGAACGCTTTGGAGAAGTTCGGCGGCTTTTCGCCAGAGCTGATTCTGACTGACGTCTATGAGGTTGTGGCCGATTACCAGCTCAGCACTGACCCCCAGAGCATCCTCTGCCGCCTCATTGGCGCGCTTTACAACTCCATCCAGATCCGCAATTAAAACAGGGAAATCAATCGCATTAAACGTTTGTCTCCACTCCATTGCTGACTGCTGCAACGAGACGTGCAGACGCTGCTGTTTTTCATCAAGAAGCTTTCGTTCGGTTACATCGTTAACGATTACCAAACGACTGTGTTTGCCGTCGAAAACGATCGGGTGCGAACTGAGTTCAACGTAGATAGTTCTCTTGTCGCTCGTCTCATGACGCCAGGGACTTGAGAGTACGAGGTCGTCGTGTCCGTTCTTTATTAACAGGGTTGGAATATCTTCTTTCGGCCGGATGTCGTTTATGGTCATCGAAAGAAACTGTTCTTTTGTGTAGCCATAGATATGCGTAGCTGCGTCGTTCACCGCAAGGAAGCGCAGTGTTTCCTCGTTGTAAACCCATATTGGTTGAGGGCTAGATTCGAAGAGCAGGCGATATCGTTCTTCAGAGTCGGTCAGCGCCAGTTCGAACTTCTTGCGATCCGTTACGTCTCGCGCAAGACCGCGATAACCAATCGTTGCATCCAGTTTGTCTTTGATTGGAGAGATGATTAGATCCAGCCAACGATCCTCCCCCGTGGCAGATCTAGCTACGAACTGATGGCGGAACTCAGGGTTCTCCTGGTTACTGCGGCCGGTTAGAAAGCCGTTGCCTTCGGGTATAACTCCAAAAGTTGAAGTGAATGATTGACCGACTAGCTCGCTCGCCTTTCTGCCCAGGAATCTAGCGATGGAAGTATTGACGCTCGTCAATTTGCCTGAAAGATCCTGCGTAAAGATCATGTCACTCGCGTGCTCAACGAGGTCGCGATAGTTTGCTTCTATTCTTGAGCGTTCTAGTAAGCGAGAGACTTTCGCGACGAGTCGCGTTGAATCGAATGGCACTTCAAGATAATCGTCGGCGCCTGCAGTCAGACCGGCGACTACGGTCTCGGTGTCTTTTTGTAAGGCGCTGATTAGTAGGATTGGAATGGAACGCAGCTCATTGTCCGCACGCAGCCTTCGGCAAAACTCCAGGCCATTCATCCGCGGCATTGACACGTCACTGATAACAAGATCTGGGCGATATTTCCTGGCGATGTCGAGTGCCTGAATGCCATCTTCCGCGGTTAATACCGAATAGCCAGCCTTTCGCAACAAGCCGTCCATCAAGGCCAGCTGCTCGGGCATATCATTGACGATGAGAATCGAGTTGTCCTCGTGAGCGTTAGAGATTGGTGCCGCCCTCATTTACGACAAAAATCCTCGGGTGATTATTGGTGGAATGGAAAGCTTGCGAACCGCACGTCGTGCGAATAGGACCGTCGGGCGTCTATTTGCTGTAGCAGAAGCAAAGACTCTTGGGGTTTCCGGGCGGGAGTATAACATAAGAGCAACTGGCATGTTGGCGAATCTTCTTGTCGCAGAATACGTTGCAACCGGAACTCCGCTTAAATTGCAAGGGATCCGATCCAAACGACTATTGGGTGTCATCTTCCCGTATCTTGACCGCGCGTTTGTCCGTGTTTAAGTCGATTCTTGGGCGGCAAACCGAAACAGGTTCGATTGAATCCAAAAATTTCGCGCTGATTAGCCTGGCCAAGGCGTGAAATCAGAGGTTCCGGGCCTGCCATCCGGGCGTCTGAGGGTTTATTTGATTAGCACTAATGAATAACAATGGAGAGAAAGTGATGAAAGTATTGTTTGGTTTTAGCCGAAAGGGCGGCGCATTCAAGGTTCTTTTGAGCTTGGCGGTGTTGGTATCGACCCTTTCCTCGTGCAGCGGTCAATCAGGGTTGATGAAGCTAACGTCTCAGCCTGGTGGCTCGGCCACGGTCGCGCCAACGTCCTTTGAAACTCAAAACTCTTACGCCGACACGGTAAGCCGTGTCTCGCCGGCTGTGGTGACGATCAGGTCAACTGAACGAACCCGAGCTGCGCGTCAGTTTCCATTTATGGACGATCCGACATTCAGAGAGTTTTTTGGTGACCGGCTTCCACAACAGCCACCACAGCGAGTTCAGGGTGTTGGCTCCGGTGTGATCGTTAATTCCCAGGGGTACATTCTGACGAACCATCACGTGGTGGATGGCGCCTTGGAGATAAAGGTTGAACTCACTGACAACCGCACATTCACTGCAAAACTGGTAGGTTCAGATCCGCCCAGTGATCTTGCTGTTCTGAAGGTGGACGCGACAAACCTGCCTACGCTTACACTCGGTGATTCTGACAAAGTTCGGGTCGGAGATGTGGTGCTAGCGATTGGAAATCCTTTGGGAATCGGACAGACAGTAACGTCTGGGATCATCAGTGCAAAAGGTCGCGCGACGGGACTCAGCGATGGTAGTTTCGAAGACTTTCTTCAGACTGATGCCGCGATTAACCGCGGAAACTCCGGCGGCGCATTAATCAATACTAGCGGTGAACTAGTTGGCATCAACTCGCAGATTCTTTCGCCATCAGGGGGCAACATCGGGATTGGTTTCGCGATTCCATCAAATATGGCCCGTGCGGTTATGGACCAGTTGCTGAAGACTGGAAAAGTTCGCCGAGGCATGCTCGGAGTGACAATTCAGTCAGTCGACGCAGATCTCGCGAGCAGCCTGAATCTACCCGCGGCGCGTGGAGCGATTGTTACGTCAGTGGCGTCCGGCAGCCCGGCTGAGTCTGCGGGCGTAAGGCGTGGTGACGTGATTACCAGCGTCAACAATCAACCAATCAGCGACAGAAACAGTTTGCGCAACGCTGTCGCCAGCATGCCTCCAGGCACCACGGTTAATGTGAAAGCGGTTCGAGACGGCCGCGAGGCTTCTTTCAACGTCGCATTGGCGGAGCTGCCTGACAATCGTCGTTCTTCGACAGAAGAGAACGATAGCGGCAGCGGTAGTAACACTGGCCGCTATGGAATGTCTTTGCAGCCATTGACGGCGGACATGGCTTCGCGCATGGGACTGCCGGCGAACGAGCAGGGACTCGTTGTCAGTAGAATTGATCCAGACGGTGCAGCAGCTGATGCCGGTCTTCGTCAGGGAGATCTGATTCAGGAAGTTAATCGGCGGCCGGTTCGCAACCTGACGGAATTCACTGCCGCAGCTCAGCAGTCGGGTTCGCGACCAGCCTTGCTACTCGTCAAACGAGGTGAGGCGACCGTGTATATAACGCTGCGTCCTGGTTCGTAATCGACAAGAAACAGGACCAGTTAAAGAGCAGGACATCATCAGGAGAAGCAGTTAGCTGTTCCTGCGTGGTGTACCTGCTCAAATTTTTCCAATCGATAAAAAAGAACTTGACTCAGCCTCTCCCGCCAGATACGTTGCGCTTAACAAACTAATTCGGCGATTCCAACAATCAATAGATGACTGAAGCAGACGGACACCGAGAATTTGATCGGCGACCCTGGGGAACGTACACCGTTCTTGACGAGGGGAACCTGTTCAAGGTCAAACGAATCGAGGTGCTCCCTGGCAAAAGGCTGAGTTATCAGAAGCACGCCAAACGGGCCGAACACTGGTTTGTGGTCGAGGGTGCTGCTCTCGTCACACTCGACGGCCGCGAAGTGACACTTAAGACAGGTGCGGCTATTGATATTCCCGTTGGCGCGGCGCATCGAATCGAGAATCCTGGTTCTGGTCCTTTGGTCTTCATTGAAGTGCAACGCGGCGACTACCTTGGTGAAGATGACATCGTCAGGCTGGAAGATGATTTTGGTCGCACTGAAAAGTGATCCTGCAGTCAGTTTTCGTTTGAACCTTCGTTGATACCCGCCGGAAGAACTTTACGGTCCTTCCTGACGTAGCTTCGTACACTCAAGTTAACGGTTTATTGGGAACGGATGGTGCTGAATGCCAGATTCCGCGAACGAGCTGCATTCCAGTGACAAATCGCAGGCAGACATCTCTGCGCTACAGGGCGATCCTGATCACCACAGCGAGACTCTGTGGTCCTCGATCAAAGTAGCAATCAGGGGTTCTCACCACCGAGACTACACCCAAGGTTCGATCGGACGGGCGATCCTCCTGCTCGCTGTGCCGATGGTCTTGGAAATGCTCATGGAGAGCATATTTGCGGTAGTCGATATCTTTTGGGTGGCGCATCTCGGTACTGACGCGGCAGCTACCGTTGGATTGACCGAATCGCTGCTCACGCTCATTTACGCTTTGGCGATGGGGCTCAGCATCGGCGCTACAGCGACAGTTGCGCGTCGCATCGGTGAGCGAAATCCTGATGGCGCAGCGCGCGCAGCAATGCAATCGATCTTCATTGCTTTGTTTGTGTCGATTGCGATTGCGGCGATTGGGGCACCGCTCGCGCCAAGACTTCTGACGCTGATGGGTGGTTCGCCGTGGGTTATCGAGCATGGGTCTTCGTTTACGCGCGTTATGCTGGCAGGCAATGTCACCGTTGTTATGTTGTTCATTGTCAACGCGATCTTTCGCGGATCAGGCGATGCAGCTGTTGCGATGCGCACGCTATGGTTGGCGAATTGGATCAACATCGCGCTTGGACCATGTTTGATCTTCGGTATCGGACCATTTCCCAAAATGGGAATCGTGGGGGCAGCGATTGCAACGAACATCGGCCGTGGCACGGGTGCACTCGTGGCGCTTAGTCGACTGATCAAGCCGGGTGGCCGATTTGAAATTAGGCGCGAGCACGTGAAGCTTGAACCGGCGATCATGTGGCGCCTGATCCGACTTTCAGCGACTGCCACTTTTCAGGTGTTTATAGGAATGGCCAGCTGGATCGGGTTAGTAAGAATTATTTCGAGCTTCGGCAGCAACGCGGTTGCTGGTTACACGTTTGGCATTCGAGTGATCTTGTTTGCGCTATTGCCTTCGTGGGGAATGTCCAATGCTGCTGCGACGATGGTTGGTCAAGCGTTGGGCGCGCGCAATCCTGCGCGAGCAGAACGCGCCGTTTGGCAGGCCGGCTTCTACAACATGATCTTTCTCGGCATCATCGGTTTGCTATTCATCCTCTTTGCGCCGCAAATCATCTGGTTGTACACAACTGATCCGAACGTTGCGGTATACGGAGTCGCCTGTCTGCGTACCGTCGCCTATGGGTTCCTTTTTTACGCCTACGGAATGGTGTTGGGTCAATCGTTCAACGGAGCGGGCGATACGTGGACTCCGACCATCATCAATCTATTTGTATTTTGGCTTTGGGAGATTCCACTTGCTTACGTGCTTGGGGTAATTCTCAAATTTGGCCCTTATGGCGTCTTCTATTCAATGACAATCGCCTTTTCGACCCTCGCAGTGGTAAGTGCCATCGTTTTCCGGCGTGGCAAATGGAAGACCCGCGTCGTGTGAGTTTGGCTCAGAACAAGTAGTAACTCCGAACACTTCTGTCGTACTTCGTTACGCGATCGACGCCTGCCAGATAGTGGAAGCGTCGGCTAGTCACCACTCTGCGCGGCGGCATCATGGTTGCTTTAAAGTTGGTTCAGACGCTTGTGCAAGAGGATACCGTACTCTTGACGACGACGATGTCGTACCGCCTGGGCGGAGATAGGCGCCTAGGAGGAACGTCATGGGAAAGAAACTTGAGGGAAAGAAGGTAGCAATTCTGGTTGCTGATGGTTTTGAGCAAGTGGAATTGACCGAACCGAGGAAAGCTTTGGAAGACGCGGGCGCTACCACGCAAATCGTTTCACCCGCAGACAATGAAGTTCAAGGATGGAATCACGACGAGAAGGCCGACAAGTTCACTGTCGACATGCCACTCTTCCGCGCACGATCAGATGATTACGACGCGTTACTTCTGCCAGGAGGCGTCAGAAATCCGGATCAACTGCGCACCATGACCCGCGCAATTGAGTTCATTGATGGGTTCTTCGCCGCTCATAAACCTGTGGCGGCGATTTGTCATGCGCCCTGGACATTAATTGATGCGGGCGTACTTAAAGGCAGGACGATAACCTCATGGCCATCACTCAAGACCGACCTGATAAACGCAGGCGCGAACTGGGTCGATCGCGAAGTGGTGGTTGAGGAAGGACTGATCACGAGCAGAAAGCCTGATGACATTCCCGCGTTCAATCAGAAAATGATCGCGGAATTTCGGATCGGGCGTTCGCATCGGCAAGTTGCAGCATAGTTTGTTCACCAGATGCTTGCAGGCCGCCTCTCGCGGGGCGGCCTTTCGGTCTGCTCCTGCCATAAGCTTTGTTCCTAAGGTGCTCCCTGGCGACTGCTCCTGCTCCTGCCTTTTTTGAACCAATAAACCAATTCCCAGCCACCGATTCTGTGCTAAAAGTATCAGCACGCCTAGTTCGATTTAAATTTTCCAAGCAGCCCAACGCATGAAGAAGCAGACTGGAAAGGTGTCCAGACGTAAGCTCCTCGCACAACTTTCTGCGTATTCAGTAGCTGGCATCGCGTCTGGTTCTAAGGGGGCACGCGCTTCTCAACTCGCACCCGATCAAAAAGATCTCGGCGCGCGCGTGTACAACATCGCTGACTTTGGAGCAGTCGGTGATGGAACAACTCTCAATACGGACGCGGTCCAAAGAGCAATCGACACATGCACGAAGGAGAACGGAGGAACAGTTTTGATTCCTGCGGGCGATTTCGTAACCGGCACGATCGAACTCAAGAGCAACGTCACACTGCGGATCGCTGCGAAAGGTCGGCTGCTTGGTAGTCCGAAGATCGAGCATTACAAAGCAGGCAACAATGTTCCGCCCGGCAACGGCAACATCGTAATGATTTCGGCGGCAAATGCAGAGAACGTTCGCATCGAAGGTCCCGGAACGATCGACGGCAATGGAGCCAGGTTCTTCACAGGTCGTGGAGACATGACTGGCCCAGGCCAAAACTCCGCTGAAGGCTATTACCAGCGCCCTCATCTTTTGATCTTCTATCGCTGCGCCAACATCGCGATGCGGGACGTGTTTCTAACCGCAAGCGCTTATCACTGTGCGCGCATTCTTCAATGCAATCGAGTGAATCTCGATGCAGTTCGCATTCATAATCGCGTCAACCTCAACAACGACGGATTTCATATCAACAGTTCGCAATACGTTCACATAGTCAACTGCGACGTCACTTGCCAGGACGACGCGTGCGCTTTGTTTGGCAGCAACAAGTTCATCACCGTCACCAACTGTACCTTCAGCACGCGCTGGTCAGTGTTTCGCTTCGGTGGAGGCGAGGCAGAAAACATTACGATTTCGAATTGCGTGATTTACGACACCTACGGCTGTCCCATAAAAGCGCGATTCGGCGCGCGATCGCGTTTTGAAAACGTCAGCTTTTCGAATCTGGTCATGAGGAATGTTACAGGTCCGATTTCCATCGGGCTTGATTCAACTCGACGCAATCCAAATCAAAACGCGCCACCATCAGCGCGAGGAGTGGTGCGGAACATTAAGTTCAATGGCATTCGAGCTATCGTCGTTGCTGAAGGTAAGCAACACGCCGATCTGCCTTGGCCACAGAAGTTTCGTCCCGGCGAAACTCGACAGTGCATTGTTTTGAATGGTGTTGGAGAAGATTATCTTGAAGACATCAGTTTCCAGGATGTGCATGTTACGTACGGCGGCGGCGGCACCGCTGAGGAGGCCGCGCGCGAGGTGCCAAAGATGGCAGGCGAGTATTTCGAAATAGGAACGCCGCCAGCTTATGGAATCTATGCACGCAACGTTCGTGGTCTTTCGCTGAACAACATCCGGTTCGAAGTTGAGTCGGCAGATTTACGGCCGGCGCTCGTTTTCGAGAGTGTGAGCGATGCGACGATTCATGCCCTGAACGCTCAAGCCGACGCAAAGGCAGAGGCCGTTTGTCGGATCACTGGTGCGCGCGACATTCTCTTATCGGGATCACGAGTGCTCACATCCGCCGCTGCTTTTGTGAAGGTGATCGGCCCAGACAATGAACGAATCACGATCGATGGCGGCGATATCTCGAAGGCTGCAAAGCCAGTAGTGTTCGCCGGTGGTGCAAGCATGAAAGCGGTGAAGTTGAGAGTCTGATCTTTAGACAGGATTTTAAGATTTCGGGATTGCAAAAAACAAAGTGCCGAAGGGCTGCTCAATAACTGAGAACGCTTCCAGGTGCTTCTAGCGCGTCAGCCTTCTCGCACAAAGTCATGTAATCCTGAGATTCTGTCGATTGAATTCAAGCCATGAAAATACTTTTAGCTGTTCTCGTCACATTGGTCGCGCTTAGTGTTGTCGCTCAGAATCCTAAACCTGCAAAGCCTGACGATCCGACGGTCAAAGCGGAACACGACACAATCGGAAACGAAGCACCAAAACCGGCGGAGGCTACTCACACGATGCATCCAGAGGCACAGTGGTACCCCGACGCTGGCCTGGGACTTTTTCTTCACTGGGGAATCTCATCTGTTCGCGGCATGAACATCTCCTGGCCGATGATCCCTGGACGAGCACTGGCGCAGAAGAAGCTAACTCCAGAAGAGCGTGAACGAGTTGTTCGCGAAAGTGATTACAACCTTGACGGCAAGCCACCTGGGATAACGCCCAACGAATACTGGACGATGGCGGCGAGTTTCAATCCGCAGAAGTACGATCCAGACAAGTGGCTTAAGGCAGCAAAGGCCGCGGGCTTTACCTACGTTGTTTTGACAACGCGTCACCATGAAGGATTTGCGCTGTGGCCCAGCGCGTTTGGAAACTTCAACACCAAAAACTTCATGGGCGGACGTGATCTTCTAAAGCCGTACGTAGAAGCGGCGCGACGTAACGGACTGAAGGTCGGGTTCTACTACTCGCCGCCTGATTGGTATTTCGATCGGGAGTACATGAATTTCTTATACGGTGGAGGTGCCCGAAATAATCCTGAGCTACCATCTCTTGGTCCGGATCTAAAACCGAGAACGTTGCAGCCTCCCGAGGCCGAGCGAATGCGACATCAAGCTGAATACGCCGCGATGGTGAAAGGGCAGGTTGAGGAACTATTGACTCGCTACGGAAGAATCGATTTGTTGTGGTTTGACGGTCGGCCTAATATTCCGAACGGTAATCAGGTAATAACCGCAGAACGCATCCGTGGGTTGCAGCCATGGATAGTGATTAATCCACGACTTCACGGGAAAGGCGACTTCGTCACCTACGAACGCCGACTTACGACCGATAAAGTTGCGACGGGCTGGGCTGAGTTCTGTAATACATGGACCAACTCGTGGCCGCATGTTAACGGCGCACGCTTTCGGTCGAACGGCTTCATACTCGGTCAGTTTGTGACGGCGCGTTCGTTGGGTATCAACTATCTGCTGGGCGTTGGTCCGATGGCCACCGGCGAGTTTACGCCGGAGATCTATCAGCAAATGTCAGTGGTGGTGGCCTGGATGAAAGCAAACGGCGAAGCAGTGAAAGGAACTAAACCCTTGTCGCCGATGGAATCAGCCAGTGTGCCGGCAACAGCTTCAGCTTCGAAACGATTCTTGTTTGTGTTGCCGCAGTACAAAAAAGACCGCGTTTATGATGAAGACATGTTGCCGGCGGTGGATATGACCGTGACTCTGAAGGGAATTGGCAAACCGGCAAGCGTCAAACTTATGGGCGACGGAAGTGCCTTGAATTTTGATTACTCGGCAAACATCGTTAGTGTTCGTGTACCTGCTGCTAGACGAACCAGATTGGTCGACGTTGTTGAAATCGATCTGAAGTAAGAAGGAAATTCATGCGTCGACTAATTGCAGGTAGGGAAGGGTCGAGCGACCCTGAATAGCTCCAGTTAGGAAGGAACAAGCGTTAATCAGTCAAGGTTGAATGGCGCAGTAGGGAAGGGGGCAGGCGGTGGATGGACTCAATGGGCTGAGGCGTCAACGAGCGCGCCCCCGCTCAATTCAAGTGATCGTCAGTGTCGGGGAAACAGAGCAGCGGGGGCGCGCTAGTAGTCCCATTGGCAAGTTGAGTCGATCCACCGCTTGCCCCCTTCCCAACCGCGCTATTCAGAGTCGCTCAACCCTTGCCTACCTGCAAGTAATGTAACCTTGAATCTGAATCGGAGGATCTGCATGTCGATAATCACGTCGCGTCGTTTCCTGGTAACGCTGCTCTTGCTCGCAGCGCTATCGAGCATCGCGATATACATCGCCTCAGCTCAACAATCTCCCACAGACGATCGCCTGACTGGCAACTGGGCGGTTCACAACATCGGCACCACAGACGGCGTAACGCGGTCCACCTACTTCAACCTCAAATGCGAAGGCGGAAAGATCACTGGAACGATTCGCACTACGCAGTTTTTCTACACGATTAAAGAAAGCACCGGTGGCCCAGACGGCTTCACGATCATCGCGGCCATGCAGGATGGACGCAACGAGCGGCGGGTTCAGTATGAGGGCAAGCTTGTTGGTGACGAGTTGCGCCTCGGACGAAGAAACCGTCCGGACCAGCCCATCACCGAAATGGTAGCGAAGCGGGCGCCAGCCGGTGAAGGCGCATTGCCCGCGCGCATCGAGCCGCCTGCGCGACATAAAGTTCCTTACAACGGATTAGCGAAGACACCGCCGATGGGCTGGAATAGTTGGAATAAGTTTGCCGGGCGCATAGACGACGCAACCGTTCGCGGTATCGCCGACGCGATGGCGAGCAATGGAATGCGTGAAGCTGGCTACCTGTACATCAATATCGACGATACCTGGGAAGCAGGTCGCAATGCGCAAGGTGAAATTCAAACCAACAAAAAGTTTCCAGACATGAAGGCGCTTGCTGATTACGTTCACAAGAAAGGGTTGAAGCTGGGCATCTATTCATCGCCTGGGCCAAACACGTGTGCTGGATACGAAGGTAGCTACGCTCATGAAGAGCAAGACGCGATGACTTATGCGAAGTGGGGCATCGATTATTTGAAGTACGACTGGTGTGGCGCGCGCACGTTGTACACAGACGAAGAGATGCCGGCCATCTATCAGAAAATGGGTGATGCGCTGCTGAAGACTGGCAGACCGATTGTCTACAGCCTTTGCCAGTATGGCCGACTCGATGTTTGGAAGTGGGGCCCCGAAGTTGGCGGTAATCTTTGGCGCACGACTGGGGACATTCGCGACACCTGGGACTCGATGACGGGAATTGGTTTCCGGCAGAACGACCTGGCGCAGTACGCGCGACCAGGCCACTGGAACGACCCGGATATGTTGGAGATCGGCAACGGTGGCATGACTGACGCGGAATACAAAACGCACATGAGTCTCTGGGCCATGCTCGCTGCGCCTCTGCTCGCCGGAAATGATCTCCGACAAATGACTCCGGAGACACTTGCTATTCTCACTAACCGCGAAGTGATCGCCGTGGATCAAGACAAGCTGGGAAAGCAGGGAACTCGCTTCTCGAAATCAGGTGATCAAGAGATCTGGACGCGCGAACTCTCCGGCGGCGCGATTGCAGTGGCTTTCTTCAACCGCGCGAAGGATGAAGCAAAGATGAATTTGAAGTGGGCTGAGATTGGTGTGGCAGAGAAGCGCAAGGTGCGTGATCTTTGGTTGCATCAGGATGTTGACGCAAGGACTCCGGAATTCTCAGCCACCGTTCCGGGTCATGGTGTGGTGCTGCTGCGCGTGGTGAAGAAATAAGGAGTATCCACAGATTACACAGATTCCACAGATTAGAACGTAGACAGGTTAGTTGAGTCGGTTAACAATACCTTGCCTTGAATTACCTATCTACTCAACTAGTCTGTCTACGTTCTAATCTGTGGAATCTGTGGATACTCCTTGAACCTTTCGCGCGATATCTCCCGCCCGCACAACCCCATTCTGCACAACACGCGCATGAACGCCACGCATGCACAATTCTCTTCCGACCGCTGAGTTAACAAACTTCATCGCATCAGCTCCAAACCGAGCAACGAACTTTTGACAGCCCAGGTGTGGTGGCGCAGTCACCTGGATGATTGCCGAACCGATCGCGATTCGCGATCCGGCTGGTAGATTGGCGTTGCTCAAATCCATCTCGATGAACAACTGATCACCAGCGAGCGGCCAACGCTCTTTGTCCTGCGCGACGAGCGCCACGACGCGGGAGTTCATGATGGTGATTTGCATCTCGGGATGTGGTCCACCGTCAGAGGTTTTGGAGCTGCCGCGATACATCCAACTGTCACCGACGAGACCGTCCTTCACATCCAACTGTGCTTCATCGACAACTTCTCTTTGATCGACGCAGGGTCGTCTGACAATCAAATCCACTACTCCATTGTCTTTTGGGGATTCAAGAATGTGCTCCAAAGCCGCTTCAAGTTGGGCCATAGTTAAGTGATTAAGGGTAGTAATCATGACCGAATAATATAACTCGGGTGACGACAAAAGATCATCCACAAAAGATTGCGCTCAACTCTCTACGCAACCTCAGCGTGTTCTGCGTCTCGGCGGTGGAGTTTTCGATCTTCACTACACTCAACTACCTTTTTAACGATCTGAATGGCACACTCTAGGGCTGAATCTATTTACGCAACCAAAACTAACCGCCAGGACGCGGAGATCGGTGAGGGTGCGCAGAGAGTTGAGTCATTAACTCGACTTTAACAGTTTCGGCCAGCGCTCTTATCGTTGCGGCCCAAAGCCGCGCTCGGTAATCTGCGGATCAGTTGAAAGGCGAAAAATTATGAGTGAAAACGTTAAGCCAGAACCAGTCACGCACCAAACAGTCGCGCCCCGTCCTTTAATGCAGCGCTTGATGATTTATGCTGGAGTGCTGGTGATCGTCTTTCTGCTCGGACTGGTCCCGATGTGGCTGAAGGCTCGCGCTGCAACCAGCAGTCTTGCTGAGACTGAGCATCAATTAATACTTGCCAAGATGCAGAACAATATTGCCTCCGCAGCAATCGACGCGCGACGAGGTGAGTATGAACCCGCGCGCCAGGCTGCCAGTCAGTTTTTCACATCGTTAAGTGCAGAACTTGATAAGGCGGATGGTTCAACTCTGACACAGGTGCAAAGACAAGGAATACAGCCATTGCTTGCCGGACGCGATGAAGTGATCACCTTGCTTGCCCGAAGTGATCCTGCTTCCGCCGATCGGCTCACTGACTTGTATGTGGCGTATCGTAAGATCGTGAATGGTTGAGTCACACGAACTAAACACGAAAGTCGCTACCACCCCAGTCGTTTTGAGGCAGCTACTCCACGGCTCTAAAGCGGGTGGTGTCACCCTCGTCTGGAAATCACTTCTCAACTCTCTTGGCACCGTAGAGTTCGGTGAAGAGAAATCCAATCTTGCCATTTCTACCCGGTACGAACACAAGCTCGTTTTCGTTTTGAGCACCAAACGTGAACTTTCGATCTGCACTCTTCGTCATCACGTATTCGTTGCCGTCAACTTTGACGTAGAGTTTGCCCGCTTTGACCGACACTTCCCACACTTGCGGTGCATGCGAATATGATCCGACGTACTCGTTCATCTCAGATTCTGTTAGTGGAGCAGCCGCCGCGGGTTTTTGCGGCCCATCATCCTTCAAACCGAGTCCCAACTCCATCGCCTTATTCAGACTCTTCCTCATTGTCTCGCCACTCTTGTTGGTAAGCACTATTACTGCAAACTTCCGCGACGGCACCATCTGGATCATCGAGCCATAACCGCGACTGAAGCCTCCGTGTCCGACAAACTCAAGACCCTTAAATTTGAAGACTGTTAGACCATAGCCGTAATAAGAGTCTGTCTCCCCCGGTACCGGTACATGATGTTGGACCATCTGATTTATTACGGACGCTGAGAGAACTTGGTTGCCTTCCACTCTTCCTTCATTGAGTAGCGCGATTACCCAACGAGATAGATCTTTTGCGTTCGAGAAGATCGAGCCTGCGGGCCACATCGCGACATTATTGAACATCGGCCGCAGAATAGTTGCCTTTCCACCTGCGACAGCATGACCGGTCGCGAAAGGGTAGGTGATTGCCATGAATGGACGCAGCGTTGTGCGCTCCATCCCGACGGGTTTGAATACTAATTCGGTCATCGCATCCGCGTACGGCTTGCCCTGGAGTTCTTCGACTACGAATCCTGAGAGCCAAAAACCCGCGCTTGAGTAGGAATAGATTTCACCTTGATCGGCAAAGAAGATGTCGTCTTTCCAAGAACGAATCATGTTTCCAAGAGAAGCGTCGTCGTTTGAGGTCACGGACGCTGCAAAATCCCGGACGCCTGCGGAGTTGCTTAACAAATGATGCGGCGTGGCGCCCGCGATTCTCGCGTTCAAACCCTTGACGCGATCGCCAATCGGCTCATTAAGCTTGATCTTGTTCTGTTCAGCGAGCAAAAGCAGCGCGGCCGCCGTGAACATCTTTGTGGTTGAGCCCAGACGAAAAAGCATTTCTGTTTCCATCGCCGCTCTTGTTTCAACGTTCGCGACGCCAAACGCTTTTTGGTAGATGACCTGGTCGCCACTAATGATGGTAATTACCGTGCCCGGCGTGTTCTTCTCCTGGAGTTCGACGGGGACGAGTTTGTCCAGTTCACTGAAATCGATTGATGAAGGCTGATCTGTTGGTTTGGTTGGGTCGGTTTTAGCTGACGACTGCGTTACAAGAGCGGTTAGCAACAATGCAATAAGGCAGAATGTTCGACTGGAAGGGCGGGCTTGTTCAATCAATTGTTTGTTCTCCTGCAGGCCTGGTTGTTCGTGAAATGGTATTAGTACGCGAAGGTGCGATACAGAGTTTTGGATCAGTTGCCCAAAAATTCTTTGCCGACATCAACCGGTGTTTCTAATCTGAAGTGTATCCCTTTAAACTACTCAGCTCTCTGCGTGTCCTCTGCGTAGCAAGTGCATAAGTTCTTGTTTTCCCGAGAAACTTTTTTGGGACGGCAAAGCCGTAACGCAGGAAGCAATTTTTTGATGGACGCGCCGGGGCATCACCAATCTATCAACACTTTGTTTGCAAAGAATGAGGACAAAGTCGTTTTTAGTCCATTAAAGTTATGGTCATGAGGTTAACCGGTATCGACATCAAGACGATCTTCCCTGCGCTCGTGTTCGCCTTTGTCTTAACTGGCCACGCGCAGACCAAGTCAGACGCTTCGGTTTCACGCTTCGCATATAATCAAAACTCGCCATTGAGTGTGAAAGAGATTTCAGTCGAGAAACGCGGCGATGTGATCGTGCGCGACGTTACCTTCGTCCCTAGCCCAGGTGGACGCGAAGTAAAAGCATATGTGGTCGTCCCCGCCGGAAACGGTCCGTTCGCAGGTATTCTTTGGGTGCATTGGTTGGGTGAAGAGAAATCAAACCGCACCCAGTTTTTAGAGGAAGCTGTGGAGCTTGCGCCGAAAGGAGTGGTCTCAGTTTTGGTGGATGCGATGTGGTCCGAACCTCGTTGGTTCGGCAGTCGCATTCCAGAACAGGACTACGAGAATTCAATACGACAGGTTATCGAACTTCGACGCGCTCTTGATCTGCTGCTTTCACAACCACAGGTCGACAAAGCACGGGTAGGTTATGTCGGCCACGATTTCGGAGCGATGTATGGGATGTTGATGGCCGGCGTCGAAAAACGCGTCAAAACCTACGTCTTCATCGCTGCAACTCAGAGTCTAAACGACTGGGCGTTTCTTGGCCCGCAACCGAAATCGAAGGCTGCTTATCTGAAACAGAACGCCGGCCTGGAACTTACGGATTACCTCCGACAGTCGACAAACGCCAGCAAGTTTTTTCAATTTGGCAAAGCTGATTTTTATATATCGCAGGCTGATGCGGCCGTCGTGTTCGCCGCAGCTGGACAACCGAAGCAACGCAAGATGTACGACGCTTCGCACAAGATGGAACTGAAGGAGATCATGGTCGATCGTGATGAGTGGTTAATGAAGGAACTGATCAGCAAACAGTGATAGCGTGTTGTCTATTCATGACGCAGCGCCGTCAGCGGATCAACCTGCGCTGCTTTGCGCGCAGGCAGATAGCCAGCGATGCCTGCCACCGTCACCAGTAGTAAAGAAGAGAGCAGGATAGTTAGCGGATCGTTTGGCGTTAATCCAAATAGCAAACTTCTCAGCCAGCGGGTCGAAATAAGCGCCGCACCCAATCCAATGACCACACCGATGATCACCAGCCACATCGTCTGATGCATTATTAGTCCAACAACAGCTCTTCGTTGTGCGCCGAGCGCCATGCGAATGCCAATCTCGCGCGTGCGTCGCGCAACGTCGTAGGCCATTACGCCGTACAATCCGACGCAGGCAAGTAGCAGCGCCAGCAGACTGAAAAAACTGGACAGCTTTGCGAGCAAGCGCTCTTGCACCAACGCTTGATCGATTAGTTGGGGAACTGTTTTGATACTCAAAATCTCCAAACCCTTGTCGACCTGTTGAATCGCTTGTCGAACCGTCGCTATCAGAGCTGTTGAATCAGTAGCGGCTCGTATGACCAGCAGGCTGTCACCTCGCCCAGGGTAATAGATCAGTGAGCGTGCTTTGACGCGCAAATTGCCGTAGTTAGCATCCCCGGCTACACCGACGATCTCGTAGTCGTACTTGACTTGTTGGTCGCCCCAACCAAAGCGTCGTCCCAGCGGATTAACGTCTCCGAAGTAATGCCTCGCCATCGTCACGTTGATGATTGCAGCCTTTGGAGACTCTTGCGGCTTAGTGCTGACTTCTGACTCAGTGAAGTCGCGTCCCATTACCAGTGGTAGTCCCATTGTCGCGAAATAACCAGGGGTAACTCTCAGGGTCTGAACCTCCCGGTCTTCTTTGGGCTCGGGTGTGTAGCCCTCGACCGCAATGCAACAGGTGCGAGAGGTTCCAGTACGAAACCCACTGCTGGCCAAACTCACGGAGTGTAGGCCCGGCGTGGAGTTCAGTTTTTCGAGCAGCCGCCTATGCAGTTCGGGAAGTTCTTTTGCTTCGTAACCACTCGACTCCGGGTAAATTCGTGCTTGGATGATGCGGTCACCCGCGAAACCAAGATCGAGCCTGTGCAGGTTTCGCAGCGTTTGGACCAACAGGGCCGCACCAGTAAGCAGGAGTAGCGACAAGGCAACTTGGCCCACCACCAAAGGACGAAACAGTGGGAGACGTCGCCGCGGGGAAGCGGAGCCTTTCAGTGATGCATTCACCTCTCCACGCGTGACGATCAGAGCAGGTGCGAGGCCGAACAGTATTGCCGTAATCAACGAAACCGCCAACGTGAATCCGAAGATGCGGATGTCTGGTGTGACATTAATCGGAAGCGGAGTATTGCCCTGCGAACCCAAAACCAAAAGTGCCCGACTGCCCCACCGTGCGAATAGAAGACCCAGCACGCCGCCAGCCGCGGCCAGCAGAAGGCTTTCGCTGAGGAACTGTCTAATCAGCCTGAAGCGTCCCGCACCTATCGCCAGACGTACGGCCAATTCGTTTTGCCGAGACATTGATCGCGCAAGAAGCAAGTTGGCAACATTGGCGCACGCGATCAAAAGAACCAAACCGACTACAGCCATCAGAATCTTTAACGGTTGCGCAAACTCGGTGCGAAAGTCCGAAAGTCCTTTGCGACCAGAAAGAACCTGGATAGTCGCTATGTGTCGCGCCGCCTTGCTCAGAGCACTCTGCTCGCTTTTGATTTGCTCAAGCGACAGAGTCAACGCTGCTTGCGCCTGCTTCTCGCTAACATCGGGTTGAAGACGGGCCATGATTCTCAGCCAGCCTGTTGTCACATCGTTGAGGTATGACGTACCCCGATTCAGTGAGGGTTCCATCATTAGCGGCGCCCAAATATCCGGCGACCGTCCCACTGCTTCCCCAAAGAATCCAGGTGGAGTTACACCTATAACTGTGAAGGGCTGCTCCTTCAGGGTGATGGTCTGACCGATGACAGAGACGTCACCAGCAAAACGACCTTGCCAGAAGTCATAGCTCAGAACCGCGACGGGATGCGCGCCGGGCGTTTGATCGTCCCCAGCAGTCAGTGTTCGACCAATAATTGGATTGACGCCGAGTACTTGGAAATACTCTCCCGAAACAAGTTGCACTTCAGCGTGGCCCATTCCAGCCAGCGATCGCGAACCAGTCATCTCCAGTCTTGTTGTGCCGTCCATTGCCGCAAAGATTCCTGAGAATCCTGGCGTGCGCGAGCGAAGTTCCTTGAATACGGGATGAGAAAAGTTGCTTTGCTCACCGCGACTGTTCTGGGAATCAAACGCGACAAGGTGCTCAGGACTTTTAACGGGGAGCGATTTGATCAGTACAGCATCAACCAAACTAAAGATCGCTGTGTTGGCTCCAATTCCGAGCGCCAGGGAGAGCACTGCAACAACGGTGAAACCGCGATTCTTCAATAACAGGCGAAGACCGAAGCGCAGATCCTGGATGATTTCATCCTCCCATCGTTTGGGCAGTAGCCAAAGCGCGTCCCAGAATGAACTCGCACTGCGTCTTAGAAGATCGAGCTTGCTGCGCCAATCGAGTCGGTCCCACTGTGCGAGTAGTTGTTCGCGATGTTGTAGCTCGGCTTCCCACTCCTGCTTCCAATCCGCGCGCAGGCGTTGAGGCACGATCACACCGATCAATCGAATCAGCCAAAGCCAAAAACGAAAACGAGTTGGTTCCTTTGCTTGCAGCATCCAGTGACTTTCACTCGTAGTGCAGTGCAATTAAGGGATCGACGTTTGCGGCCCTGCGCGCCGGTATCCATCCCGCCAACGCGCCCATGATCAGAAGCAGAGAAGTGGCCAACGCCAAACTCAGCGGATCGGTGGGCGTCAAACCAAACAGCATTCCGGAAATCAATCGCGTCGTTGCGAAGGCGGCCGCCAAACCGATCACTGACCCAATCAGAACCAGCAGCAAGGATTCACCAAGCACCATCCGCAATACATCCACACGTTGCGCACCAAGCGCCATCCGAATGCCAATCTCGTGTGTGCGGCGAGCGACGGAGTAAGACAACAAGCCATATAGCCCGATCGAAACCAGTGCGAGCGCCAGTAGCCCGAAGAAGCTCGACAATGTCGCGAAGAGTCGTTGGTGAGCAAAACTTCGTGCTATGACATCGCTCTGTAGACGAATATTGAAGACTGGTATGTTGTGATCGACTGATTGAACTGCCTGACGTATAGCCGCGATAGTTCCACTTGGATGGCCTTGAGTGCGTACTGCAAAACTCAATTCCGACGATGGACCAGAGCTATTCTGCAAATAGGGGAGATAAACGAGAGGTTCGATCTCTTCACGAATTCCACCGTACTTGGTGTTGTGCGCGATCCCGACGATTCGTCTCTCTTGCCCATCCAAAACAACGAGTTGCCCTAGTGCATTTTGTTGCGGGAAAAAACGTTGAGCAAGCGATTGATTGACGACTGCGACTCGCGGTGCCGATTGATTGTCTTGAAGTGTCAACTCGCGTCCGAGTAGCAAAGGAATCTCCATCGTGGCGAGGAAGTATGGTGCAACCTCGATACTCCTGACCTTTTGATCGGAGTCTACGGAGTAACCTGGTATTGCGATCTTGATCCCTGAGTAGATACCAGCTAGTAACGGGTTGTGTGACGAACTCACTGCCTGGACGCCAGGAACGCCGGCGATGCTGTCAGTGATCTGCTGATAAAGACCCGCTCGACGTGTTGCTTCATAACGTGTGCTGACGCTGAAAAGAAGGAGATTCTCGCGATTGAAGCCAGCGTCAATTTGGTTAAGATTTTGCAGGGTGCGGACGAACAACCCGGCGCCTACCAGCAAGAGCAGCGACATGGCCACCTGTGTCAATACCAAAGCTTTACCGAAACGCGAGCGCACCGAACCTATGGCTGGATTCTCTTTGAGCACCGGCGTGAGTTCGACTCGCGTTGCGCGTAGCGTTGGAGCGAGTCCGAAAAAGAGTCCCGTGAGGACAGTGATAAGAGTCGTGAAGCCAAGTACTCGCCAGTCCACGGGAAGTGCAATAACAAAATCGTCACTCCTGCCCATCAACAGCGTCAGCAGCACATCCTTGCCCCAGTAGGCGAAGAGTAATCCCAGTCCTCCACCCAAGATTGCCAGCAACGCAGTTTCTGTCAGGAGTTGTCGGACCAGTCGAAGACGACTGGCTCCAACCGAAACGCGTACGGCGAGTTCTTTCTGGCGAGTGGCGGCACGCGCCCACAACAAACTGGCGACGTTGACGCATGCAATGAGAAGCACGAGCCCAACAATTGCCATCAAGATCGCGAAGTGAGTCGAAAACTTCCGGCGCTGTTCGACTAATCCCTGGCTACCTGAAACCACTCTGATTTGCGGCGATGAGATCTGTTCGCCCGGTGCACTAATCAACTCGAGCACATGGCGTTGCATTATCGCACTGAGTTCGGCTTGGATCTGCGCAGTGCTTATTCCGCCTTTCGGTCGGCCCATGATGTGGACCCACCAATTAGTCGCCGAACGCCGATAGTCAGCAAAGCGGGGAGAAACGCGAGCCAATTGCCCAATCGTTAAAGTGATGTCAGGTGAAGATCCGACATCGAGGGTTCCAAAGAACTCAGGTGGGGTTACCCCGATTATCGTGAATGCTGTATCAACAAGGTAAACTGTCTTCCCCTCGATCGCTTCACCACCGAACCGGCGTCGCCAGTAACGATGACTGATCACAACTGCGGGAGCGCCTGCGTTTTCGTCGTCATAAGTTAGAAGGCGACCGCGGGCGGCGTTTACACCGAGTTCTGGAAAATAGCTTCCGGAAACCACTTGGACGGTTGCCATCTCAGCTTGCCCGTCGACGGTTATGTTCAATTGTCCTAGAGATGCGAACGCGAAGAGGGAATCCAGTGTTTGATTTTGATCGCGAAATCGCTCGAACGCCGGATATGAGATAGAAGTACTCGTCTCGAGTCCTGTAACCGGATCCTCTTCAGTTGAGCCGCGGAACCCTTTCACCAGTCCCTTCCCGCCGACCCACCGCAACAAGATCAACTGCTCCGGTTGGTTGACTGGAAGTGTCTTTAGCATCACTGCGTCCAGGACGCTGAAGAGTGCCGTGCTCGCGCCGATACCGAGGGCGAGTGAAAGAACCGCGACGGTAGTGAACGCTTTACTCTTCAATAACATTCGCACTGCGAAACGCAAATCTTGAATCAAAGCGTCCTCCCACCGATACGTTTGCATCCAGAGTGCATCCCAAAACGCACTCGTGCTGCGCCGCATGAGATCGAGTTTGCATCGCCAGTCGAGCCGGTCCCACTCTGCGAGCAGTTGTTCGCGATGTTGTAACTCGGCTTCCCACTCCTGCTTCCAGTCGGCCCGCAACCGTTGTGGCACGACGATCCCAAGGAGGGCAATCAACCGCAGGTGTGGTCTCACGAAGAGCACGGCTTTTACCTCATGCGCGTGATGGTTTTGGATGACGTTGTTTGGTCGGTTGTGTTTGTTCCAGTAGTCGGTAACGCTTCACCGCCTCGACTAACGTCTCGCGACCAGGCTTCGTCAGTTCGTAATACTTTCGCTGCGGTCGCGGTTGGTTCTGCGCGATGCTCGGCTTTTCCCATTGCGAAGTGAGATAGCCGGATTCTTCAAGGCGGCGGAGAGCAGGATAGACGGTCCCACCGGGCAGTCCGGTGATGTCGATGATGTCGAACCCGTAGAGATATCCGTTGCTAACTGCCTGGAGAATCACGGTCGATGCGTAAGAGAGAAAGCCTTTTCCCATTCAAGACACCTCAATCCGGCTTTTAGCTAGAACCGTTTTTTTGTAGCAAGTATTCTTTGTAGCCCGTATTCTACATAGGTAGACTAAAAAGGCAAGAATTTATTTTTGCGTAAGGGTTATTACGGCGTAAGAATGCCGAACTGGATCGCGAAAAGGGTGAGACGCAGGTGCGCTTGGTGGAGACCAGAATTATTACTGTGAACCCGTTGTGAGGTCTGCTGCATTTATACGTTCCAACAGTTCTAGGCTCTGTGTGAAGAGAGGATGTTCTATTAAACCAGTCTCCGCTGCGGAGCCGAGTATCTCGCGGACGCGCACCAGATCCATATGATCAAGAGCGCGGCGCAGCGAAAACGCTAGAGACAAGAAATTCAGATTCTCTCGAACCTCCGGCGGCGATGTGCTCCAGTTAATTTTCCAGGCGGCGCCTTTGCCGGGCGGAAGCTCCGAACAGTCAGCGGTCGTGGATTCGACATGCGGCGGGATTGATCGACAGGCGATCAAGGTGGCGCAACACAGTCCGGCAGCGAAAGTCGTGTGGTAGACGGTCCCGAGCACGCGTCTCACTTTCTGAATGCGGGTCTCATCGCTTGCTGGTGGTGGAATGCCGGGCCCAGGAACAAATCCAAACTCTTTCCAGACACGTTCCAACACTTCCCACCCGAAGGACAATATAGGCGTCCAATCTAATTTCAAGATCGCCGGCGCCATCAGTACCTCAGACAATAGATCGAGATCGTCCTCATCCAGAGCTTTCACAGCAACCGCTTCTGCAATTCCCAGGAGGTGCAGTCGATCGATGTGCTCAGGAAGTGAAACGCGTCCGAAGTCCGTTGCGTAAGGAAGAGAGTGTGTAAATGCGTAAGCATCACTGGATGTCGCCTCGAGAAGATCGACTCCGGTGCAGAGCGGCGAAAGAGAGATCGCGGGATGATTGAGTTCCGCGTCTCCGAAAGCGAGGTGGCGCGTCCAGGCTGCGTCGAGCATTCGGTACGGCACTCTTTCGTTCGCCTCGTAAACCGATGATTGGAGTGCGAGCCGCGCGACGTGATCTAGATTCTCATGAGGCAGTCCGAGGTCGACTAAACAGAAATGCGCCAGGGAATACATCGGCGCCCTTGATGGACGGAAAAGCAACGACCGATACACCTTGGGCGAACGAGCGTACGGAACGAGAGCGCGTGCTATTTCAAGAATCTCTGCGACATCTTCTTCACCCGGCAACACGCGCTTCGCCATGCGCAGCAACATGGCAAGTTCACCGCTGGCTTTGCCGACTAGTTGCAGGTACTCATCGGGTTCTTCATCACCAAAGCGCGTTGCGAGGACTTCGTCAAGAACCAACCGCGCCATGTGAAGCGCCGACCGAACGTATTCACGTAAAGCATCAAGGCGCCGTAGATCGGCGCCTTGAATTCGTTCTGTAGTCGTATGGCGAACGGAAATCATTTGGTCGCCAGTCGTTTGACTTCAAAACCTAATGCTCGAAGCTCAGCCGCAACCGAGACGATGTCGACGTCGAGTCGTGGTCCAACTTTGATGTAAAACTTGTAGCAGATTCGGTCTTCTGGCTCTAACTCCGCTGCCGCACCTGCGCCACCACCACCGCCGGTGATAGTCTTAATTTCGGCTGCTTTTGCAATCATTACGTCAAGGTTAATAGCACCAAGATCGTTTAGACGCCGCAGTACCTCGACAGCCTCGGTGTTACGGTCAAGGCGTTTCGCTGTTGCTTGTGCTTGTGCTTCCATAGAATCTCCGTAAGAGTGCGAGGTGAGTGTTGGTAATATGGGGGAATTCGAGGTGAGGACTCTAGCGCTACCACCGTATCTAGTCAAGGGGCGCGAATTCAGCAAATCGAAGGTCCACAGATGAAAAAGGGGAGGCAGCCCAGCCTCCCCTTGAATCTAGACAACCACTCGCAATAGGTATTAGACCGGACTGAGATGTAACCCTAGCGCGCGAACGACGATCTTGTCCGCGGTGTTGCCGAAGTTAACACGCAAGCTGATGAGCACCTCTCCGGCGCCGGGATTCACTGTCGTACTAGCGCTGTCCACGCAGAGCGGTCCCGGATTGGTGTGGTCGGTCGGGTCATCCAACATCACGACAGCGCTTGAAGGTGTTGTTTGAATCTGTGCCAGCCGAATTTGGCTGATGAAGCTTCTCTTATTGGACAACTCGTAACACACGCGCACGCCAAGAATCGAATAACCTGGAGGTACTTGCAAGCCCATGTGTACCACCTTGTTGCCACCTCCTTGTGCGTTCTGTCCGGTGGTGGTTGACTGAATGACCAGGCCAGTAAGTCCCCCTCCAACACCAGAGTTAACCGCATTAAAGGAAGTGGTCACACTTGCATCGCCGGGCAACAGATCAAAGTGATTGACCCACATGATCGTTTTGTCTCGCTTGATTATTTTAGCGTCGGTTCCAGCGCGTCTCCTTGAGCCTACTGCTCGCTTTTTTGTCGTTTTTTTCTTAGTTGTAGCCATTTTGACTCTCCATTGTTGAGGTGGCGTGGTTGAGGTAGTCTCAAGCGAGGACACCACGCAACGGATAGGATGTGAAGCACCGTCCTGGCTTTGATCCTCCGGGTAATTTCGCTTTGGATGATCAAAGCTCGCTGCTACATCTCGACACGGCAACATGCCGCTGCAGCTAGTGAAAGTGCACCATCGGATTGTAGCCGTAAAATATGTTTCTGGCACTTAATCCGGCGACGTGCGTTTAAGTTGCTTAGCTAAATTGTCTTTTGGAGGTATACGAATGAACAAAAGACTCTTATTGATCTTTTTACTGTTCAGCGCCTCTACTTTAAGCATCGACCAAAATGAAACGACTCCGGTTGACGCTCCTAAACCCATTTGCTATAAAACCCGTTCGCCTTAGCGGACAAGTTATTCGCTATTTGGTGCGATATTCCGCAGTAGCTCAATGGCAGAGCATTCGGCTGTTAACCGAAGGGTTGTAGGTTCGAGTCCTACCTGCGGAGCCAAAAAATCTGAGAAGGGGAGGCTGGGCTGCCTCCCTTTTTTATTGTGCAATTCTCTGGGCGATCTCCGTGTTCTCTGTGGCTCTGCGGT